>CANQON010000015.1 GCA_947625505.1 uncultured Bacilli bacterium
GCAATTTAATTATAATACATTTTTCGAAAAATAAAAAGACTATTAACAAATTTTACTTTGTCAACAGTCTGAAGATAATAATTATTATCTTTTTTTTGATATAATAAATCTAGAGGTGTTCTATGAATAAAAAGGTTGTCTTAATTACAGGAGCTAGTCTTGGTATTGGAGCTAGTACAGCTATTAAATTTGCTAAAGAAGGCTATGATGTTATCATTAATTATAATACGCATAAGAATGAAGCTTTAATTGTACAAAAAGAAGCTATAAAGTATGGTAGTGATGCTATGACTATTAAAGCAGATATTAGTAATGAACAAGAAGTAATCGATATGATTGAAAAGGTTATAGATAAATATCATCATATTGACGTCTTAGTAAATAATGCTGGAATAGCTCATGATGATGAATTTTTTGATCATACAGTTAGTAATTTTAAGAAAGTATTAAATACTAATCTCGTAGGAACATTCTTTATTAGTCAACAAGTTGCTCGTTATATGTTAGATTATAGTAGTGGAGTTATTATTAATGTATCATCTAATAATGGTATAGATTGTTTTAATCCTTATAGTATTGATTATGATGCTTCTAAAGCAGGTATTATATCTTTAACACATAATTTAGCTAAAGCTTTAGCGCCCAATATTAGAGTTAATTCAGTGGCGCCTGGATGGACTAGAACACCATCAGTAATGGAGATGTTACCTGAATATTTAGAAGAGGAAAGTAAAAATATTATGTTAGAACGTATTGCACAGCCAGAAGAAATAGCTAATGTTATCTATTTCTTAGCTAGTGATAATGCCAGTTATATTAATGGGGAAATAATTAGAGTAGATGGAGGAATAAAATGATAAGTTATAAAACTTATGAGTTAGTAAATAAAGCTGAAGAAGAAGTACAAGAAGAGTTTAAAAAAATAGATGAGTTATGTAATCGTAATAGTTTAAAAGTATTACAAGCTTTTCGTGATAATAAGATATCTACGGTTCATTTTGATTCAACAACAGGATATGGATATGATGACTTAGGTAGAGATGCTACCGAAAAAGTATTTGCGCAAGTATTAGGTGCTGAAGATGCTTTAGTAAGAAGTCAATTTATATCAGGAAGTCATGCTCTATCGGTAGCGTTATTTGCGTATTTAAGACCAGGAGATTTAATGTTAAGTATTACAGGTACACCTTATGATACCTTACATGAAGTAATAGGTATTAAAGAAAATAATAGTTCATTACAAGCTTTTGGAGTTAAATATGATCAAATAGAACTAGTTAATAACGATTTTGATTATGATGCAATTAAGAATTATTTAAAAAAGAATAAAGTTAAATTAATTGAAATACAAAGATCTAAGGGTTATTCTACTAGAAAAAGTCTTGTTATTGATAAATTAGAAAAAGCTATTAAAGCAATTAGAGAAGTAGATAAAGATGTCATTATTATGGTTGATAATTGTTATTGTGAACTAGTTAATGATAAAGAACCAACAGAAGTAGGTGCTGATATAATAGTTGGATCATTAATTAAAAATTTAGGAGGAGGAATAGCTCCTAATGGTGCTTATATAGCAGGACGTAAAGATTTAGTTGATTTAGCAGGAGAAAGATTAACTTTACCAGGAGAGGGAAGAGAAGTAGGACCTACTTTAGGAATAAATAAATCTTTATTACAGGGTATTTTTATGGCACCTAGTGTTGTAGCTAGTAGTTTAAAAACTGCTATTTTAACTAGTAAAATATTAGAAGATTTAAACTATCAAGTAGAACCAAAATGGAATGAAGAACGTGCTGATATTGTTCAGAATATCGTTTTTGGTAATCCTAAAGATTTAGTAAGTTATTGTCAAGGAATTCAAATGGGTTCACCAATAGATTCTTTTGCTTTACCAGAACCTTGGGATATGCCTGGATATGATGATCAAGTAGTTATGGCTGCAGGAGCCTTTACTCAAGGATCATCAATCGAATTATCATGTGATGGCCCTATTAGGGAACCTTACATAGCTTATCAACAAGGTAGTTTAACCTATGCTTATGGACGTTTAGGTGTTATGTTCGCTATAGATCGATTAATAAATAATAAGTAGTTATACTTTCAGGTGGTTTTATGGATGTAATAGGGTTTAATAAACAGATACGTAGTATTGTATCAAAATGGGTTGAAGAAGGAGAATTAAAAGGTATAGATAGGAAAAAAACAATAGATTTAAAAATACCTTATATTTATACTTTATTTGAAAAAGATGCATATAGTAAATTAGGAGTATGCATGCTACTATGTACAGGGTACTTAGATGCTTATAAGATATTAAGTTATAAGCAAAAAGAATGTATGAATAATGATGAAGAAGAAGATATTTTAGGACTATTATGTGATATAGAAGATTATGATGATTTAGTAGCTGAGATATCAGCTGATCCAAATTTATTAGCAAGATTATTAGAGAAAATAGATGAATTTGCTAATATGAATGGATTAGCTAAGATGTTACTTGTTAAATCATTATCCGATAGTGAAAATGCATGGTTAAATAGTCGCTTTTGTAATCATCAAGAAGATATTATAAATTATGATAAAGAAGTAACAGTATCTTTACTTACAACTAACTATAAAAGAAAGAAACACTATCAAGAGAATGTATCTATGATTGATTTTAATGATGGTATTATTATGAATCTTGTAGGATTTATTAATAATTTAGTAAAGATAGATATGGATAATGCTACTTCTTTAGCTTTAGAAATAGGTAAGATAGATTATGCTGCCTCTAAATATTTAGTTGGGAAATTTAGTGATGAAGATGATATCTTTTTAGATCATATTGATTATTATGAATCATATCCTGTGGATGCTATTGTTAATAGGTTATTATTTAGTCCAGAATTTTTAAAAGATGCTATATGGATGGTCCTTGCTATTATGGTTAATAAAAACTACCGAGATATACCTTTATCCGAAGACTTATTAGCGAATAAAGACGCTAAAAAGATGGCTAAAAAATTAGTTTTAAAATAGAGTAATCTTACTCTTTTTCTTTTTTATGATATAATAGTATTGCAAATATTTAAAAGATATGATATATTGATTTAATTTATTTGAAAAGGGGAGATTATATGGAATATCTAAGAATTTTTAGTAATTTTATAGAAAATATAACAGGTATTAATCAAGAATATATCTTTTTACTTATTCTTTCTTTATTATCTTTACTTGTAATTAAATTAATATTAATTTGTTTAAAGAGAATCTTTGAATTAACTGGAGGAAAAAAAGGATATATATATTACCAAAGAAGCAGATTAATATTTGGTATAGTTAATGTTATTATTATCTTTATTTTATGGGATAGTTATTTAGAAAATATTATTACTATTATTAGTTTTGTTTCAGCAGCCTTAACTTTAGCTTTAAGAGAGTTAATTTTTAATTATTTTGCTGGATTATATATAAAGATTAAAAAACCATTTCAAATTGATGATCGAATTGAATTTGATGGTACTAAAGGTGATGTTATTAGTCTAGGTACTTTAGATTTTGAATTACTTGAAGTGGGAAATAATCTTAATGGAGAACAAAGTACAGGTAGAATCATTAATGTACCTAATTCTGTAGCGATTAATTCTTCTATTAAGAATTACGCTAAAAACTTTAAATATATATGGAGTGAAATAACAGTTAAAACGACTTTAGATGAAGATCCTGATAAAGTAAAAAAATATTTATATATGATTATTAATAGTAATGAAGTTGTTAAACGTATTCCTGATAAAATGCGTCGTGATATGGATAATATAAGTATTGATCAACGTATTTATTATAATAAGTTAGAACCAATCGTTTATACACGTGTCGTTGATAGTCATATTGAATTTTATATTAGATATTTAGTACATCCTAAAAAGAATAGATATGTTGAAGATGATGTATGGAATAAAATATTATTACTTCATCGTCAAGGTAAAATTAAGCTATATGAAGAGAGTTAGATTGTAGGCGATAAGATGGATTTAGAAGATGTTGAAAAGAGATTTATTCAGTATCATAAATATGATATTGTTCTTACAGGAGAACAAATTGAAATATTGAATAAATATAGTATTGATTATAATAAATGTCATAGTATGAGTGAATTAATAAGTCTTATTGAAAGGAATAAAGATGATGATAATTATGATGATTTAGATTGGGTATCATCTAATCTTTCAGAGTTTAATTATTATCATAATACTAACAAGTGAGTAAGAAAAAAATATTTATTATAACTCTTTGTGTATTAATAACACTATCATTTATTATTAGCTACTATTTCTTTTCATTAACACCATATGATAATTTCTTTTATAACTTAATTATTTCTTTAAAAAGCTCTATTACTACGGAAATTTTTAAGGTATTTACTTATATCGGAGGCGTTATAAGTACTATCATTCTCATTATCATTATGTTAGGTATTGATAGAAAAAAAGGTATTTATTTTTTAATTAATATTTTAGTTATTATTACACTTAATTTTATTCTTAAAAATATCTTTATGCGAAGTCGTCCTATCGATATTAATATTATTACTGAAACAGGATATAGTTTTCCTAGTGGACATACCATGACAGCTGTTGCAGCCTATGGATTAATAATCTATTATTTATATAGAAGTAATTTAAAAAAGTATTTTCGTAATATATTAGTTATATTAAGTTTATTATTAGCAGTCATCATTCCTATTAGTCGTGTTTATTTAGGAGTACATTATTTTAGTGATATAACTATAGGTGCGTGTATATCGATTATATGGCTTATGATATATACAGAATATTTAAAAAAGAAGAACATATAGTTTTAAACTATATGTTTTAATTTGACAAAAAAGATAAATATGTTAAAATAAACGAGCAAAAGGGGAAATTAATATGAAACCACATACTAAATATTTATATAATGGAAAACTTTATACAGCACCTGAGCTAGCTAAGCTAGCACATGTATGTGAACAACAAATGTATAAAAGATTAAAAACAATGACACCTGAAGCTGCTGTTACTTATGTTAAGCCTCCACATTTTTCTACACCTCCTAAATTATATCCTTATCATGATGGAGTATTAACTATTAGAGAATTTTGTAATAAGACAGGGAAAAACTATAAAACAGTAGCGAAAAAATTATGTAGTGGTAAATCATTAGAAGAGATAGAAAGTGAACCTAAAGAAAGACATACTAATAACCGAATTCCTAAAAAGTATTATTGGATAGATGGTATGAAGACAGTTGGGGAAATAGCTGAGATAGAAAAAATAGATAGTAGTAATTTATATCGTCATTTAGAAAAAGGAGAATCGATTGAAGAGGCTATTCAATCGATTAAAAGAAATCAAACTGCTTATTTCCCATACCAAGGTAAGATGTTATCACGTCCTGAAATATTAAAGTTAAATCCTGATGTATCTGAAACGAAACTTTATTTATTGTTGCGTGAAGGAGAAACATACACAGAGGAAGATGTTGAAGAAATATTAGCATTATCTCCTAAAAAAGATTATTATCGTGTGGGAAATATTAGTTTATATCAATATTGTATAGAACAAAAATATAACTATATGCCAATTTATTACTTAATTAAATATAAAAAATATTCTATTGAAGAAGCTATTGATATTTACCGAAAATCAGGACAAGGAGATCCTAATATCAAAGATAATACAGTGGGAAATATTCTTCTAAATCATTTTTGTATTATGGAACAATTTTCAGCTCCTTATATTTATTATTATTTACAAAGAAATACGTCATTACGTGAAGCTATAATTAGATGTTGCTTTAATTGTATGCAAACATATAAAAATAAAAGTGTTCGTAATCGTTTATGTTCTATATATCAAGTGTGGGAGGCATTAGATTCTAGCAGTCAAACTATACTTGAAGAAAAATATAAATTAGATAATCAAGATATCACTTTTATGAAAGAATGTGACATAAGAATTAAAAAAGCTTTTAAAGATTATGATCTACTAATTTTAGCGTATTATTTAGATTGTGCTGAAAATGACGAACAAGTAAAAAAAGTTTTAGAAACAAAAAATATGTCTGAACAAAAAATGTTAAGACTATTTCAAGAGATATATTCTAATTTTGAAACTTTAACAGTTTATACAGAAGGACCTATTAAATATAAATGGCGTAAAGATGAAACGTATAATTAATTTATACGTTTTTTATGATATAATGTAGTTGATATCCTAAAGGAGGCAGTATGTTTAAATATAAGAAATTACTTCAACAAAATGAACAATATTTAAAAGAGTATTGTAGACATATTAAGAAATTAAAAAAACATAATGTCGACATTAATAAACTTAATGAATTAATATTAAATAAATTATTATTTATTAAGTTTAAAAATAATTATTGTTATCCTAATAAATTATATGCTCATATTAATACTTATTATAAAGGACATAATTATGTAGTTAATGATAATAATATTATCAATTGCTTAAATGAATATCAAAATATTAATAAATGTCATTTAATTTATAAAGAGATAGAGGATATTACTGTAATAAGTTATTATATATTACTTAATTCTTTAGTAGATTTAATAAAGTATGAACCTGAAAAATTACTACGTTATAGCACACGTAAAGAAATAACAATATATAATATCTTAATGAGTATTAGTTATTTAGATTCTATATGTATTGATACTATCATTAATGAATGTAGTCATACTGAAAATTTATTACTTAGTAATGATGAGTATAATCAATTATGTTCTAATACTAAAAAACTATATCGTCAAAGAATTGTTGAGAATAGTTCTTTAGAAAAGATAAGTGAATATCAATATACGGAAAAATTAATCAAAAAAAATACTAATCTTTATAGTATTTTATTTAAGAGAATTAATTATTATAAAATTAATATTATTACAATTATTGTTTCTTTAATATTAAGCATTATAATAGCTATTTTATTATGCTTTATATCTAAGATGACTTTAATTATAATACCTATTAATTACGTTATTATTTATAAAATAATAAGTTTATTTATACCTAAAGAAATATTATTATCATATGATTTAAAAAATATACCTAAGACAATGTGTGTTAAATATATTATAAGTGGTAATAATGAAGATATTGATAAGGCTTTTTCTTTCTTAGAAGAGACATATTTAGAAAATAAAAAAGATAATATGCATTTTACTTTATTAGTTGATTGTACTTATTGTGATCATCAAATAGAACCTTTTGATGATGAATTATTAGAACAAGGATTAAATATATGTGAAAGATTAAATGCTAAATATGGTGAAGATATCTTTTATTTCTTATATCGTAAAAGATGTAAGATGGAACCTTTATGGTGTGGTTACAATAGAAAAAATGGCGCTATTGAAGAATTAATAAAATTATTAAATAAAGAATTATCAGATTATGAAGATTATCAATTATTTATTGGCCATACAACATTTCATGATACATATAAGTATTTAGCTATTATTGATAATAAAATAGATATTATTAAGTTAATTAATATTTTAGAACATCCTTATAATAAACCTGTTTTTATAAATAATAAAATAATGTATGGCTATAGTTCATGTAGTCTTAATGGTAGTATAAAATATGGAGAATATGATGCTTATCATAACTATGTAATAAATATTAATAATTATATAGAAATATTAAAAGATAAAATGCCTTCTAATATTTTAAATACTTCCTTACTACGTAATTTAGTCGTTACTAATAAAAAAGAAAAAAATCTTTATTCTTCTTTAGCTATTATTAAAAATAGAATTAGTTTATTTATATGGACATTAAAAAAAGATAATCCTTTTAATAAGATAGAAAAAATAAAAAATATTCATAATGTATTAGATATATTTATTTCTATTTTATCATTCATTTTATTTAGTTATACTTATATAAGTAATCAGTCAATATTTATTGTTAGCTATTTTAGTATAATTAGTTTTATTATATTAGATACACCTTTTTATATTAATATATATGTATTACTTAGATATATATTTGATAAGAAATATCGCCATCAAATCATAGATGGAGCATTCAAAAGAAATATTGGCGAACTTATAACATTATTAATTGTTTTATTATTAGGTATATATTTAAAGTTACCTATTGTGACAGTTATGTTAACAGTTTTAATTATATTAATTGGTTTAATAAGGAGAGATAGTAATGGTTAGTTTTGATTTTAAAACATATAATACAATTAAATTAGATAACTATGATTTAAGCGCAATACATAATAAATTTATTCAAGATAATAATTTAACTGGTTGGTATAATCTAAATCAAGATACTAAAGATGTTAAAAAGCTTGCTTTAGATATTCAATCTAAAGCCGATATTTTTCTTGTTATTGGAATAGGGGGATCATATTTAGGTTCTAAAGCTATTATAGAGGCATTAAATCCTTATTTTAGCACTAATAAACCTGAAATATTATTTGTAGGTACAGACTTATCAAATGAATATTTAAATAGTTTAATTAATTATATTAAAGGGAAAGAAGTATATATAGATGTTATTTCTAAAAGTGGAACGACATTAGAAATATTACTTGCTTTTAATTATTTATTAGAGTATATGAAGAGAGAATATGATAATTATAATGATAGAATAATTATTACAACGAATGATCATACAGGTGATTTATATGAATATGCTACTAAAAATAATACGATATTATTAAATGTACCTGAAGATGTAGGAGGAAGATATTCTGTTTTAACTAATGTTGGTTTACTTCCAATTGCCGTAGCAGGATATGATGTTGACAAATTATTAGAAGGTGCTAAAGAGTCAAAACAACATATTGATGATTGTTACTATTATGCAACATTAAGAAATGAGCAGTATCAAAGTAATAAATATGTAGAATCATTTAATGTATATGAGCCTAAACTATATTATTTTACAGAATGGTTAAAACAATTATTTGCCGAAAGTCAAGGAAAAAATAATAAAGGAATACTTCCTATATCAACAGTTAATACACGTGATTTACATTCTTTAGGACAATATTTTCAAGAAGGATTACCTATTCTTTTTTCAACAACAATTAATGTTGCAAAGGAAGATAGTAAACTAGATATAATTAATAATCAAGCTGTCTTATGTGTAGCGCAAGCACATTATCCACATACATCTACAAGTATTATTAATATAGATGCTATTAACGAGTATAATTTAGGATATTTAATATTCTTCTTTGAGATGAGCGCTATGTTAGGTAGTTATTTATTAGGTGTTAATTATTATGATCAACCTGGGGTAAATGGTTATAAAGATTTACTACATAAAGTAGTAGAAAAATAGCTATATTTTAGGAATATATACCTATTTTTACACAAAAAAGATATATATTTTGTTAAAATGATACTTATATATCTTAAAAAATAAGGCATCTATAAATTGAGAACTTTACATTAAGTTCTTTTTTTTAGCTTTAAAATGGCTATTTTACACGATAATTGACTATTTGGTGTTTGACATGAATATTAATAATATGGTAGGATAAATTTGCTTTACAAGAAAAAGGAAGATTATGAGGTGAGTATTGTGAAAGCAAACAAAAAGACAATCATAATAGTGTTTTTAGCTCTATTAGATTGCTTATTTGGTGGTGTAGTTATTTACGATTACTCCAAGGATATTCAACATGAAGAAGTAAAACCTATTCGTACTAGTGGTAATTATGAATTCATTGAAGATGTTTTTGAAGCTAGTATAAATACACCAGAAATAATAAAAGAACAAAAAGAAGCAGAGATAGTATATGATGGTATGACCATGAAACAGTTAGGAGAAAAAATTAATCGTTCTTTACATAGTACGATATCTGGTAAAGGACCTTTAATTGCATCTTATTCATTAGAAAAAGGTGTTGATCCTTATGTCGCAACAGGTATTATATTAGTTGAAACAGGATGCGAATGGAATTGTAGTAATCTTGTTAAAAAATGTAATAATGTTGGTGGACAGAAAGGTTCTGGATGTGGATCATATGCATACTATTCTACTTTAGATACAGGGATTAAAAAATTTATTGATAATTTAGCTAAGAATTATTATGCTAAAGGATTGAATACTCCTGAAAAAATGAATAAAAAATATGCAACTAGTAAAACATGGAGTACTAAAGTCAATAATTATGTGAAAAAAATAAAGAGTAAATAACTCTTTATTTTTTATATTTTAGTATTTCTTTTTCTTTTATAAACTTTAGCTGTATCTTCTATTAGTTCATCATATGATGTATTTAAATCACTCATAGAAAATGGCTTATTATGTTTACTTAAAGTAGCTAATTCACCTAATGAGATATTATTATGTTGCGCTAAATTAAAACCAATTATTTGATTAACTAAATTAAATATTTGCGCTCTATAATCATCAGATAATTTATCCATTTGCATAGTTTTAGATGCATAATGACGAGCCTTTAAAATCATTTGATCTTCAGCTATATCTAAGTATTTAGATGCTTCTCTAGCAAGGCCTGTATCCCTTAAATTCATAATAGCTTTATATTCCATATAGGCTTTAGCAATATCTGTAGATGTTGAATATGGACTTTGTGAAAACTCTGAAATAAGTTTTACACCATCACTAGCAGGAATAATTAATTCTCTTACTGAAAAATATCTTTCCATGACTAGTCTAGGTTTATCAATACCATTATATACAATACATTTACCTGAATCTAGTATTAAGGGCTTTCTTCTAGGCGTTAAAATTACTATTTGATCTTTAGATATTTTTTCATGTCCTATTTCTTCTTGATATAAATCTAAAATAAATTGTTCAATATCATCAGCACTAATACTTTTTGTTGATCTTAATGTTGGATATTCCTTAGTAGATTCTGTTTCTAATAATGGCATTTGAGCATATAATTTTATAACGTTATCAATAAAACTTTTTTCTTCACTATCAATAGGTCTTTTTCCTAATTGAATAATGTTTCTTCTTTCAAATACATTATCATTATGACTACTATCATAAGCAATTAATGATAAATCATTATATGTTTGTAATAGTCTTTCTATTTCTCTTGCATCTATACAACTATGTAGCTTTTGTTTAACATCGTTTAATTCAGCATTTATATACTTTTTTATCATAATAATCCCTCATTTCTAACATGGAATATATAGTAACATTTATAATAAATGTTGTCAAACATTCTATATTTTGTATAGTGTTTTTACATCTTCTTTAGCAATATTTAATATTTCATCATAAGATGTATCAACTAAACTTAAATCAGGCGTATTAATTCCTTCTATGAAAGGAGTTTCTAACATATCAATTAATGATACTTTATTAAGCATTGCTAAAGAGTAACCAATAACTTGATCAGTAAAATCCATAAGTTGGGCTTTTTGTAAGCCATTTACTTTTTGATTAGATGTAATGTTTTTATAATATTTTTGGGCTTTTAATATTAAATCTCTCATGACATCAGCAGCATAGTCTTTAGCGCCTACTTCATGCATCGTACCTTGAAAACTTAATATTGCTTGTCCTTCCATATAATATCTTAAAATATTAACATAATTATCATATCTATTATGTAATGATTTAATCATCATTACAGCTTCACGACTAGGAATGATTATTTCTCTAACATCATAATATCTTTCTAACATCATTTTACTTTTAAATGCTAAAAAGTCACGATAAACGAAACATTTACCATTAGTTAATGTAAATTGTTGCCATGCCGAAGGCCTAAAAATAGATGTATTAATATGATTTACTACTTCTTGTTCAAATCCTTCACTACAATAAATATGATTTATCATTGCTAATATTTGCGAATCTGTTAATCGACGTGTATCTTTTTCTTCTTCATCTAGTTCCCATGTTGGTATTTCAAAGATAGGTACATAAGTATTATTTGGTTCTACTTGTATTGTCTTTGAAAATATTTTATCAACTGGCAATTGATTAAATAAAGTAACTAAAGCAATAATGAAATTCTCATATTCTCTATTTGTATTAATGTGTTGTAACTCTAATAGACGTGGTTTAGTTAAAGTCTTTCTACCTTTATATAATTCATTGTATGCTCTTACTAGTTCATCACTAGTTTTATATGCTCTTTCTGCTTTTACTTCTCCCTCTGAGTGAGCATATACTGTATCAGCAGCTTTAATAGCTTTTTTGATTCCTTGTTTTAACATTTTAATTTTCCCCCATGCTTCGGTGATATATTATCATTATTAAATGTTAAAGTCAAATATTTACTATAAACAATAAATTATGTATAATTATTATGGTGATAGTATGAAATTATTTAATTTTGGTAAAAAGAAAATAAATTCTAATGTTATGATGCACCTAATATTTGAAACTATTAAAAATTCATCTACTGATATTTTTGAACTATTCGATAAAGTAGGGTTAATATATGATGAAATAGAAGCTCAAATAAATATCATTGCGATAAATTATGAGTTATGTCGTTATGAATTATATAATGGTAATGATCATGATAAAGTAAACGCTGTTATCGATAAAGTATATGATCAGTTCTTTTATTCTTTAGATATAAGTAATGATAAATTAAATGAATATAAACATATTATGCAAGAAGTTAATATAAAAATAAAAGATATATTGAGCGCTAAAAAACTATTAGCGCCTAAAGAAGAATTATTATATCGTCTTTTATTAGAACAACTTTCTATTAATGAATCTGTTATTGATAAGAATTATATTAATGAATTTTTAGCCTATACTAAATTATGGATTAATAATGCTAAAGGTATAAATGATACCTATATAATTGAAGATACCGAAGAAGATAAGAAAAAAAATGAATATATTGACTTTAGATTTTGACTTTTTCCTTTAAAATTATGTTATAATGGTAATAATAGGAGGGTGTTTTATGAAAGAAGAAAATAAAAACGTCTTAAATACAGATTTTGAAATATTATGGACAGGTAAACCTGCAGGATTATGGCAACGTTTTTTAACAACCCTAAATTTAAATTTTACAACCTATCAAATTACTAATGATGAACTAATTGTTCAAAAAGGATTCTTTCGTCGTAAAACAGATACCATTGAATTATATATGTTAAAAGATCCTGATTTAACGGAAAGTATCTATCAAAGAATATTACATATAGGAACTATAACTGTTAAAATAGACTCTCATGGTGAGATTGGTAAGTTTGGAACAGAAATAAAAATAAAGAATATCCAAACTCCTGCTGAAGTAAGAAAACTACTTCGTGATGCGATTGAAGCAGATGTTATGGAAAGAAAGATAACATATTTCGATAAAATATAAAAATATCTATTATTAAGCACAGGTGGTTATATGAGTAGAAAAGAGGAAGCCGTAAAATTAATTAATAAGAAAATGGATGGACAAACATTCATGTCTTATGAAGAAATTGCAACTGTAACGGGATATCATCCAAAATATATTTTACGTTTAAAAAAAGAAATATTAGAGCATTCAATTAGTTTAGAACATGGTAATAAAAATCGTAAACCTATCAATGCTTTGCCAGAAAAAGAACGACAATATATCATTGATTTATATCGTCGATCTAATGTTAGCATTCGTAAGTTTTGTAAGTTTTATGGTAAAAGAAGCTACTCATGTATTTATAATGTCCTTAAAGAGGCTAACTTAATTGATAAAAACAAAGAGATGTAATTATACATCTCTATTTTTATATATAAATCTTTTAATACCATAATAGCTCAATGTTTCAATCATTTTTGAAATACTATCAATATCTTCTTTAAAATCATTTTTTATCCAATAGTTAATAATACCTAATGAACCATTAAAAATATATAATGTAGCGTATTCTATGTCTTCATCTGTTAAACCAACAATATCAGACATCCATTTGTTTTTACACATATCATAGGTTATTTCTAAGATATCATCAAAGGAATATAAATTATTATGTTCATTAAATAGTATTTTAACTAATTCTTTGTTATCTAGAAAAGTAGATAATATTTTTTTTACAAATAATGATACAGAGTAATCTTCATCAGTATGTCGAATAACATAAATTATTTCTGAAGAGAATTCATCTTTTATTTTATTACCTAAATCATAAACGTCTAGATAATAGCGATAAAAGGTTGCACGATTAATATCAGCTTTTTTACATATTTCGCTTACTGTTATTTTTTTTAAGTCTTTATCATTTAATAACTCAAATAAAGAATCTTTAATAATTTTTTTTGTATACTTAACTCTTCTATCCATAAAAACTCCTTTTTTATACACTATTATCTAAAAGTGTTTAGTACCTTACAATTTGTTGAAACATTGATGATTGATACTAACTTCTAATTAATTATATAATATATTTAGAAGTTATGCAACAAGTGTTTAACAACTAACAGGAGGTATAATAATGAAATTGATTAATAAAATTGTTGATAATATTAAGTATAAGCATCCGTGGGATAAATTTTATCAAAAGAAAGATCGTAAAATTGAAGTTCCTAATTTATCTATATATGAATATTTAAAGGAAACAGCCAAAGGGCATGAGAAGTCTTTAGCACTTAATTATTTTAATCGTAAATTAAGTTTTGCTAATTTATTTAGTGAAATTGATTTATGTGCTAGAGCATTAAAATCGCAAGGAATCCGTGAAGGTGACGTTGTAACTATATGTATGGCTAATACGCCTGAAGCTATCATATCTTTTTATGCTGTTAATAAAATAGGGGCAATTGCTAATATGTTGCATCCATTATCAGCTGAAGAAGAAATTAAAAAATCTTTAATTGATACACAAAGTGTAATGTTAATAGCAATTAATTTAAGTTATAAAAATATTAAGCATATTATTGATGAAACAGACGTATACAAGATTGTTATTGTATCTGCTAGTGACTCTATGCCTTTATTATTAAGATTAGGATATAACATAACACAAGGTTATAAAATTGAAACTCCTAAAAAGAGTGAATTTAATATGTATTGGAATGATTTTATAGCTAAGGGAAGACACTATAATGGAAAAACTTTAATTAAGACAACAAAAGATCAACCTGCTGTGATTTTACATAGTGGAGGTACTAATGGTGTACCTAAAAATATCGTTTTAAATAATGGAAATATCAATGCTATTGCTAAACAAGCACCTATTATTTTTCCTAAGGTTGAAGTAGGAGATTCTATATTAGCAATATTACCTTTATTCCATTGTTTTGGATTAGTAGTATGTATTCATGGACCTTTGTGTTTAGGAGCATCTGCTACTTTAGTTCCTCAGTTTGATGCTAAAAGATTTGATAAATTATTAGTTAAATATCGACCTAATTTAATAGCAGGAGTACCTACTTTATATGAAGCATTATTATCTAATAAGCATATGGATAATGTTAGTTTAACGCAAGTAAAATATGTTATTAGTGGAGGAGATACACTTACTGAAACAAAAAACGAACAAGTTAATAAATTTTTAAAGAAACATGGATGCCGTGTTAATATTACACAAGGCTATGGTATGACAGAGACATCAGGGCCTGTTACTTTTGGAGCATTAGGTTCTGATGTATTAGGTAGTGTTGGTATACCTCTTCCTGGTAATGATTTAAAGATTATTAGTCCTGATACTAAAGAAGAAGTACCTACTAATGAAGTGGGAGAAATATGTATTAGTGGGCCATCAGTCATGATGGGATATTTAAATAATGAAAAAGAGACTAATGAAATATTAGAAAAAGATAGTAGTGGAAAGATTTGGGTTCATACAGGAGATTTAGGATATGTTAATGAAAAAGGAATCTTATTCTTTGTTCAAAGATTAAAAAGAATGTTAATAGTTTCAGGATATAATGTTTATCCATCACATATTGAAGAAGTTATTATGGAACACGAAGCTGTATCTAATTGTGGTGTCATAGGAATACCACATCCATATAAAGTACAAGTCCCTAAAGCCTTTATCGTCTTAAAAAGTGGAGTTAAACCTACATTAAAAGTAAAAAATAGTATTAAAGAACATTGCGAAAAGAGATTAGCGAAATATATGATGCCTAAAGAATTTGAATATCGCGAATCATTACCAAAAACAATGATAGGAAAAGTAAATTATCGTGAATTAGAAAAATAAGTACATAAGTACTTTTTTTCTTTCATATAGTTATGTAGGAGGACTATATGAAAGAAAAGGATGGATTAACAGATGAAGAAGTTGTTATACAAAGAAAAAAATATGGGAATAATAGTATAGGAGAATATCATAAAAATAGTTTTATTAAACTTGTAATTAGTTCTTTAGGGGATCCTATAATTAGAATTTTATTGATAGCTTTAGGTATAAAAGTTATCTTTTTAATGAAAAGTTTTGATTGGTATGAAACCATTGGTATTTTAGTAGCAATATTTACAGCGTCTTTTATATCAAGTATATCGGAATATGGAAGTGATAAAGCTTTTGCTAACTTAATGGCTGAAGCTAATAAAACAAATTGTCGCGTTAAAAGAAATAAAAAGAAAACGGAAATTAATATTAATGATGTTGTCGTAGGAGATATTATATGTCTAGAAAGTGGAGATATGGTTCCTAGTGATGGCCATATCATTGAAGGTAATATAGGTATTGATGAATCAAGTCTAAATGGTGAATCTAAAATAGTTAATAAAAAAAGAAATGATACAGTATTAAGAGGTAGTGTTATTATGAATGGACAAGCACTTATGATAACAGATAAAGTAGGTATGGATACTTTTTATGGTAAAATGGCATCAGAACTAAAAACAAAACAGCCTACTAGTCCTTTAAAAAAAAGATTGGTATCTTTAGCCAAATCTATTAGTGTTATAGGATATGTAGGTTCTATATTAGTATTTATTAGTTATATTCTTTTATACGGATTATCTATAAGTAATATAATTTATGCTTTAACACTTGCTGTTACAATTATTATCGTATGTGTACCTGAAGGATTACCTATGATGTTAACATTAGTTTTATCATCAAATATGAAACGAATGTTAAAAGATAATGTCTTAGTACGTAAATTAATGGGAATAGAAACAAGTGGATGTTTAAATATCTTATTTACGGATAAAACAGGTACTTTAACTAAAGGAAAATTAGAAGTAACAAAATTTGTCGATGGAAGTTTAAAAGAATATACTTACGATGACTTAATTCGTAGTAATCTATCACGATTAGTTACAATATCATGTACTATTAATAACGCTAGTAGCTATGATGGAGATAAAATTGTTGGAGGAAATATTACTGATAAGGCTATTTTAAAATTTATTAAAAAAAATAATATCAATTTTTATAAAGAAAAAGTTATTCCTTTTGATAGTAATAATAAGTATATGATTACAACAATTATTGATAAAGAAAGAGTAAATTTAATAAAAGGAGCACCAGAAGTATTACTAAAACATACAAAATATTATTATAGTAATCTAGGATTTAAAGAAAAAATAAATATTAATAGAATAAATAGTTATATTAATCAACAAGCAAGAAAAGGTATAAGAGTAATTATGTTAGCTACATCTAATAATATTGATCCTAGTAATTTAAATAATCTTAATTTATTAGGGTTCTTATTAATTAAAGATGAAATTAGAGATAATGTAAAAGAAGGTATTGAATTAGTCCAAAAAGCACATATTAATACTGTAATGTTAACAGGTGATAATATAGATACAGCTCTTAATATTGCTACCGAAATAGGATTATATCAAAAAGGTGATATCGCTCTTACTGGTGAAGAACTTAATCGTTTAACAGATGATGAGTTAAAGAAGATAATACCTAATTTAAAAGTAATAGCTCGTATGTTGCCACATGATAAAAGTAGATTAGTAAGAGTATGCCAAGAGATGAATCTAGTAGTAGGTATGACAGGAGATGGAGTGAATGATGCTCCTGCTCTTAAAAGAGCTGATGTAGGCTTTAGTATGGGAAGTGGAACAGAAGTAGCTAAAGAATCTAGTGATGTTGTTATATTAGATAATAATTTCTTATCAATAAGTAAAGCTATTTTATATGGTAGAACTATTTTTAAGAGTATAAGAAAATTTATAATATTGCAATTAACAATTAATGTATGCGCGTTAAGTTTAAGTGTCATAGGCCCTTTTATTGGAATCAATACACCTGTAACAGTTATTCAAATGCTATGGATTAATATGGTAATGGATACTTTAGCTGGTATAGCTTTTGCTTTTGAACCTCCATTAAAAGAATATATGAATGAATATCCTAAAAAAACTAATGAACAGATAATTAATAAATATATGATAAGTCAAATTATAGGTATGGGATTAGTAGGATCTATTATGTGCTTTATATTTTTAAAATTACCTATATTTGCTAATATATATCAAAATAAAGAAACATTATTAACTGCTTTCTTTGGTTTATTTATATTTTTAGATATATTTAATAGTATTAATTCTAGAACACATCGTTTAAATGTTTTAGCGAATATTAAAAAGAATAAAGTATTTATAGGAGTTATGTGTTTGATAGTTATTGTTCAAATATTAATGATATATTATGGAGGTAGTATTTTTAGAACAAATGGTCTAACTTTTAGGCAACTTATAATAACGATTTTTTATGCTTCTTTAGTAATACCAATAGATATTATTCGAAAATTATATTTAAATAAAAAAAATATAAATACAGGTGTATAAATATAATTATTTGATTAATACTATAAAGGGAGGTATATATGAAGAAGATATTATTTGTTATTGCTGCCTTATTCTTACTATCTGGTTGTGATATGGGTAAAGATATGACTAATACTCCAACTAAGAAAGTAGAAGCTTATTTAGATAGTTATCAACAATTAGATGATAATGTTTTAAATGATTTGGATGCCTTAGTTAATGATACTGAGTATACGGTAGAGCAAAAGGCACGCTATCGTGAAATTATGAAAAAACATTATAGTAACTTAAAATATGAAATAAAAGATGAAGCAATTGATGGCGATAAAGCAACAGTAGATACAGAAATTGAAGTAAGTGACTATAGTAAAATTTTATCTGAAGAAGTAAATAAAGATGATTATAAAGATGATCAAGGAAATTATGATGCAACCAAATACTTTGATGTTCAATTAGATAAAATTGAAAAAGCTACTGAAAAAGTAAAATATAATATTACTTTTAAACTATCTAAAAAAGATGGTGAATGGGTAATAGATGATTTAGATGAAATATCTAAAGAAAAAATACATGGTATTTATATACACTAAGTGTATTTTTTTTTTTAATTATTGTATAATGAATATAATAGGTAGTGTATTATATATGAAACTAAAAAAATGCAGGCGATTGTTGGTATTTTTACTCATCCATCTAATATTACTCATGGAGAACGTACAGGAGCCTGTATGCGTATTGGAGGAGTAGGAAAATCATTATTTGATTTAATGGTTTCCATATACGTTTTCTAGATTCTCATACAGGGGAATATATATCAAGTGTAAGTGGATTTAGAAATGGCAATACATTATTCTTAAATGAATTACGTGTTTCATGTAATCCTAAAGCCTATTCTAATGAGGATGTTGTTGCTGCTTGTAAAAGAGTTGCTGAACTTTTAATAGAAAAAAGTAAAGAAAGTACATGTCCAAAGATATTAAAAAGTTATGAAATAGATAAAAGTGAGGTACATCAGTATGGAGTATGAAATAGGAAAAGTAGTTGAATATGATGGTATTAAAGGGACATTAGTTACACTTAATACTAAATATATGTTTTTGAGTGATGACGTTAATGAAGAAATTAATGTAGGTGATTTAGTCAAATTCTGTGGAGAAGAAGTTCAAAATACAAATAGAGCCTATTTTGCAAAAATGTTACATTATAATACAGAATTACATAAAAGATATGTTAAGGATAATAAATAATGGAATATACATTAATTACAAATAATGCTTCAAATTTTATTAAAGTGTGTACTGAATGTGAAGCAGATGTCGTAAGGCCTAATTTACGGATTAATGGGGGAACTTTAAACTATTCGGGATTAACATATGACTCCGACTTTTTAATACTTTGTACATTAGATAAAAAAATCATAGGATTTATATCAATTATTAAAGATGACAACATGTATTATATTTATCAAATTGCTGTTATTAATGATTTTAAAAGAAAAGGAATAGCAACTGAGTTAATCAATCATATTAAAGAACTAGATAATGATGTTACTATTGTAGCGCATGCTCGTAGTTATAATGAAGCTTCTAAAAATATGTTATTAAAAAATGGGTTTGTGTATGTAGATGAACTAAGTACTAAAGATAATTATGGATATATGTTTAAACAAAAGAAATATGGAGAGAAAGGACTATAATTGTCCTTTTTTTCATATCTTTATATAGGTGACATAATGAAAAAAATACTACTCTTTCTATTATTAATACCTATTAATGTTTATGGTATAGAGACTAGTGCAAGAAGCGCTATATTAATGGATACAGATAATCATCGTATTTTATATGCTAAAAATATAAATGAACAACGCAGTGTTGCTAGTATATCTAAAATAATGACAGCCGTATTAGCTATAGAATCGGGCAAACTCGATGATATAGTAACAATTGGTAATGAAATAGATAAAAGTTATGGTTCAGGAATATATATAGAAAAAGGAGAACAAATAACTCTAAGAGATTTAGTATATGGATTAATGCTAAGAAGTGGTAATGATGCTTCATATGCAATAGCAAACTATGTTGATAAGAATAATTTTATTGAGTTGATGAATAAAAAAGCTAAAGAAATAGGTATGGTTAATACAATATTTAATAATCCTAATGGTTTAGATGAAGAAGAGGGTAATTATTCCACAGCTTATGATATGGCTATTTTAACTAGTTATGCTACTAAATTAGAAGAGTATCGTAAAATAGTTAGTACTAAACAACATATAGTTAAAACTAATAAAAAAACTTATGTTTGGATAAATAAAAATAAATTATTATTTAAATATGGTTATATAACAGGTGGCAAGACAGGTTTTACAAGGAAAGCTAAAAGAACATTAGTAACAACAGCTAGTAAAGATAATCTTAATTTAGTAGCTGTTACGTTAGTTGATGGCAATGACTTTCAAGATCATAAAAATTTATTTGAATATGGCTTTAATAATTATTATAAATATCAAATTTTAGATAAGGGTATATTGAATATTCCTGATAAAAAATATTATAATTATAAATTATCATTAAATAATGGTTATGAATATACTATTCAAGATAAGGATAAGTTATATATTAAATATGAATTAAATAATAAAGTAGGAGAGGGTAATGTTGGAAAAGCTAAAGTATATATTAATGATAAGTTAGTTTATACGGATAGTATTTATTCTACAAAAATTGATAGAAAAGAAAATTTATGGGAGAGATTTAAAAAAATATGGTAAACAAATTATGGACATATTTTATTCTAATTGGTATTCTATATGCTATTATAAGTGGTAATAGTATAAATGTTAATGAAACGATATTAAATAGTTCTAAGGAGAGTTTAGAAGTCTTCTTACAAATTTTCCCAGTCATTACATTATGGTTAGGAATTATGAATATTGCTACTAAAAGTGGATTATTAGATATTTTAGCTAAATATTTATCCAAAATATTACATCCCTTATTTCCTGAAATACCTAAAAATCATCGTTCTTTTGGTTATATTTCAAGTAATATAATTGCTAATATGTTTGGCTTAGGTAGTGCAGCAACACCTTTTGGATTAAAAGCAATGGATAGTTTACAAGAGTTAAATAAAAATAAAAAAGTAGCGAGTAAAAGTATGCTTACCTTTACAGCCCTAAATACGAGTGCTATAACAATTATTCCTACAACGCTTATTGCTCTAAGAATAATGTATGGAAGTGTTGATCCTACGAAAACAGTATTTATTACTTTAATATCAACGCTTGTAGCAACTTTCTTTTCTATTATTTTAAACGCATTATTAGCAAGGAGGTACTAATATCTCTAATTATATTTTACCTATTATGGTATTAATAATAGTAATTTATGCTTTATTTAAAAAAATTGACTTATATGAAGCTTTTATTGAAGGAAGTAAAGAATCTTTTAAAATGATTATTACTATCTTCCCTAATTTATTAGCCATGATATTAAGTGTTAATATAATTATAAATAGTGGATTTTTCAATACATTAATATCATTATTTACTAATATTAAACTACCAATTGAATTAATTACATTAATAGCAACTAAGCCTATTTCAGGTAGTGCTTCTTTGGCATTATTAAATAATATATTTAGTAAATATGGTGTAGATAGCTTCTATAGTCTACTTGCTTCAACTATTCAAGGGTGTACGGATACAACTTTCTATGTTATAGCATTATATTATGGAAGTATTGGTATTAAAAAAACAAAATATGCTATGATAACAAGCCTATTTGGCGATATGGTAGGAATACTTACAAGTATCATATTGTGTTATGTTTTCTTTGGTTGAAAAATGTAATTAAAAATGCTATAATTAAAATGGAGGTAGAATATGAAGAGGACATTAATAACTGGGGCATTAGTTTTGACTTTAGTTACATTGACTGGTTGTGGTAGTAAAAAGACATTAACTTGTACTAAAACAAGTTCTGATAATGGATTTATTAATGAAAAAACGGAAGTTTACGAATTTAAAAACGATCGTATAACTAAATCAACACAAACTAATACTGTACGTGCGGAAGGTGATTTTGCACAATATATTGATGAATATAAAGATAGTGCACAATCTACTGCCGAATCTTACAATAAAACAGCAGGATTTAAAGCTAAAGTAGAATCTGATAATAACAGAATAACAATTACTATAGATATGGACCCATCTGCCATGAATGAAAATGATTTTGAAACTCAAAAGATGGGTGAAAACTATGATAGTATGAAATCAATAAAGACTGATCAAGAAGGATATACTTGTAAATAGTATATCTTTTTTTTTGTTCGTATGTTAAAATACATTTAGGTGATTTGATGGAGCGATTACAAAAAGTTATAGCGCAGTCTGGCTACTGTTCTCGCCGTAAAGCTGAAGAATTGATAAGCAAAGGACATGTTCAAGTAAATGGTAATACTATTACAGAGATGGGTGTAAAAGTAAATTATGATGATGACATTACAGTGGATGGAGAAGCCATATCTGTAAAACAAGACAAAGTATATTTCTTGTTAAATAAGCCTAGAGGAATAGTTACAACAACAAGTGATGAAAAAAATAGAAAAACGGTTGTTGACTTAATTGATACTGATAAAAGGATATATCCTGTAGGAAGACTAGACTATGATACAACAGGGGTATTATTATTGACTAATGATGGTGAATTAACAAATATGTTGATACATCCTAAAAATAATGTTGAAAAGCAATATATTGCCAAAATTGAGGGTATTCCTACAAAAGAAGAATTACAAGTATTAGCTTCGGGTGTTGTTATTGATGGACATAAGACAAGTCGTGCTAAGGTAAAGTTAAGAAAAATGGATAAAAAAAATAACACTAGTGTTATTGATTTATTTATACATGAAGGTAAAAATCATCAAATAAAGAAAATGTTTGAAACTATAGGTTATCATGTAATTAAATTAAGACGTGATCGCTTTGCTTTCTTAACAGTTGATGATTTAAAATCTGGTGAGTATAGAGAATTAACAGTAAAAGAAGTAAAACAATTATATGGATTAATTCAAAAATAAAAACACATCAATGATGTGTTTTTAGTTATTGATATAATAATTAATCAGATATAGTTTCAATAGCTCCAACAGGGCAACCCTCTTGAGCCTCTACAGCGTTTTCTTCATTTTCTTTTTTTACTTCATCTTCAATTGCTTCTGCATATCCATCACTATTTATTTGAAATACTTCTGGACAAATAGCTTGGCAAGCTCCACATCCAATGCAAATATCTGGATTAACTTCAAATTTCATAATATTACCTCCATTTAAAATTATAATGAAAATATCATGAAAATGCAACTGAATTATTTTAAATATATTGTTTTTATGGTAATATATAAATAGGGTGATGCTATGGCTAGTAGAATGGAACGTTATTATAAAAGCGAAGAGCGTAGTAAAAAAAATGAACACCTTTATCAACAAATTAGTGAATTAGGCAATTATACCAATATTGAAGGCGTAGCAGATATATCAAATAGTAATGAAATAAATATAACACAAGTTAAAGAAATGTTAAAAAGTCGAGAGGAGTTTCAAAAAACTAGAAACTACGATGACTTACTTAAACCAAAAGAAGAATCTCCAACAATAACAGAAGAAGAAAAAGAAGAAAAAAATTATGATATTAGAGATATTTTAAATAAAGCTAAAATTGATCATAGTGACAATGATATAAAATATCGTAATATAAAGAATAGTCAATATGAAATACTAAAAAATATAAAAATTGATAATGATGATGATCAAGCAATTCTAAATGCTGTTTCACAGACTAAAACAAATAGTGATGATTTAGGAATGTTTGATAACTTAAAGTCTGATACAATGGTAGGAGATGCTTCCTCAATCAAGAAAATATTAGATGAAGCTAAGCAAGTTGAAGAAGCACCTAAAGTAGAAGAGGTAACAACTAATCATTTAGCTAATATAGATAATACTTTTTATACTTCAAGTTTTAGCTTTTCTGATAAGGATTTTGAAGATTTAAAGAAACTTGATAGTAATATTTCACGAAATAATAAACTAATGAAAGTACTAATAATTATCTTCAGTGTGTTAGTAGCAGTTGTGATCTTATTTATTATTGCAAAATTTGTTTTTTAAGAAGCCTATGGCTTCTTATTTTTATTTTTATAAACATTATAATAGGTATGATAAAAAAGGGTATAGGAATAAAATATGGAATAACATATGTGACTAATATGTTCGCAATAGTATTATTAGAAAATAAAAAAGTATTTAAAACTATCAATAATATTGGAATAATATATTTATTTTTAAGTTTAAAAGAATCATTACAATATTTTAAACCAATACTTGTAAATATAAAGATATCTAATATCCATTGTGTAGATAAAACATTTTCTAAACGAACAGTCAAAGACTTTTCAAAAGCAAACTTAAGAATATGAAATTCTGGATATTGATAAATAGTTAATAAATTAATACCTAATACACCAATTAAAAAGAACATAACTATAAATAAAGATATAAAAGAACTAACATATCCTATTATTAAACTATGCTTTATATTTTTATTTGGGAAAATAAGAAGTATAAAGATTGGCAAAACGTTATAACTTATGTAAGCTAAAGCTCCATTAAGAGGATTGTATTCACTAATGGGTCCAATGTTTTCTATATTAAAGCTACCTGTTAGTCCAATTGCACTAGCTCCAAAAAGAATAAGAGCAATAAAAAATAATATTAATGATACACGAGCAATAACTTTGTTATCCTGACAAGTCAAGTAGATAATAGGAATTATCATTGTAAGACTAATAACATATACAGGTGTTTTGCTAAGAAATTGACTAACAACTAAATTAGTTAAATTCCAAAAACTCAATAAAGTTATACTAAATACACTTATAGCCAACAATAATTTAATTATTAAGGATGTATGCTTAAAAAGATCATCTATTTTATGGATAATATTGTAATCAGGTTTATATTTAGCTATCATATAAAAAATATATAAGGGAATGATCCCTAAAATAAAAGCTATAAGAATACTAATCCAAGCATTTTGTTTGCTTAAAGTAACTAAAGCTACAGAAGAAATGCCTACAAAAGAACTACGATAAATAAAATATGCAGCAGCGCTATATCCTAGATTCTTTTTCATTTAGTTAATTCTCCTATGGTTTGCTCTAGTGAACCTTTATTTTTAAGATTAAATTTAACATTTGTTTTAATAGTTAGATTAGTAAAATGTTGATCCCAATCATCAATACTATTGTAATACTTTGGATATTTGCGATAAGTTAAATAACCAAAGCCAAATACATCACTTTTTATACTCTTTGCCTTATCAATAGCTTTATTTATATATATTTTTATTTTATCTTCAACTTTTTCTTGATACTTTTTGATAGTATTATTATCTTCCAAATCAATTGTGCAACCTACTTCATTAAACATTCCTTCAGCTTGAATATTTAAAGTAATACTATCTTTTTCTATATCTTTTTTTATTTCATAGTTATTGGATGAAATAACTACATTATCATTTCCACATGGAATAGTCACATAAAAAGTATTAACATCTCCTAAAATCATATTTATACCTATACTTTCTTCCATAGTAGCCCAATCTATTAATTTATCGCCTTTAAATAATCCTAATGTATCAAGTTTAGTATAAGCACCAATAATAGAATTTTGCTGTTCTTCTTCATTTGTTCCTTTATCGGTAGAACCAATTATAATTAAACTATTAGTTACGGGATTATTACCTTTCTCTAAAATTTTAGAAACAAAACTATTAAAACTAGCATCTGTTATCCTCCCTTGTAATTGCTCTGTCATTTTAATATTATATGTAATATTTTGCGATGGATAATCAGCTAATGGTGTAAGAATGGAAAGACAATCTTTAGCTTTACTATCCTTAGCTATTATTAAATAAAAATTTTGATGTGACTGAGGTTCTCTAAGTAAAAAGTCTAATACAGGGGTAACTCCTTTTCTAGCAATATCTTCGGAAATAACTATAACTGATAAATGACTTATATATAGCTCTTTAGGAGTTGCCAAACTGACACTTTTAATAGCCTCATATATTGATTCTCCTTTCCCAGAAGAAACAGTCACCTTAGCTTTACTATTTCCATCTTCACTTTTATCACCATTAGCAATTAAAAGTGATACCTCATATTCATCTTTATTTAAGTCTATAGCCATACCTGTAACAATTGCATAATCGTTTAATTCTTGATAATTCCAACATCCCGTTAATATTATTAAAGTAAAAAAAATTAATAACTTTTTCATTATCCACCAACTTTCTTAGTATTATTTGTTAAGTAACTCGGCCTTTTCTTTCTTTTATTGGCGGGTTTTAAAATAAAACTATCACTTAGGATATATTTTTTTAAAGGACTAAAAGGAATTAAATATGGAGTATCTAATGATTCAATACTTGATAATCTAATAATTAATATTAATCCTGTAGCAACAATTCCAATAATACCTGTAAAAATAGTTGAAAAAATAAAAATCATTCGCCATAATCTAATTGCATTAATCATATCAATATCACTAAATACTAATTCACATATAGAAGTAATAGCAACAACTATAATTACAATAGGGGATACAAGTCCGGCTGCTACTGAAGCTTCTCCAAGTACAAGTGCTCCTACAATACTCATAGCAGCTCCTGATGCACTTGGCGACCTAATATCAGCTTCTCTTAGTATCTCAAATAATATTACATATATCAGCACTTCAACAAAAGTAGGAAATGGTACCTGACTCCTTTGTGCTGCTAAAGATATAAGTAATTGGTCGGGGATCATTTCTTGATTAAAAGTCATAAAAGCAATATATAAAGCAGGGGTTAAAATTGTTATAAAAAAAGCCATATATCTAATAATACGGCTAAATGTTGAATTGATAGGTTTTAAGTAATAATCTTCTGATGACTTTAAAAAATCATCCATACTAGCAGGTAATATTAATACCGTTGGACTATTTTCAACAATAATGACAATTTTACCATTTAATAAATTAATGCATGCAAGATCTGGCCTTTCAGTACTAATCATTTTGGGAAAAGAAGACCTTTGACTATGTTCTAGATAATCTCTGATATATCCACTGTCAATAATTCCATCTATGTCAACTTTCTTGATAATTTTTTTTATTTTATTTACTTTTGTTTCGTCAGCTATATCTTTTATATATAAAAGTTCAACTTTCGTTTTACTTCTTCTACCTAATATTGATTCTTCAATCCATAAATTATAATCTTTAATTCTTTTTCTAATTAAGCCTATATTACTAGAAATATTTTCTGTAAAACTATCTTTAGGCCCTCTTATAATAGGCTCAGAAGATGACTCAGTGATGCTTCTATTTAAGTTTGCTTTGCACTCTATAGCGATATATTGTTTTGAATTATTAATAAATAAGCAAACATACCCTGAAGCTAAATAGTAATAGCTTTCATTTATATCTTTAACTAATACTATATGTGAATTATAAATATTATTTTGTAGTTGATTTATTAAGTTATCCAATGAGGATATTGGAACAATACTTTTATTTAAAAAATTACTTATTTTATCGTCATTAGCAACACTTTCTAAGTATATATAGGTAACATTATGTATATTACGTTCTACAATATCTGTGCTGTTTCCTAATTTGTTTTTTATTTGACTCACTATTTCAAGCATAATATCACCATTAATATTATTTTCTTATTTAGACAAAACTATGTATATTTTTTAATTATTAAATGTTATTATTAATTTAGGTGATAGAATGAATCCATGTGCATTTTTTGAAGAAATATTAAAGATTCCTAGAGAATCTGGGAACGAACAACAAATTGCTGATTATTTATGTAGCTTTGCTAAAGAAAATAATTTAGAATATTATCGAGATGATGCTAATAATGTCATAATTAAAAGAAAAAGTAATTGTAACGCAAAAGAAACAATTATATTGCAAGATCATACTGATATGGTGTGTACAAGTGATAGTAATTATGATTTTAAAAATAATGGAATACCTTGGTATATAGAAGATGGTTATTATAAAGCTAAAGGTACTACTTTAGGTGCAGATAATGGAATTGGATGTTCTCTTATATTAGCCATTTTAGCAAATAAGGAAATAAAAATACCTAATATTGAAGCTATATTTACTGTTCAGGAAGAAACAACAATGTTGGGCGCAAAAAAACTAGATTATTCCAAAGTAACTGGTAATAAACTAATTAGTATTGATGGTACTTCTGAAGGAATAATAGACGTTTCTTGTGCAGGTATGGCAAGCATTAATATAAGTAAAAAATATGTCTATGAAAAATGTGATAAAAAAGCCTATACTTTAAGGATAAATGGTCTTAAAGGAGGGCATTCTGGTACAGACATTGATAAAAATAGGGGAAATGCTATTAAAATAATAAGCGAAATCTTACATAACTTTCCTGATATACAACTAATAATGATTAAAGGAGGTAGCAAAGAAAATGTTATTCCTAGCAACTGTGAATGCATTTTCATGACTAATAGTCAGGTTATAATAAGTGATGAATATAAAATAAGATATCCTTCTATTAATATTGAATTAATTACTAACAATGAATATCATCAAGCTATATCTGTAGCTGATACTAATATTATTTTGAACTTTTTATGTAACTTGCCTATAGAAGTATTAACTTATAATGATAATAATACACCTAAAACATCTATTAATTTAGGCGTAATAAATACATTGGAAGACTCTATAAGTATTGATGTAAGTATTCGTAGCTCTGATAAAGAGGAAGAAACACATTATATTAAGTTAGTTTCTAATCTAGCAAATAATTTAGAATTTAAATTAATTGATTGCAAGCCTTTCTTTGGTTTCATCAAAAATTCCTTATTACGTGATAAATTAGTTGATAACTACGAGAAATTGTATAACAAAAATATTACGTTAGAACATATTCATGCAGGATTAGAAGGGGGAATTTTTAAGGAACATATAAAAGATTTAGATATATGTGTTATTTCTCCCAATTTATATGATATTCATAGCACAAAGGAAAGAGTTGAAATTGCTTCGGTAAATAGAGTTTATAAGTGGTTAATTGCTACTTTAGAAGATCTTACGTAAAAAGATAGATTTAAATTGTAAATCCATCTTTTTATTAAAATAATCCTGTTATTTTACCATTAGTATCTATATCCATATTCATATAAGCAGGACTTTTTGATAATCCTGGCATTGTCATTATATTTCCCATTAGCACAACTATAAATCCAGCTCCAGAACAAAGTCGAATTTCTTTTACAGTTACTTCATGCCCTTTAGGGTATCCTAACTTATTAGCATCATCTGTAATTGAGTATTGTGTTTTAGCGATACATACTGGCATTTTTCCATATCCGAGTTTCTCTAATCTTTCAAGTTCATTTAGTGTATCATCTAAAAAGTTAACCTTATCAGCATGATATATTTCTTTGCTAATTATTTCGATTTTCTCTTTTAATGATTTATCTAAGTCATATAGGAATTTAAAATCAATTGGATTGTCACATATTTTTACTATTTTTTCTGCCAGGTCTACAGCACCTTTTCCCCCTTGCGTATGTGCCTTAGATATAGCAAATTGACAATCAAGTCCTCTCACATATTTTTGAACATAATTAATTTCCTCGTCGGTATCACTAGCAAAATTATTAAGGCAAACAATTATATTTGATGTATATTTTTTCATATTTTCAACATGAACCTTTAAGTTGCATATACCATCCTCTAAATATTTAAGATTTTCTGAAGTTAATTCTTCTTTTGGACATCCTCCATTATATTTTAAACTTCGAATAGTGGCATTTATAACTATACAGCTAGGTTTAAGATTTCCTAGACGACATTTTATATCTAAAAACTTTTCAGCACCTAAATCAGAACCAAATCCTGCTTCAGTAACAACGTAATCACTAAGTGATAAAGCTAATTTTGTAGCTATTAGTGAATTACATCCATGAGCAATATTAGCAAATGGTCCTCCATGAATAATAGCGGGATTTCCTTCTAATGTTTGAACTAGATTAGGTTTAATAGCATCTTTAAGTAAAAGAGCTAAAGCTCCCTCAATATGTAATTCTTTAGCATAAATAGGTTTATCATCATTACTATAACCAATGAAGATGTTGCCTAGTCGCTTTTTTAAATCATCTAAATCAGTTGCTAAACATAGGATAGCCATTATTTCAGATGCTACCGAAATATTAAATCCGTCTTGACGACTTATTTCATTTTTACCATTTCCTACAATAACCTTACGAAGTGCTCTGTCATTAATATCCATGCATCTTTTAAATGATATTTTATTTGGATTAATATTTAATTCATTACCTTGAAACAAATGATTATCAATAGCTGCACATAATAGGTTATTAGCAGCAGTAATTGCGTGGATATCACCAGTAAAATGTAAATTTATATCTTCCATAGGAACAACTTGTGCATATCCTCCACCAGTAGCGCCTCCTTTAATACCAAATACAGGCCCTAAAGATGGTTCACGAAGCGCAACTACACTTTGGTATCCTAATTTATTTAATGCATCATTTATACCTATACTCATAGTAGTCTTTCCTTCTCCATATGGAGTAGGGTTAATTGATGTCACTAAAATTAGTTTTCCACTTTTTTGACCTTCAATTCTACCAATTTTTGCTTTGTATTTTCCGTAAAATTCTAAATCGTTTTTCTTAATATTTAATTTTTTGGCAATATTTTCTATTGGCTTTAGTTTTATACTATTAGCAATTTCAATATCAGTTTTCATCTAATCACCTCTGTCTCTATTATATCATATAAAAAAAACTATTTTGCTATCCTTTTTTCAATGATATTAATATGCAAAATAGATATTTTATATATATTGTTTAAATTTCCTTTCCTTTACTTTAATTGACATATATACTATAATAATGATTAGTTATTAGTAAAAAGAGGAGATTTCTGTGAGCAAGATTATTGAAATTAAAAATATGAGTTTTAATTATAATAGCAAGGTCGTTTATCATGATTTTTCTTTAGAGATAGAATCGGGAACATTTACGACAATTATTGGGGAAAATGGAAGCGGTAAAAGTACATTAGCTAAAATTATATATGGTATATTAAACTCTAAATCATATGTTAAAGTTGATAATATGTTCATTAATCCTAAAAATATTAAACAAATAAGAAAAGAAATAGGATACGTTCCTGAAAATCCATCAAATTTATTTACGCTTAACACTGTACATGATGATATGCAACTATTATTAAAATCTTATGGGTATTCTAAAAATGATGCTGATAACAAGATTTTGGAAGTTTCTAAAATATTAGGTATAGAAAAGCTTTTAAATATTGATTCTAGAAAATTAAGCGGTGGTGAAAAGCAACTAGTTAGTATAGCAATGGCTTTAAGTCATGATTCTAAAATTATTTTATTAGATGAGGCTCTATCAATGCTTGACTCTATTACAAGAGAAAAAATATTTAAAATTCTAAAAGAATTAAATAAGCGTGGAACAACGATAATAAACATTACAAATAATAGTGAAGAAATTTTGAAAGGAACACATTTGTTAGTTCTTGCTGATGCTGAAATAATATTATATACTCCTATTAAAAAGGCCTTTGAATCAATAGATATTTTTATGAAACATAATATTAAATTACCTTTTGTGATCGAGTTATCAGCAAAATTACAATATTATAAAATTATTGACAAAATATATTTGGATAGTCAAAAGTTGGTGGATGCAATATGGAAGTAAAATACAACGATGTACAATATATTGTAAGTAACAAAAAAATATTGGATGATATTGATTTAAGGATTAAAGTTGGTGCTATTAATGTTATCATAGGCTCCATTGGAAGTGGAAAATCTTCTTTAGTAGAAATGTTAAATGCTGTTATTTATCCTACTAAAGGGAATGTCAAAGTAGGACAATTTAACATTTCAAGTACAGAAAAAATAAAAAATATTAATGATTTAAGGTTTAATGTTGGATATATTTCGCAATTTCCAGAGGAACAATTCTTTTGCGAAAATGTAAAAAAAGAAATTGCATTTGAAATTGATTTTTTTAACTATCGTAAGAATAATATTGATAAAAGAATAAGTGATTCTTTGAAGATGGTTGGCTTAGATGATAGTTATTTAAAACGTGATCCTTTTTCATTAAGTGGTGGCGAAGCAAGAAGAGTTGCCCTTGCTAGTGCATTAGTAATAAATCCTGAAATTTTAGTAATTGATGAGCCAACATATGGCCTAGATAGTCAGGGCAAGACAAACTTAATTAAAATATTAAGAACAATAAAACGTAGGTATAACAAAACAATAATAATTGTAACAAATGATGTAGAATTTGCACACATATTAGCTGATTATATATTTGTTTTAGATAATGGTAAAGTTGTTTTAGAAGGAGATAAATACGACATTTTTAAAAAAGGAACTAAATTAAAAAAATACGGAATAGTAGTTCCTAAAATAATAGAATTTGAATTGTTAGCCTTAAATAAAAAGAAAAAATTAGGCTTTAGAGATGAAATGAATGACTTGATAAAAGATATATTGAGAAATATTTAAGGGGGATAAATATGAGATATTTAATAACTTTTGCATATGATGGAACATATTATAATGGTTACCAAAAACAACCAAATAAAAAAACAATTCAGCAAGAGTTAGAAAAAGTTTTAACAAAAATAAATGGTAATAAAGATGTATCCATTGTTGCAACAGGTAGAACAGATTCTGGTGTTCATGCTTTAAATCAAAAAGCACATTTTAACTTAGATAAAGATATAAAATTAAGTGAGTTACAACATAGCATTAACAATATGTTACCAAGTGATATATATGTTAAAAAAATAGAGCAAGTTAGTGACGACTTTCATGCACGTTTTAATGTAAAATATAAGGAATATATTTATAAGATTAATATGGGAGAATATGATCCTATAGAAAAAAATTATGTGCATCAATATAATCATAAATTAGACGTTGCAGAAATGGAACGTGCTTTAAAATATTTGGAAGGAACTCACAATTTTAAATCTTTTACAAAAAGTGACGATAGCAAAAATGACTATGTCAGAACTATTACGCAAGCTTCTTTATATCGCGATGCCAAAGATATAAATAAAATTATAATATCAATTATTGGTACGGGTTTTTTGAGATATATGGTTAGAAACATTGTTGGATTTTTGATTGAAGTCGGTGAAGGAAAAAGAAAAAGTAGTGATGTGTTTTCTATAATAAAAGCTGAAGATAGAACAAAAGCAGGCAAGACAGCTCCTCCTAATGGATTATATTTAAAAGATGTTTTTTATTAAAATAGGTATAGCCTATTTTTTTTTTGGATAAAATGTATTATGAGAAATGCTATAAAATACTTTTACAATATTGATGTTGCAAAGCTTATAGAGAAAGATAACTGCTTTTTCTTTAATAATTATATGTTAAAAGAAATAAATAGAATGATTGATTATCAATTTTATCATTTTTTAATTGGTAGTAATATTCATTTGTATCATATTGTATTTAATGCAAAAAATGAAATGATTACTATAATCAATAATAAAAGATATATTTTATTAAATATGGATTATATTCCAAATGTTAATATGGAACTTATAAAAAAATTTTCTATTAATGTACGTATGGGAGAAATTAAAAAATGGAATGTATTATGGGAACAAAAAGTTGATTATTTCGAACAAAACATTATTCATATAAAGAATAAAGAATTGCTTGTTATTTTTCCTTATTATATAGGATTAAGTGAGCTGGCAATAAGAATATATAAGGAAGTTTCATCAAACGTTTCTTTAAGTGTATGTCACAATAGGCTTGATAAGGAATATGAATTCTTTTGCCCGGATAATATAATCATTGATTATAAAGTTAGAGATATTGCAGAATACATTAAAAATAAATTTTTTAATGATTCATTAAATCTTATGGAAGTACTAGGAGTTGTTAATCAAATGAATTTAACTGATAATGATTACAAACTTTTATTCTCAAGACTTTTATTTCCAACATATTTTTTTGATTGCATTGAATTCAATAAAGATATAACAAAGTATACTAGTAAAGCTAATCAATATGAAATAATATTATTTAATATATATAACTCCTTTAGATATAAAACAAATATGCCAACTATTGAGTGGATAATAAAAAAGACATAGTATTATACTATGTCATTATAATTCACAACTTCTATTACCTCTGGAACTTCTTCTTGAATTGCAGCTTCAATACCATCTTTAAGTGTTAAATCCAGCATATGGCAATTAGCACATGCTCCCATCATTTTTATATAAACTATATTGTTTTCGTATTTAACAAATTCAATATTACCTCCATCGTTAATTAAAAAAGGTCGAAGTTTATCTATAATTTCGATGATTTTTTTTTCTTGATCTTTCATACTCATCACCGATAGTTATTATATATTACAATCAACATGATGTAAAGTCTTTTTCTGGCAAGTTTTTTATGTTATAATCAAATTAGGTGATTTGATGACTAAATATAAGAAAGGAAGAATAGTACGTGGAACTGTCACTGGCATCGAATCTTATGGTGTATTTGTCTCTTGTGATGAATATTATAGTGGTTTAATTCATATTTCAGAAATATCGTATGGATATGTAAAAAATATAACTGATTATGTTAATATTGGTGATGTAATCTATGTTGAAGTATTAGATGTTGATGAGAGTTTGGGCCAATTAAAACTTAGTATAAAAAATATTGACTACAAATATAATCATGGTGCTAGAAGGCGTAGAATAAAAGAAACACCTTTGGGATTTACTACCCTTGAATATAACTTACCTATATGGATAGAGAAGGGCCTAAAAAAAATTAAAAAAGTTCCAAATAGTATTGACAAACAATAAACGTGATGATATAGTTTATATTGTCAATGTTTTTTCCGGGCGATTAGCTCAGTTGGTTAGAGCACCTGCCTTACAAGCAGGGGGTCATAGGTTCGAGTCCTATATCGCCCACCATGTGCCGAAATAGCTCAACTGGTAGAGCAACTGACTTGTAATCAGTAGGTTGTGGGTTCAAGTCCTATTTTCGGCACCATTTTTTTGGAGGGATAGCGAAGTGGTCAAACGCGGCAGACTGTAAATCTGTTCCTTCGGGTTCGATGGTTCGACTCCATCTCCCTCCACCACTTTTTGTTTCTTATATTGCCTTGTAGCCAAGTGGTAAGGCACCACACTTTGACTGTGGCATGCGCTAGTTCGAATCTAGCCAAGGCAGCCATTTATGTTGTTTTTGTTCCGTTAGCTCAGTCGGTAGAGCATTTGACTTTTAATCAAAGGGTCTGGAGTTCGAATCTCCAACGGGACACCATGTTGTAATTTTAGCTCCTTAATGGAGCTTTTAATAAATTTGTTATAATATTGTTTACAAAAATTTTTAAATGTGATAATATATATTTTGCAAGCAAAAAATACTTGCATTTATGATTTAATTATTGTATAATTAAATCGTATTTATGAAATGCCTGAGTGGCGAAATTGGTAGACGCACAGGACTTAAAATCCTGCGGGAGTCAAATCCCGTGCCGGTTCAAGTCCGGCCTTAGGCACCATTTTGTTTTAAACTAGGTTAACCTAGTTTTTTTGTGCCTAAGGCCAGACTTGATAAAACGTGTAAAGTTTGATGATTATTTGATAAAGTAATGATAAATTTATGTTTTTGATGTATAATTGTATTGTGAGGTGAGAATAGTGCTAGATAGTTATAAAGGAAAGAAAGTTAAAATATTGGTTTCATCAAATTCTGGAGCTGGTACAGGGGTAAATAATGGTAGCAGCATGACAGTGGTTTCCTCAATTGTTACTGTTTTTGGAGAATTAAAAGACTTTGATGATCAATTTATCGAAGTTTCGAATTCTAGAACAATTTATATTGATGGATTTCAAACTGGGTATTCAACGTACAATGGATCTAAGGATATAACCCCCGCGGTTTTAGATAATTCATCTTTATTAGTTAATAGAAATAATATTATCACTATTGCATTAGTAAGCTAAAACTTTTATTTATTAAAAAAAGTTGTTGACTTTCCCGTTTTCAATATGATATAATCTATTCGTATCTAAAAAACGAAATGTGGAGAAATACCCAAGTCTGGTTGAAGGGACCGGTCTTGAAAACCGGGAGGTCGGCGACGGCGCGGGGGTTCGAATC
>CANQON010000016.1 GCA_947625505.1 uncultured Bacilli bacterium
CTTACAAATACATTATACTAAATTTTTATAAATAATAAAAGACTGTTTTCAAAATTTCTTTTGTCAACAGTCTGAGAAGTTTAATATAAATTAAACTTCTTTTTGTTATACTAGTCTTTTTCTTTCATATAATTTAATGATAGGAGAGATAAAATGAACAAAATATATTCTTTTAAAAAAGAGATATTATTTAAAAATAATATCTATGAAATATTAAGTATTGCAATTGATAAAAAATTCAGTATAGAAGGGTATACAATTAAAGGAGTATTTACAATTAATGGCGAATACTTAATACGTGAAAATGAAAAAGATGAATTTAATATTGAAATACCTTATTTAAATTATATTGAAGATGATTATTTATTAAATAAAGTAAATATTGATATCGATGATTTTTATTATGAAATAAAAGATAGTAATAAATTAGTCATTAATATTGATATTTTAGTTGATGGATTAGAAGAAAAGCAAGATAGAGATATTATAGATAACTTAGTTGAAGAAGTAGAAGCTAAAGGGGAATTAATAGATGATCCTGATGAAGATAATGAAGAAAGGCCTAATATCATAGAAAAGCAAAATAATGAATATATAACATATCGTGTTTGTATTGTAAGAGAAGGAGATACTCTAGATAGTATTTTAACTAAATATAATATATCTTCTGATACATTACAAAAATACAATACGATAAATGAAATAAAAACAGGCGATAAACTAATAATTCCTTATGAAAAACATTAATGAAGTCTTAAGAAAAAATAATATAGGAGGAGTACGTTATCTAAAAAGAGGAAAATGTACCATTATTGATTCAAAAGAAAATCGCTATGTTATAAAACCTAATAAAACTAAAATATATGATTATTTAAATTATCGTAATTTTCATAATTATCCTAATTATCAAATAGATGAGGGATATGAAATATCCGAATATATTGAAGATGTAGATATTCCAAGAGAACAAAAGATGATAGACTTAGTCTCTTTAGTTGCATCCTTACATAAGAAAACAACATATTATAAAAAAATTGATGATACTAGTATTAAAGAAATATATGATGATTTAAAAAAGGAACTAAATGAGATACAAATATTTTATGATAATTTAATCGAAGAGGCAGAAACTAGTATTTATATGTCTCCTTCGCATTATTTATTAGCGCGTAATATTAGTTTTGTCTATAGTATGATTGAATTAGCACATAAAAACATTGATAAGTGGTATAGTGATATGAAAGATAAAGATCGCTTTCGTGTAGCTATTATTCATAATAACTTAAAACTAGAACATTTTATAAATAATACATTAATTAGTTGGGATAAATCTAAAATAGGAATACCAATTATCGATTTATATATTTTATATAAGACTAGTTATAATGAATATGATTGGCAAGAGTTAATTGATATATATAACTCCATTTTTCCTTTAAAAGATGACGAGATATTTCTTTTTAATACCTTAATTGCAATACCATTAAGAATTAATATGACAAGTATTGAAATAGATAATGTTAAAGAAGTAAGTGAAAAACTTAATTATTTAAAATTAACGCATAACTTTTTAATTACCACAAAATACGAAATAGAGAAATAAAAAAGAGAAAGAAAAAGAAAAATAATAAGAAAACATTAAAACGTGTGACAATGAAAAAAGTAATAATTAATTGATAAAAGATAATAATAAAAAATATTAAAGATAGAATATACCATAATCCACGTCTTCGCCACCATTTCATAGTAATACCTCCATATGCTTATTAACTATAATAATATATGTGTATAAAATAAGAAGTTGATACATATATTTTATTAGGTGATACGATGAAGATAGGAGATTTAGTTACTAGAAATTCCCATAATAATGATATTGTCTTTACGATAATTGATATTGAAAATAATATTTATTATTTAAAAGGTATTAATGTAAGACTATATGCTGATAGTGAAGAAGATGATTTAGTTAGTTATGATCGTAAAGAAGATATTGAAGATGAAAAAACATTTCAAGAAAGATTAAAAGAAGAGCATATAGATAGAAATAGTGAATATTTTTATTTACCAGGTAAAATACTTCATATTGATGGAGATAATGATTATTTAAATAGATGTTTAAATTATTATGAATCTCTTAATATAGCAGCTATAGGCTTTAGTAAAAAAGAGGATGAAATAGCTGATGAAATATATGATTTATTAGAAAAATATCAACCTAGTATATTAGTTATAACAGGACATGATGCATATTATAAAAAAAAGGGTAGTTATAGTGATCATGATGCTTATAAAAATAGTGATCGTTTTGTAGAAGCTGTAAAAGAAGCTAGAAGATATGAAAGTAGTCATCAAAAATTAATCGTTATTGCAGGAGCTTGTCAGTCTAATTATGAAGAATTAATTAAAGCAGGAGCTAATTTTGCATCTTCACCTAAAAGAATTAATATTCATGCTTTAGATCCTGCTATTATAGCGTCTAAAATGAGTTTAGCTGATATTAATAAAGAAATTAATTTAAAAGAAATAATAGAACATACTAAATATGGATCAGATGGTATTGGAGGCATAATAACTAAAGGAACTATGTATATGGGGTATCCTAGATGAATATATATCAAGTAAAGAAATATTTAGAAAATAAAATAGGATATAAAGCTAAGATAAAATATAACTTAGGACGTAATAAATATGAAACTTATGATGTTATTATTGATAAGTTATATGACAATGTCTTTACAGTTATTGAAAAGAAAGAATATGGTTCAATACTAAGATGTTTTTCTTATAATGACTTTATTATGCACTTAATTAAAATTGATTTTATTAAGTAAATATGCTATAATCTTTAGTACCTGGGGTCGTCTAGTTTCGACGGATCTACTGGTACTTAGATGGCAAGTCGGAGGTACACGTTAAGTACAACCCAAAAATAACTGGAAACAGATTAAATTTAGCTTTCGCTTAATAGACTAAGAAAGCGCTTCTTATAGTTCTTCTCCCACGAGGATTATAAGGGGCTCATCATTGTGGGATATATTATTATCATGCTTATAGTAATAATGAATTTAATAAGCTTACTAAAAAATGGGTTGTTAGTTACTAACATTTTTTAGGACATATGTATAACTGACTAAACTTGTAGAGGTCTAGGGGTTGGTATTTTCGGACATGAGTGCAATTCTCATCGACTCCACCAGATTGATGATTAACTCGAGCTATTCGAGTATAAAGTGAGCGACTTGCAAAAAAGTCGCTTTTATGTTATTATGAATTTGTCAAGGAAACTTGCATAAAATAAAAAAGGGAACATTCAGTTTTTGCGAGTTGAATGTCTACCCAAAATAAATTTGTTTAAACATTTAATTCAATGAAGAATTAAGTGTCATTTTTTATAACTACTATCATAATGATAAGGAGAAATAAAATGATAGTAATGAGCTTGAGAACTTTATATTTCAACAAAGTAGGGTATGTGTGTCCTAAAAAAATATGTAATATATTTGGTGTGATAAATTATTAATGCTGAAAGCATAGTAGGACTCCACTAGATTGTTAATAAACTCTTATTTTATAAGAGTTTTTTTATTATATTATGATATAATATTAGTTATTTAGGGGGATTATATGAATAAGATTAGATATATATCACCATATTTTCAAATGGTAAGAGATAATAGTACTTTTTTTAAAGCTTATTATTTTCATTCTATAATTGATTTAAATTTAACTAAATTAGATAGTATTTTAAAACATGGTATTATGTGTAAAAGAGATATAGAAAGAAATCATTTAATTACTCTTTATACACATGATGCAAGATCCTTTGATTCTAAGAATGGATCTAGTTGTGTATCTTTAACATCTTATAGTGATGAGAATTCTTTTAATACTTTATTTGAGTCATTTCCAACCCATACTTTAACATCATTATCACTTATGGTAAGTAAAGATATAAAAACTTCAAAAGTAGGGGAAAGTGAAACATTCTTTGATGATGAAATATTTTATCATGGTAGTATTAGTAAAGAATATCTTCAAGGTATTATTTATCCTGAACATTTAACTAATCTATTAATTAAAGATGTTAATCCTTTACCTAATGATTTAGAATGTTATACTAAAAAATATTTATTAAATTGGTTAAAATGGATGGAGATATATTTTGGTTTAACTATTGCGTCAGATAAACTATTAGATTATATTGATACTTTTTGGGATATAGCTTCAGAATACGAATGCCCTGAAAGATGGGTAGAGGGTATTATAAGAACACAAAAAGAAAAATATGGTGAAGATCTTAAAGATGTTTTAGCTAGTATATTACATACTTGTTGGACTTTAAAATTACAAAAAGATAATCCTACATTTCAAGATGTAGTAATTAATTTAAATAATAATTCTTTACCAATTTATGAAATAAAACAAAAAGTATTAAGAAGAGTATCTTAATACTTTTTAAGTATACAATGTAATTATTATGTGCTAAAATAAAGTTAGGAGGATAATATGAAAAAGAAAAAGAAAAGTAGTAATACTTATTTTATTAGAAATATATTACCAATAATTATTACTATTGTATTTGGATTATTGATGTACTATATATTTTTACCCCCACTTAATATACATAGTTTTGCTTTTTGGTTTTATATTGTAATGTTATTATTAGTTTATTTTATTTCTTCAGTAATATCAAAAATAGAGAAGAATAAGGTTATTGTTGTTAATGAAATAAATAATCCATCTAAAGTTATATTTGGCTTAATACTATTAATTATCTTTGGAGGAATTATTGTTAATGTATGTGTCTCACCAATTTTTAATTCTAAGAGTTATTCTAAAAGAATAACAATTAATGAAGATACAACCTTTACAGAAGATGTTAAAGAAGTAGACTTTAAAAAGATTCCTTTGTTAGATAAAGAGTCTAGTCAAAAATTAGGTGATCGTGTTATGGGAGAAATGCCAGAGTTAGTTTCCCAATTTGATGTATCTGATTTATATACGCAAATTAATTATAATGATGAAATAACACGTGTTACACCACTAGAATATTCTGGTATAATTAAATATTTTTCTAATCGTAAAGATGGTGTAAAAGGATATATAAAAGTAAACTCTGTTGATGGTAAAACAGAATTAGTTAAATTAGATAAAGGTATGAAATATATGCCTAGTGCTATGTTTAATGAAAATCTTAATCGTAAGTTAAGATTTAGTTATCCAACAGAGATATTTGGTACTCCTTCATTTGAAATAGATAATGAAGGTAATCCATATTGGATTGTTCCTACTGTTACATATTCAGGAATAGGTATGAAAGAAAGAGTAACAGGTATTGTTGCTTTAGATCCTATTACAGGTAAGAGTAATAAATATAATTTAGAGAATATTCCTACTTGGATAGATCATGTATATAATGCTGATTTAATAATTGAACAAGTAGATGATTGGGGAAAATATCGTAATGGATTCTTTAATTCTTTATTTGGGCAAAAGAATGTTGTTGCGACAACCGAAGGATATAACTATATGGTTATGGATGATGATGTATATCTTTATACAGGTATAACTTCTATCTTAGCTGATGAAGCTAATATTGGTTTTATTTTAACTAATATGCGTACAAGAGAAACACATTATTATGCTGTACCAGGTGCTGAAGAATTTTCAGCTATGAGTAGTGCTGAAGGACAAGTTCAACAAATGGAATATCGTTCTACTTTCCCATTATTAATCAATCTAAATGGTAAACCTACATATTTAGTATCATTAAAAGATAATGCAGGCTTAGTAAAAATGTATGGCTTTATTGATGTTCAAAATTATCAAAATGTTGTAGTAACTGATTACCAAGATGGTATTGAAAAAGCTGCTAAAAATTATTTAAATAGTTATAAAGAAGATGAGGAAACACCTAAAGAAGAATTAGAAAAAGATGTAACTATAAGTAATTTAAAAACAGTTATCATAGATGGTAATACTTATTATTATTTTGAAAGTGATAAACAAAAATATCGTGTTTCAATTAAAGTAAATCCTGAATTATTACCATACTTATCTAATAATGATAAAGTAAGTATTAAGTATAGAGAAGAAAAAGACTTAATTGAAGTATCCGATATTAAAACCAAATAAAACGACTTTATGTCGTTTTTTCTTTTATTAAAGTTTTATTCTTAATTTTATTTTTGATAATATTTATTAAGTGATTAATAATAACTAATTCATCATCCATAGCTTCTTTTTGATTAAATAATAAATAGTTTAATATTAATATGTATGTATCATCATCTAAAGTATTAAGCTCTAAATATTTTTTTAATAATTCATATTTTCTATGACAACATATTTCAGCAAAATTAACATATTCAATAGGTAATAAACAATTTCTTTGATCATTAAATAAATCACTTAATGATTTATCTTTATTAGCATGTAAAAATCTATTCATTAGATTAATAACACCTTTAAAAGCAAATTCATTAGTACTATATATATTAGAACTATTTCTCAATATTCCTCTTTGTGATGGTTTAAGTATAGCCATAGGCAGACTATCTTTATATTTAAGAGAATATATAGGATCAATCGTATCATCAATAATCCAAAAATATTTAACATCACTATCTAAATAGTTTTGTTCAAATACATTAGTCTTATTATAATTATAAAAACTACCTAGTTCTTCTTTAGTATCACTCTTATAATCATATGATCCAAATAAATAAAAGCTTTTACCAATATTAATACCATCTACTATATACTTATTAAAAATATTTAAATATTGTTTAATGGCATTAGTATCATAAGCATGTGTTGATAAAAAAATGATAGTTTGATCAATATTTAATTGTCTTCTTAATGTATTTATCATTTGCATAAATTCATGAGCCTTAGTATCATCAAGATTATTTAAGACACCATCAACATCTAACATAACGATGAATTTTGTCATATAACTACCATCCTTTTAATAATTTTATTTTAGCATAATAATTTATCTTAAGTATATAAATATCTAATAAAATATGTTAAAATAATATGTAGTTGCAATATTGCCCCATAGCCAAGCGGTAAGGCGGTGGACTCTGACTCCATTATGCGTTAGTTCGAATCTAACTGGGGCAGCCATTTATTTTGTCTTATAATATAAGACTTTTTTATTTGACTTATAAAAAATAGAATTATATAATAGATGTTATCTATAGGGGATATATACTATTTGATACGCATAATAATTATAGGAGGTAAATATGTTAAAGTTTCGTACAACAAAATTATGTAAACTACCAGATTTAGAACTTACTAAATATAGTAAAAATAATGAATTTTACTTTAATAAATTAGATAAAAAAATATCTTCTCCTTTAGCGTGTTCTGTTAAAACATTTCCAACAAGGTATGCTATAGAAAGTGATACTCAAGCATATATGCTGCTATATGGAGGCTTTGAACCTATTGCTTTTATTAAAATAAATACGAATAATGAAAGCGATAATCTAGATATTGAATTACACTTTGATGAACAATATATTAGCCAAAAACAAATGCAAGTATGGGTTGATGGTATTGTAAGTTCATTAGGCTTTAATTTTTTTGAACAAAGAAAAATACGTATTCGTTTATATAATTCTTTAGAACTACCTGATTATCAAAAAGAAAAAAGACATGGTATTACTTGGTATACTAAGAATAATTCTTATCATGAATATATGCTTGAACTCGTAAATGAACTACAAACACTAAAAGATGCTTTAATTGGACAATCTAGTTTTGAAGAACAAATTTGTTTAAGCCCTAATATAAGTAATCCTATAAGTTTAAAAGAATATAATGATCACCATGTACCTACAAATGAAATATTTAATAATGCTGATGCAGTTATATTAAGAGGATTAGCTAAAGATAATAACCCTTTAACCGCAACTTTTAAAAGAGATGGAAGTATTTCTTATCATCATAAAACAAATAATAATGGAGAATTTGATATTATCTATAACACTAAAGATGATGGTGTAGATATATATGCTAGAACTAATCATATATTTACTATTAATAGTAATTCCTCTAATAGTATAATTACTTTACCAAATTTAACTATATCATGTGACAAATCATCATCTACAAAAACTTATCAATCATCAACATCTAAAGATAAGCAAACAAAAAGTATGATGACTCTTAAAATGAATAGTAATGAAGAATTTGAATATTGTTATATTGATTTTAATACTTATAAGGGAAACCATGTTAATGGAACATTTATGCTACGAATATATCCTAATGGTTTACGTTTATTTTATACACATCGTAAAGGTTTACATCAAAATATACCTTTACCATATAAATATCAAGAATTATTTTCATCTCATGGCCAAATAGATGTTAATATGCTTGATGATTTAATTGATTCTATATTACCTATTATTAATCAGTATAGTAAGAAGTATCAATTTGACAGACCTTTAACTCTTGATGAAATATTTAATAATGAATCAGAGATTTATTATCAAGTTGAACAACTAGAAGAAATGATTGAATTACCATATTTACAACAATTAGTTGGTAATATTAGAAATCATAAAAAAGATTCTAAAATAAAGAAGTATGAATCAAAGGAGTAAACTATGCGTTACATTATAATGGAAGTAGGTTCCACAAATACTAAAAGTTCTTTATATGATAATGGTAAAATAAAAGACTTAGGTTTTTGTACTATCGAATTTAAAAATAATTATAAACAAAATAATAAAATAATCGATAGTGATAAAGAAAAACTATATACTTATATTGATAATATAAGAGAAATAGATGAAACTATCTATGTATATGGAACAAGTATTTTTCGTAATTTAAAAGATAGTGAAAAGCAAAAATGGTTAAAAGAATTTAAACTTAAAACAGGACTAGAATTTAATATTGTTTCTTCAGAAAAAGAAAATGAATATACAGTATATGGTGCTTGTAATATCGACTATAATGGTAAGATTGCTGTCATGATAGGTGGTGGAGGATCTACTGAATTAGCTATTGTTTTAAATAAAAAAATTATAGAAACAATTAACTATGATTTTGGCGCTATGGATATAACTGATAAATATCCTGACTTAAGAATGGATAAAGCTATTACACCATTTGATAAGATGCTAGAAGAAACATTACAAGGTATGAAGAAACCTAATAATAAAGCCGATCTTCTTATTTTAGCAGGAGGAGACTATATAATGTTTTATGAAACTCTTAAATATCCTGTATCTAAAAATAAATTATATCGTAATCAACTACAACCTTACATTTTAGATATTAAGTCAATGGATAAGCTAGATCAAGACTTTTTATATGAACAATCATTAGAAAAAATTATTAATGATAATGGTAATGATGGATGGTGGCGTGGAGCAAGAGGTATGCGTATATGTGTTAAATCCATTACTAAACTATTAGATACTAAATATATTATTCCTACAAGAATTAATATGTTATATGGTATTATAGAAGAAATAAATAATAGTTTTGACAAAGAATAAAAAAAGTGATAGTATGTGTTTATCGACTTTGATTAGGACTAGTATTATTTATTACTTAATAGAGAGTTCATGGTTGGTGGAAATGAATATGTTAATTAATAAGAAGACACCTAGGAGTTATTTATTTGAATAAAGTAGGATAAATCGGATGAGCCGTTATCTCATTAAGTGACTATGTACTTAGTATGTAGTAAGTAGGGTGGTACCACGGATTCAACAGTTATTCGTCCCTTTGTGGATTGATAACTGTTTTTTTATGGAAGGTGGTATTATGAAAAAAATATATTTTAATAAGTTAAATGAATATTTAAATCAAGAAATAACAATTGAAGGTTTTATTGATAGTATTCGTAATTTACAATATGTTCAGTTTTTAGTTGTTAGAGATAATACAGGTAAAGTACAAGTAACAATTGAAAAGAATGAATCTAATGTAGAATTAAATAAGATTGTAGATAATTTAACTGTGGAAGGAACAGTTAAAATAACTGGTAAGTTAGTCTCTAATGAAAAAGTAAAATTAAATGGTATGGAATTAATACCAAATGATATTATAGAAACAAGTAAATGTTTAGATGAATTACCAATTAATTACAAAGATAGTAAGAGTTCTAGTATCGATACACGCTTAAACTATCGTTTCTTGGACTTACGTAATGAAAAGAATATCTTAATGTTTAAAGTACAAACATGTTTAATTAATGCTATGCGTGAATTTGTCTTAAATAATAATTTTGTTGAAATCCACACACCAAAAATTATTAGTGCGGCAAGTGAATCAGGTTCTGATGTTTTTGAAGTTAATTACTTTGATCGTAAAGCTTATTTAGCGCAGTCTCCACAATTTTATAAGCAAATGGCTATGTGTAGTGGGTTTGATCGTGTCTTTGAAGTAGCTCCTGCTTTTCGTGCCGAAAAATCGAATTCTTATCGTCATACAACGGACTTTACATCATTTGATATTGAAATGAGTTATATGGAATCTTTAGATGAGTTAATGGATTTTGAAGAGAATCTTTTTATTGCAGGTTTAACTAAAGTAAAAGAAAAATATGGCGAAGATATTAAGAAATTATTTAATGTTGATGTTGTTATTCCTAGTAAGCCTTTTCCAAGGATTAAATTAGAAGAATTATATCAAATATTAGAAGAAAAATATCATTATAAAATGAATTATGAAGATGTTGGTGATATGAATGCTGAAACGGAGAAATTAGCCTATCAATATGTAAAGGAAAAATATCATCATGAATTTGTTTTTATTACGGATTTTAGTGCTAAAAAAAGAGCATTCTATCATAAAAGAGTTAATGGTATACCACAAGGAGCAGACCTTATTTGGAAAGGCTGTGAAACTACTACTTTAGCGCTTAGAGAGCATCGCTATGATATATTATGTGAACAAGCTAAAGAAAAAGGTTTAGGTAAAGATGTAGAATTTTATTTAGAGTTCTTTAAGTATGGGTGTCCACCTCATGGAGGATTTGCTTTAGGTGTTGATCGTATTACCATGTTATTACTAGAAACAGGTTCTTTAAAAGAAACAATGTTCTTATTTAGAGGACCAACAAGATTAGAACCATAAAAAGAGTTTTTATAACTCTTTTTTATACACTCACAAAAATTTCACATTTCAGGAATATTATTAATTTGAGGTGAAAAAATGTATATATTAAAAAATGCCTTTATTAGTATAATTCGTAATAAAGGAAGAAATATTTTAATTGGAATAATTATTATGGTTATATCAGCATCATGCGCTGTAACTTTAGCTATTCGTTCATCAGCTGATAAAATAGTATCAGCTTATGAAAAGAAGTATCCTATTGAAGTTACTATTGGTATGAACCGTGAGAATCTTACTAAATCATTTAGAGAGAATAATACATCACAAGAAGAAATGATTGAGTCATTTAATGAGATTGAACCTATTACTATTGAAGATGTTGAAAAGTATGGTGATAGTAACTATGTAAGTAATTACTATTATACTTATAGTGTTAGTCTAAATGGAAAAGACTTAACGGAAGCTACAGATAGTTTAGTTAAGGAAACAACTAAAACAGAAGTAGAAACAAATACGCGTACAGAAACATTTGGTACTCCTCCAACAGGTGGAAGAGGAGATAAATTTCCAGGTAATTGGGGATCTAAAAGTACTACTGAGAAAAAAACGACCACAACAACGACAGAAAATATTCGCAATGAAAGAGCTAGTAGGGGTGTATTTACTTTAACAGGCTATAATTCATATGATGCTATGAACGACTTTATAAATGGTAATTATACAATTACTGATGGAGAAGTAAATAGTAATTTTGAAGATAATTATTGTGTTATAAGCGAAGAATTAGCAACTTTAAATGAAATAAAAGTAGGAGATAAAATTACTTTAGTCAGTCCTAGTGATGAAGATATTACTTATGAATTAGAGGTAACAGGTATCTATAAAGAAAATACTGATGAAGCTAGTGATATGCGTAATATGTTTTCTTCATCAGCTAATAATATTATTACTAATGTTAATGTCGTAAAAAATATTGTTGCTAAAGATGAAGATGCTAACGCTACAGTTAATCCTACTTATGTTTTAAAGAGTAAAGATAATATTGATGCTTTTGAACAAGAAGTAAAAGATAAAGATTTAAATGAATACTATATGTTAAGTAATAATTTAGATATCGTTAATAATGCTACTAAATCTATTATTAGTGTTAAAAACTTTGCTACAACCTTTTTAATTATTACATTAATTATCGGAGCTGTAGTATTACTTGTTATAACAATGATTAATATTCGTGAACGTAAATATGAAATAGGAGTATTACGTACTATTGGTATGCGTAAAAGTTTAGTTAGTTGTCAATTTATGTTTGAATTACTAGCTGTATGTATTGTTGCTTTATTAATAGGAGCAGGTATTGGAGGATTATCTAGTGTTAAAATATCTAACTCATTATTAGCCTCTGAAATAGAAAATGCTAAAAGTGATATGGAAGCAATAAATCAAAATTTTGGTGGAAATATGATGCATGACAATCGTGACATGCAGAAATTTGATATTGTTAATATCGAAACAGTTAATAGTATTGATGCTGTCGTAGATTTTCAAGTATTAGGTAAATTATTATTAATAGGTGTAGGATTAACTCTTGTTGGTAGTATATCTGCTATGATTGCTATTTCTAGATTTTCACCATTAGATATTTTAAAGGAGCGTAGTTAATATGGCTAGAGTTAAAAAAAGTGAACCTATACTAAGATTAGAAAATGTATCATATCGCTATAAAGATGCGGCTAAAGATGATTATGTTTTTAAAGATATATCTTATAGTTTTGAGCCTGGCAAAATATATGCTATTAAAGGAAAAAGTGGTAGTGGTAAAACAACATTATTATCATTAATTAGTGGATTAGAAACTAAGTATGAAGGTAAAATATATTTTCGAGATAAAGATTTAAGTAAAGTAAAATTAGATAAATATCGTAATTCTAATATTGGTATTGTCTTTCAAAGTTATAATCTGTTAGTTCATTTAACAGCTAATGAAAATATTATGTTATCAATGAATATTAATGGCATGAAAGAAAAAAACAAAAAAGAATATGTTAATCAATTATTAGAAAGTGTAGGATTAACTAAAGAACATGCTAAAAGAAGAGTATTAAAACTTTCAGGAGGAGAACAACAAAGAGTTGCTATTGCTCGTAGTTTATCATATCATCCTGATATGATAATTGCCGATGAACCAACAGGAAATTTAGATCAAGAAACAGAAAATGACATTATGCATATCTTTAGTGATTTAGCTCATAAAGAAAATAAATGTGTTATCATTGTTACACATTCTAATAATGTAGCTAAACAAGTAGATGAAGTATTTGAATTAAAGGGTACAAAAAAAGGATTGTAAAAATCCTTTTTTATTGTGTATTTTCTGTTTCTGGTGTCGTAGGAGTAGGGGTAGTAGTAGTCGTACCCGTATCTCCTGTATCAGCACCTGAATCACTACCTTCATCAGGAGTAGTAGGTTCAGTTGGAACAACTGGTTCTGGTGCTTCAATAGATTCAATAACTGTTACTGTAACACTACGATTCTTTACTAAATCTAAATCACGTCCTACAGGAACATCTTGTGCAGTAATATTTCCAACTATACCACTTTTAGCAGTTATATAATTAATTACTAAATTTAAATCGTATTGACTAGCAACATTTCTAGCTTCACTTAATGATTTACCAACTAAGTTAGGCATTAATTCAACATCTGTTGTTGAACCTACACCTTTACCTATAACATATTCTGTATATTTTTCTTGAATAGAATAACTAAATTTCTTAACAGGTTTAACAGCTTGCAATCCTAAATTTTGCTTCATAGCGTTAACAACAGCTTGTTTAGATTCTGCATAAGGTACGAAGTAATATAAACGTGTTTTAGTAGCTGTACTATATATATTGGCATCTTTACCTGATAAGTATAATTTTTGCATACTGAATGCTTCTGTAGAACTTGATGATTTCTTTAAAATGTTTTTACCTAAATTATAGAATGAAAGAATATTATCATTAGACATATTAGTACTAAAGTTTTTACTAATAGTATTTAATATCTCTTTAGCTTGATTATAATCAATATCCTTAAATTTAGCTAATAAAGCTTTAATAACTAATTGTTGATGTTGACCTCTAGTAAAGTCATTCCAATAATTACCATTTTGGACATATTTAGCTCCACAGTATGAACGCATATAAGAAGTAATCTTACGATGACGCGCAAATGCTAAAGCTTGTTCACCATTAAGTGTTTGTTTTCCAACATTTACAAAGACTGTATTTTTACCCCATTGACGTTTACTATTTTGTTCACAGAAAGCATATGGTACATCAACTTCAACACCACCTACAGCATTAACAAGTTGAACAACACCATTAAAGTTAATTTTAGCATAATAGTCAATGGTTATACCAAAGTAATTTTCAATAGCTGTTTGAACACATTTTTGTCCATAACGAGCAGCATCTGTAACTTTAAGTTTAGAACTACCTGAACATGATTTCATATATGTATCACGAGGTATACTTAAAATAGTAGCATTTGTTGTATTAGGATTAAAAGTAACTAATATTAAGGCATCGCCACCTCCATTTGAACCAATACCATCACCAACAGTATCAACACCCATGATTAGCATTGTAAAAGGTTCTGTAACTTTCTTTTCCTCTTTCTTTTCTTCAACTTGATCCATTTTCTCTTTTTTAGTATAGATTATTTTAGTTCTTTCACTAATGTTTTCTAATCCTTCATTTTCAAAATCTTGAGTTGCATAATTAGATGGAAGAAGAGCAAAATTTATTTTACCATTTAATAAATCAAGCAATAGTTGTTCCATTGAATCATAAGGAACGACGTTATTACTATTTATTTGATTTTCTTCAATTATTTTATTAGGAAGAGTATAGGCTTCATAATATTCTTCATCATTAAAGATAGCAACTTTATCATTACGAATATCATCAATACTATTAGCTGTTGATTCACTTCTAACAACTAAACTAGATGAATATTCTTGTGGTTGCTCACTTGTAACTTCATTTAAGACATTATATACACCATTTACTTCATGACCTACAAATGTAATACCTGTAGAATATAATAAAGCAATAATAGATATAATAACAAATCCTTTAGCTAGAACCTTTTTCTTAAATTTAACTAATAAAGCAATAATTAAAGCTAATATATCTATTAAAGTAATGCATCCTACTATGCGCATTTTTGTTTCTACACCTTTATATAACGCTATAGCAAATATTAGATAGAATGTACTAAATATAAGATATAGTGTTAAAAATATTAATACGAATTTTCGCCAATTCTTTTTGAAAAATCTTTTCATCTTACACCTCACTACTTTAAATATTATATCGCAAAATGATTAAGATAACAATAACGTACTATAATTAATATGTCCAAGATAATAAAAAAAATAGATTCTAAATCTATTTTTTGATGTTTGTTTTTTGATAAACAATACGTGATGATTGCATAACTTTAGGTCCTACAATTAAAGGAATAAATAATACTTTTTTATTACTATGAGTTGTATATATTTTTAAATGATAGGCACCATTTAAACCATCAGGATTATTAATAGATGGTATAGTTGCAAAATTCCTTGGCATATATAATAAACCATTACCATATGAACCTAATAAGTCAACAAATGATTTATTACGATTAATACCTATTTTTTGATAGTATTCATCTAAATATTGATCAATTGTATCAGGAATATCTTCTCTAATACTTTGATGTAATCTAATATCTTTAATATCTTGATTACCTATTGATACATTAGCGCTACTATAACCTAAATCTTGTAAGTCACTACGATTTAAACATAAAGTACTAATATGATTTAATCCTAAAGATAATCCATTAATATCATATTCTCCGCCTAAGATAAAATTCATTATATTATGATCCTTAGGATAGAATTGAAAGGCAATATCTATTAATCTTTTAATTTGATCAGTATCTACTTGTTCATTAATATTAAAGAAATTACCTAAATTAAAAATATAATTAATTCCATTAGCTGTACAATAATCATAGATATAACTCATAGTTCTTTTTAAGGATTCGCCATCACTTATCATTAGATTAGATATTAAAACAATATCAATTACATCTTGAGTAGTTGAAATAGATATTTCTTTAGGTTTAGGTATTGATTTATCTATACCATATACTACTTCTCCATCTTGAATACCTTTTTCTTCTATACGCCATTTACGTGATAAAAAAGCTATCTTTTGATATATCATTTCTGGAGAAACTTTAATACCTTTTTCTTTTAAATTATCCCTAATAGAAGATATAGTAATATCTTTTTTAGTTATTTCTTCGATAATAGCTTTTATAATATGTTCATCTAAGATGCGACTTTTAGTTATTTCTATATGTTTAGATCTTTCTTGCTCTTCTTCTTTATTTTTTTCACGTGCTATTCTTTCATATTTTTTTTCTAATTCATGTAATGATTTAGTTAGTCCTTCAACTTCACTAGCTTTTTTAGTATATGCTTTATTAGCTGCTTCTACTTTGCGTTCTAACTCTCTAATCTTAGCTTCAGAGCCTTTAATAATATCTTCTAATTCAGCTATTCTTTTAGTTAATCTAACTATTTCATCATTTAAGCTTTTTATTTCTTTATGAGCCTGACTAGTTTCATTTTTAGAAGTTGTTAATTCTTTTTCCTTCTTTTGAAATTTATCTTTTGCTTGCTCTAATTTACTTTTTAAAACATCTATTTCTTTTTCAGCAGCTTTTAACTTTTTATTTAAATCTTCAATTAGCTTTCCTAGTGTTATTTGTTCTTCTGCCTCTTGTGCAGCTTGTTCTAATTCATCATCTTCAACAGGCTTATGTTCTTCAATTAGTTTTTTTAATTCTAGCATTTGACTATTAACTTCTTCATCGTATATATCTGTATGATAATTAAGATAGTCTATATATTTCTCATGAATAGTTAACATTTTTTTATAAGTTAAAACATCTATTCCATAATCTCTATTTACATGATTAAAAAATCTAATGGTATGATATAAAAGACGATTAACCATTTTAACACTATAATCATTTTCAAAACGCGCTAATAAAAGATCAACTAAATAATTTAATATATCGCGATCATCATAATTACTTTTTCTGCTTGTATCATAAAAATCTTGATAATACACATTATTTAAAGGTAATTTAATTGCTCCCATTATTCTTTTTTTATCTAGTAATGTTAAGGCCATATAAATTCCTCCATAGGGATTATTTTAATATTTCTACTAATGTTTGTCAATGAAAAGGGGATAGTAAAATAAAAAAGTCCTTTATTCAAAGACTTTTAAAATTCATATGGAGGGCCCGACCGGATTTGAACCAGCGATCAGGGAGTTGCAGTCCCGTGCCTTACCACTTGGCTACGGACCCAATTTAACTAACGCATTTATATTGTAATATAAATTAATATTCTTGTCAATAAAATACTATGTTAAAAAACTTTAAATATGAAAAGAATTAGATAAATCTAATTCTTTTCATTTGCTTTATTTGGAATACTATAATGTTGTGTCTACGCCACCCATTTGATCATAAACATCAACTGCATCACCGAAAAATAAGAATACAGCGCCATAGCCCGCAACATCTAAAATATATTGACGACTAGTAGTATACGTTATGTCCTTACTAGCATGTTGATAACTTGCATAAATAGCCCCCTGTGGTTTTACATAGATTCTTTGATCAATGATCAAAGAGTCTTGATCATTTTCTGGTAATTTTAGTGAACAACCTAAACCATTTGAAAAAAGCTTATAATTATTACAATATGTTACTTTACTATTACTTTCAACGACTCTAGTCAAATAATTGTCATTATAAAACTCAGTATTTTTTAATCTAGTTCCAATTAAATCATAACTTCTAACGGTTGGCTTTTTAAGCCACGTTAATGTTGTAATAATTGTACAGAAATTTGAATTACAACTAGTCGTCAGTGTCAATCTTTTTGCGTTTGTTGCATGAACTGTACCCATAGGATTAAAACTATTATTTGATGGAACATCAAAGGAAACCTTAGTAGTCAAATTTTTACTGTTATTGATATCTAAGTCTTTTAAGAAATTGTAATCATCTTGAGTCATATTTTCTACGTAGACTTTATTATACATGTTTAATATAACATTGTACTCTTTTTCGGTTAATTCAATACCATTATTGTTTGTATAATAAGCAGCTTGAACCTTAAAAGCAACTAGAAAGGAAAGGGTAAGAACAAATAAGTATCCCAAATATTTTGCCTTAAGTCTTTTCATTTTATGCATCCTCCTTATATTTTTAATTTATAATTAATATAAAAATATGTAAAGAGCAAATTTTGCCCATTATTTAGTTTTCAAATATGACATCAATATAAGTCTTTTTAAAATAGTTTATTAAGTTTTTATCACATTCACCATATAAGCATTTTTCTTTAGAAAAGTCATATGTGAATACAGCAATATTATTTTTACTCATAGATAAATTATTTGGCAAAATGAATTCATAAAAATAAGCATTATTAAAATCTTTTTCTTCAACCATCAAGGAAGTAGCTTTGTAATAGTAATTAATAATAATTTCTTTATTGTTTAAATTAGAAGTATATGTGTATCTTTCCTTATCTTCTTCTAGTGTAAAATTATTTATTACATATTTAGGAGTACCTTTCTTTGAATTATAAGTTTCATTAAGGTAATTATTTTTGCTATTATCTGTAATGATTTCATTATTAGTAAAATCTTTAGTAACTGATAATTTTAATGTCGTACTAGTATCATCATATTTTATTTCTATATATAGATTGTTTTTAATATCTTTTAAATCTTTGTATGAAAAATAAGAATTTTTATCAAAGCTATTGGTAATTAAAATGGACGCATCTTTATCTTCTGTTAAATCTATTCTTTTACCATTCTTTATGTAGTAAAGCTGTATCAAGGTTATATTTTTATTATTCTCATTTTTAATATTACCTAAATCAATATAACATTTTTTTCTTGAGACAATTATTAATGAGTCATATATAGTAAAGTTATCGTCTTCACCAGCTATCGTATATACCTGTATAGAGTTATAGTTAGTTATAAAGTAATAAATAAAGAATGATAAGATTAATAATAAAATAGTAAATAATGAAATAATAGATATTTTCTTAATTAATTGCTTATTTCTTTTCAAAATATTAATAGTTACTTCATTTACTTGTTCTTTATTTTCTTCTGTTTGTCTTTCACCATAATATATTTCATTTACAGATACATTAAATAGTTTACTTAATATTAATATATCATCATGCTTAGGGATACATATTCCACGTTCCCACTTAGATATGATTGATCTATCTAAATATACTTTTTCTGCTAAATCTTCTTGCGTCATATTGTTTTCTTTTCTTAATTGAGCAATAAATTTACCAATTTTTTCACTATCCATAATACATACAACTCCTAAATATATTTTAGTCTAATAAAATGTATTTGAATATTGGTTATAAAACTAAAAGGGCAGTATTTGCCCTTTACTTTCAATATGTTTAGCTATATCATGAAAAAAAGAAGAAGATTACTAGTTATCTAGTTCTTCTTCAATTGATTTATATAAATCTAAAATTTTATGTTCATAATCAGATATTTGTTGCTTATATATTTTTCTTTTTTTAAACTGAAAAAAGTAGGGTTTATGTTGCTTTATGAGTTCTATTTCTTGTTGATAGAATGTGATTAATTTGTTGTATTCATTGATAAGAAACTCTTTATTCATTCAATACCTTCTTTCAGTTAACTACCTATAAAAATTATAGCACATAATATCGTATATTTGCATAAAATAATTTTGTTTAGGAGTTTATATGAAGTTTGAAAATTTAATTACACTTAGAAAAGAAGCTAATCTAAGTCAATATGAAATGGGTAAAATACTTAAAACAACACAATCTAATTATTCGAGATGGGAGACAGGTAAAGAATATATACCTTTACAAAAACTAGATATGTTATGTAAATATTTTAATGTTAGTATGAATTATGTGCTTGGCAAGACAAAGAAAAGGGAAGAGTATCAAATAACACATTTTAATAATAAAAAAGTAGGAAAAAATATAAAAGATTTAAGAGTACAAAATGGGGATACGCAAAAATCATTAGCGCAATATTTAAATACTTCACAATCAACTATTAGTGCTTATGAAAGTGGAAAAAGTACCATATTAACTTCTTTTGCATTAAAGATAATAGATAAATATAATTGTTCATTAGATGATTTATGTAATACCAAAAAATAGTATTTTCAAAATACTATTTTTTAATAACTTAGTTCCTCATTTAAGAAAGATATATCTTCTTTTATTGTTTCATTAAATCTTTTTATTTTTTCTTTATTATGTTCACAACTATCGTAGCACTCGTGTTGGGTACTAATTAAAGCTTTACTTCTTACGACTTTAAGTGACTTATCTTTTAATTGATGATAGAAAGAGCATGTTGTTTTAATATTATACATACCTGTAGCGTATAATGACCATAACTTTAAGAAGTCTAAAGCTTTATATTCAGTTTCCTTGCTTGTTATAATCGATAATGATATGGAAGTAGGATCAAGTAAATGATGATGACGATCAAATACTAATAATTCACTATGATTACCAAATTGAACATTACCATTACTAGCTTGGGCCTTTTCATTAAATTCTTCTTCAAAAGTATCATCTTGATCATGTGTTTGATGCTTTAATGCTTCTAATTCAGGAATTATATGAATAGGTTCTGATTCTTTTGTTAAACGATCAGTCATGATAGGAATACTATTGATATTAAAATGAAATAATAAATCAGATAATAAAGCTGTATAATTACGACAAACACTTTCACCTGTAACAATAGATAATCCAGGGCGTACATCTAGTTCTTTTTTAGGATAAATAAATTTTAATTCATTATCTAATGATAGATAGCCTTTACGTAAAATATAGGCATAAATAAATAGAATTTCTTCGATAGTAGGATTAGGCTTTATTTCTTGTATTAAATGAGATAGTTTATATAGTATATCTTGATAATGTCCTTCAATGAAACTTCCATATTTAGCATATAACTTATATCTTTCTAGGTATAGTTTATTAGCATACCTGCATGAAGCAAAATCAGGAGCTTCATTTTCATGTCCAAAGATATGGTCAATATCAGGATATCTTAGTCTTTCTATTTTACATTGACCATCAAATAATAATTTACGAGCATATGTTGTAACTTTTAATTTCTTCATATTAATCACTTGGTAGATATAATACACTTATTATATTTAAAAAGCAATAAAAAAAACAGGTCTTTTAACGATCTGTTTTAATGTGATAGAATAATAATCCAATATTAATAAGTCCACAAATACCAACGACAATATATATTATACGACTTATAATATTAAAGCCACCAGTTATCAGTTCTACTACATTAATATCAAATAAACCTATTATTCCCCAAACAACAGCGCCAATTATTGAGAAAACAAGTGCTGTTTTTTGTAATCCTTCCATGTTTATGCCTCCTATACTAATAGGATAACCAAAAACATAGATTATATACATTAATTATTATTTGGAATATATTCGACGATATCAGTAAGATTACAATCTAGATAATCACATAATCTAGCAAAGACCATAACATCTATTTTAGTTAAGTCACCATTAATAATTCTTTGTAGTACTTTAAAGTCTGTATTAGTATCACGCATTACTTTATTTTTGCTTAAATTACTACTATTAAGTAAATCATCTAGTTTAAATAGATAACAACCATTTTCTACATTAACTTTAACCATATATCGTCATCCCTTGTACTTTTATCATAACAACTTAACTAGTTTCTTGACTATTGGCTAAACAACCATAGTAAAGCTATATTTACCTATAAATATTAGTTATTTAATCCTTTTTTTTATATTAGATTAGTGTTATACTACTAATGAATAATAATTTAAAAATGGGGTATGATACGATGATAGAAAAACCTAATATTCATCTTGGACTTAATCAAGCTCAAGTAAATGAACGTATATCTAAAAAGTTAGTTAATTATGATACAACTGTACCTACAAAAAGTTATAAACAAATTGCTTATGAAAATATATTTACTTTGTTTAATGTTTTAAACTTAGTTTTAGGATTATTAATATTATGGACAGGCGCAATTAAAAATTTAACTTTTTTAGGCGTAGCATTCATTAATACTATTATTAGTATGTTCCAAGAGATGCGATCTAAACATGCTGTCGATAAATTAGCTATTATAGCGAGTACTAAAGTTAATGTTATTCGTGATGGTAAAGATGAATTTATTGATGTTGATAAAGTTGTCTTAGATGATATTGTTAAATATAAATTAGGTAATCAAGTTATTACTGACGCTATTATAAGAGAGGGAACTGTTGAAGTAGATGAATCTTTTATTACAGGTGAATCTGATACAATAATTAAGCATGAAGGAGATAAATTATTATCAGGTAGTTTTATTATTAGTGGTAATTGTATTAGTCAAACAACTAGTGTAGGTGATGATAACTATACTAATAAAATATCTAAAGAAGCTAAATATATTAAAAAAGTAAAATCAGAAATAATGCTTACTTTAAAAAAGATAATTAAAGTTATATCTATCGTTATTATTCCTTTAGGTATTATCTTATTTATTAGACAATATAATCTTGATGGAAATTTAAATGAAGCTATTATTAGTACTGTAGCAGCTTTAATAGGTACTATTCCTGAAGGATTAATATTACTTACTAGTACAGTATTCGCTATTGCATCTTTACGTTTAGCAAGAAAAAAAATCTTAGTTCAAGATTTATATTGTATTGAAAATCTAGCTCGTGTTGATACTGTATGTCTTGATAAGACAGGAACTTTAACTAGTGGAAAAATGCATATTGTTAAAGCTATTACTTTAAATGATGATTATGATATTGAAGAGATTATGCAAAATATTAGTTATTATATGGATGATGGCAATAGTACTTCTTTAGCTATCAATGAATATTTTAAAGCAGGTGCTTCTTATAAATTAGTTAATAAAGTTGCTTTTTCTTCTAAAAAGAAATGTTCTATTTATGAATTTAAAAATGATACTTTTATTATAGGTGCTCCAGAATTCATTAATTATGAAGGTAAAATTGATATTTTAAATCAATATTTAGATACTTATCGTGTTTTATTATTAGGAGCTAGTAAAGAGCATATTAATGATAATAAAATTAATGATAAAGTAACACCAATTGCTTTAATATTAATTGAAGATGAAATTAGAAAAAATGCTAAAGATACTCTAGATTATTTAAAAGCTCAAGATGTAGATATTAAAATTATATCTGGGGATAATCCTATAACTGTAGGTAAAATAGCTCAAAAAGTAGGATTAGAAGATATTAGAATATATGATATGAGTAATTATGATGAGAATACAAATCTAATTGAAATAGTAGAAAAGTATAATATCTTTGGACGTGTTACACCTAGTGGTAAGAAAGATCTAGTTATAGCTTTAAAAGCTTGTGGACATAAAGTAGCTATGACAGGTGATGGAGTAAATGACGTTTTATCACTTAAAGAAGCTGATTGTAGTATTACTATGGCTACAGGTAGTGATGCTGCTCGTAATGTTAGTGAAATTGTTCTTTTAGAATCTGATTTTAAAGAAATACCTGCGATTGTTAAAGAAGGACGTCGATCTATTAATAATCTTGAACGATCTGCTTCCTTATTCTTAACTAAAACAATATATGCTTTTCTATTAGCTATCTTATTTGTTTTTATTAAGCGTGATTATCCATTTATACCAATACAATTAACTTTACTTAGTGTTCTAACTATAGGTATTCCATCTTTTGTTTTAGCACTTGAACCTAATCATAATAGAGTTAAAGGACATTTTATTATTAATGTTATTCGTAAATCTATACCTGCTGCTTTAACAATTGTTATTAATGTTTTAGCGCTTGTTCTTATATCATCTGTATTTGATTTTAGTGATGATTACTTATCAACTATGTCTGTTATCTTAGTAGCTTTTACAGGATTTGTATTATTATTTAAAGTGTGCTATCCTTTTAATTACCTACGTGGTATTTTATTAGGTATTTTAATTGGTATATTTATAGGCAGTATTTTAGGTTTAAGAAAGCTATTTGAATTAGCTGTTTTAACACCATTTCAATTTATCTTTATCATTTTATTATGCTTATTAGATATAGGAATATTTAATATCTTAACTACATTATGTGAAAAGAAAATATTTAAATATGAGGAGAAGATTATTAAGTGATAGCGTTATTATTAACTTTATTAGTAGGAATATTTATTGTTGTTGGTATTATCTTAGGTAATAAATTAAAAGAAAATAAAAAATTTATTGATATAGCAATTGGAATAGCTTTTGGAGTTATGACTATTTTAATATTATTAGATATTATTCCTGAAGCTTATGAAATGTTATATAATAGTACTAAAAATATTATTGGCATAATTATTTTAATTATAAGTACAATTATTGGTTTTCTTATATTAAAATTATTAGATAGTTTTGTTCCACATCATGAACATGAAGCATTACATCATCATAAGCATAAAAATGAGAAATGTCATAATGAACATTTGGAACATGTAGGTATTTTAGCAACCATAGCGATAGTTATTCATAATATTATTGAAGGTATGACTTTATATGTTACAGCTTATAATAATACTAAAGCAGGATTACTACTTTGTATTGCGATAGGCTTACATAATATTCCTTTAGGTATTGTTATATCTAGTACTTTACAAAGAAAAAAAGAATTAATTATTAATAGTGTGATTTTAGCACTTTCTACTTTTACAGGAGGATTAATCATTCTATTAGTTAATAAATTAATAAGTGATATGTTAGTAGGTATACTATTATCTATAACTTTAGGTATGATTATTTATATTACTTTTATGGAGTTATTGCCACAAATAATCTTTAATAAGGATAAAAAAGATAGTTTCTTAGGAATAGGATTAGGCGTTGTTTTAATTCTAATAAGTATGTTTTTAGGATAAACTTATTTATCCTTTTTTTATGTTATAATGAAATTGGTGATAGTATGGAGAGAATAATTATGCACATTGATGTTAATAATGCTTTCTTATCATGGACAGCTGTTAAACTTCTTCATGATGGTTATAAAGTAGATATAAGAAAAATAGAAGCTGTTATTGGGGGAGATGAAAGTGCACGTCATGGCATTGTTTTAGCTAAGTCACCAATAGCTAAAAAAAGGGGAGTTAAAACGGCCGAGACTTTAGCGAGCGCTAGAAGAAAATGTCATAATTTACAAATATTTCCTCCTAACTTTAAGTTATATAATTATATGTCTAAAAAAATGTTTAACTTAATTAGAAAATATACACCTGATATTGAAATTATTTCTGTTGATGAGTGTTTCTTAGATTATACTAAAGTAAAACAATTATATGGAGATCCTATTAAATTTGCTTATAAGATTAAAGATGAAATATATACTTCTTTAGGATTTACTGTTAATGTAGGTATTGCGAATAATAAACTATGCGCTAAAATGGCATCTGATTTTGAAAAGCCTAATAAAGTGCATACATTGTTTCAAGATGAAATAGAAAAGAAAATGTATCCTTTAGATGTAGGAGATTTGTATGGTGTAGGAAAGAAAACAACCCAAAAATTAAAAGAATTAAATATTAAAACAGTAGCTGATTTAGCGCACACTGATGTTAATTATTTATATCGTTATTTTAAAAACCAAGCACAATCTTTAATTGATAAAGCTAAGGGAATTGATAATAGTGAAGTTATAACTATTAGTGAAGAAAGAAAAGGTATTAGTAATTCTACAACTTTTAGTTATAATTTAATTAAATTAGATGATATTTTAAATAAGTTACATGCTCTAACAGAAAATGTTTGTTTAGCGCTTCGTAAAGATAATAAATACGCTAATGTTGTATGTGTAACTTTAAGAGATAAAAACTTTAATAATAAAAGTCATCAACGTAAGTTAAATAATGCAACTAGTAATACTGATGAAATATATGCATTAGCTAAAGAATTAGTTATGGAAATGTGGGATGAAGAACCCATAAGATTGATTGCTGTTAGTTTAAATAATCTAACTAATGTATCTAATCATCAATTATCACTATTTGAAGATTATAAAGATAAAGAACATAGTAATGAATTAGATAAAGTTATTGATAATTTAAAATTACAATATGGAGCTAAAATTATTAATAAAGCATCTTTAACTACCACAAATATTTCCAAAAAAGATATTGAATAAGAATTTAAGAAATAGTATAATATTTCTAGGTGACTAGTTATGGAATGGATTTGGTTAGGTGTTATCATATCTTTATTACTAATTGAATTTATATCTCTTAATTTAACGGCAATTTGGTTTGTTATAAGTGGTATAGTAAGTTATATATTATTTAGATGTGGACAAGACTATATTATACAAGTTACAGTTTTCTTAGTACTAGGTTTATTATTAATATTATTGGTACGCCATCGTATTAAAGAAAGAGTATTTAAATATCGTGATAAAGTTATTAATAATATGGTAAGTAAACATCCTTTTTGGGGAAAAGTTTTCCCATCTGAACTTGTCACGACTAAAAGCGAATCAAGTAATAGTAAACAAAAGAAGAAAGGTCTTAAAAAGTAATAATTTCTTCTTTTTTTATGGTATAATAATTATATGGTGATTTCATGCAAATAAAAGTAAAAGATGTTAATATTAATTATGTAATGTATGGTAATCAAACAAGTGATACAATTGTGTATCTACATGGATGGGGACAAAACATCGATATGATGAAACCTATTGCTGATCCCTTTAGTAAAGAATTTAATATATTAATTATTGATATTCCAGGATATGGTTTAAGTGATGAACCCAAATATCCTTGGACATGTTATGATTATGTTGAATGTTTTAAAGAAATGTTTGATCAATTACATATTGATAATCCTATTTTAATTGGACATTCTTTTGGAGGAAAAATTAGTTTATTATATGCTAGTAAATATCCTGTTAAAAAGATGGTATTATTTGGTAGTCCTTTTAAAAAAGAAGTACAAAAATTATCTTTAAAAGTAAGAGTATTAAAGAAATTAAAGAAAGTACCTGGATTAAATAAATTAGAAGGGTTTGCTAAAAAACATATTGGATCAGATGATTATCGTCATGCAAGTGATACAATGCGTAAGATATTAGTAGAAACTGTTAATTTAGATATTACAGAAGAAGTAAAAAAAATTAAGTGTCCAACTTTAATTGTATGGGGAACATTAGATGAAGCAGTTCCTTTAGCTCGTGCTTATGAATTAGAAAAATTAATTAAAGATGCAGGCGTAGTTGTTTATGAAAATTGTACGCATTATGCTTATTTAGAAAATTTAAATCAAACAATTAATGTTTTATGGAATTTCTTATAGGAGGATACTATGTATTATTTTATTGCCTCATTATTTATAATACTAATATATATTTTATATAAATCAAAAAAGGCTATTCATATATTACAACAAAATTTTTATGATGAATCACATCGTTATTTTATATGGATGACTAAAAATATAAAAAAAGTATTAGGTAATATTGATATTTTATTTATCTTACCTTTAATCTTTTTATTTATTAAAATAGATAGTTTAGTAATTATAAGTTTAACGACATTACTTTATTTAATAATCTTTTATTTATATCGTAATAGTTATAAAAAAGAACAAACGAAAATTCCTTTAGCTTTTACTTCAAGAGTAAAAAGATTATATGTAACAGAAATAATCCTTTATTTAATTGTTAGTATCATTATTATTTGTAACTATGTTGATACTTTAGTGCCTATTTATTATTTAACTATTGGATTAATAGCTTATTTTAGTTACTTAATTATTTGGATATGTAATTATCTTAATAAGCCAATTGAAAAATGTGTTTATTTACATTATAAAAGAATGGCAATGAAGAAACTAAAGAAAATGAATATTCCAGTTATAGGTATTACAGGTAGTTATGGAAAAACTTCTAGCAAAAATGCTATTAATGAAATATTAAATGTTCATTTTAATAGTTTTGCTACTCCTAAGAATTTTAATACTCCTTATGGATTAATTAGATCAATTAATAATTATTTAGATAAATTTAATGATATTTTTATTGCTGAAATGGGAGCTTTTAAAAGAGGAGAAATAAAGAAAACTTGTCAGTTAATGCATCCTACTCATGGTGTTTTAACTATTATTGGGGATGCTCATTTAGAAAGCTTTGGTAGTAAAGAAAATATTCAAAAAGGAAAATTTGAATTAATAGAGTCATTACCTCAAGATGGTATAGCTATCTTAAATGGTGATGATACATGGCAAAGAGATTATGATTTACAAAATAAAAAATGTAAAGTATTATGGATAGGTATTGATAATGAAGATGTTGATTTAAGAGCTTTAAATATTAAGCTATCTTATAAGGGAACTGACTTTGATGTTAAATTTCGTCATGATGATAATTTATATCATTTTCATACTTCTTTACTAGGTAAATATAATGTATACAATTTATTGGCAGGTATTTTACTAGGTAAAGAATTAGGAATGAAAATTGATGAATTAAAAAGGGGAGTAGCACTAGTAAAACCTTATGAACATCGTTTAGAGTTAAAGAAAAATGGTACATTAAATATTATAGATGATGCCTATAATTCTAATCCTTTAGGATCAAAAATGGCATTAGAAGTATTACATTTAATGCCAGGTAAAAAAGTAGTTGTAACACCAGGTATGATTGAACTAGGTGAAAAACAATATGAACTAAATAAAAAGTTTGGTACTTATATAGCTAAAGTATGTGATTATGTTATATTAGTAGGTAAAGAACAAACAAAACCTATCTATGATGGGTTAATAGAACAACATTATAATATGGATAATGTATATGTTCTAAATAATGTTTTAGATGCTTTTAATATTTTAAGAAGAATAGATGATGGTAATACTTATGTTTTATTAGAAAATGATTTACCAGATTTATTTAATGAATAGGAGAGATGTATTATGAAACTAAAAGTAGGTGTTATATTTGGTGGAGAAACAGTTGAACATGAAGTAAGTATTATATCAGCTGTTCAAGCTATGGAACATATGAATGAGGATAAATATGATATTATTCCTATTTATATTAGTAAAGATCGTATTTGGTATACAGGTAAAATGTTAATGGATATAGATGTTTATCGTCATTTTGATGATCTAAAAAAATACGCTAAACAATGTACTTTAATTAAGAAAGATGATTCTTTCTATTTACAACGTACAACAGGATTATTTAGAAGAACAATTACGGAATTAGATGTTGTTTTACCTATTGTTCATGGTAATAATGTAGAAGATGGTACTTTAGCAGGACTTTTAGATAGTATTGGTATACCTTATGTTGGAAGTAATGTTTTAGGTAGTGCTTTAGGACAAGATAAAGTAGTAATGAAACAAGTATTTAAAGATATGAATATTCCTATTGTTGATTATACATGGTTCTATGATTCTGATTATGCTGAAACACCAGATGATATCGTAAATAGAATAGAAGCATTAGGATATCCTATTATTATTAAACCTGCTAAATTAGGTAGTAGTGTAGGTATTACTTATGTTAAAGAAGCTAAAGACTTACGTGAAGCTATCGAAGAAGCTATTCAATATGATAATAAGATTATAGCTGAAAAAGCTGTTGAAAACTTAGTTGAAGTAAACTGCTCTGTTTTAGGTAATTATGCTTATCAACAAACAAGTGCTATTGAAGAAGTAAAAGGTAAAACAGACTTCTTAACATATCAAGATAAATATTTAGGTAATGGAAAAACTAAAGGCGTTAAAAAAATGCCTAGTAAAGGTATGGTAAGTGCTAGTCGTATTATTCCTGCTCGTATTGATACAGGTATGGAAGAAGAAATACGTGAAATAGCTTGTGAAGCTTTTAGAGCGTTAAATCTTAGTGGATTATGTCGTATAGATTTTTTAATAGATAGTAGTACTAAACGCGTATATATTAATGAGCCTAATACAATACCTGGTTCACTTGCTTTCTATTTATGGGAACCTGTAGGAAAGAGTTATTCTGAATTATTAGATGAATTAATTACACTAGCTATTAAAGACTATAAAGCTAGACATAAAAAAGTATATTCTTTTGAAACTAATATCTTAAATGGATATAGTGGAGGATTAAAAGGAATGAAAGGAAAGCTTAAGTAATTAAGCTTTTTAATTTACAAAGGTAGTCATTCTTGTTATAATAAATTCTTACATGGGGTGATATGATGAAAAAGGTATCTATAATAGTACCTTTATACAATACAGGTAAATATGTTTCTAAATGTATAGATAGCATTCTTAATCAAGATTATCCTAATATTGAAGTAATTATTATTGAAGATTATTCATTAGATGATTCGCGTGAAGTAATAAAAAGATATAATAATAATCCTCAAGTAAAAATAATATTACAACCTATTAATAAAGGAGTAGGAGTAGCTCGTAATATAGGCTTAGATAATGCATCAGGAGATTATATAGCTTTTATTGATAGTGATGATATTATTGAACCAAGTATGATTAGTCATTTAGTATTAGCATTAGAGCATTACAATGTATCTATTGCCATGTGTAATCATCGTTCTTTTATTAAAGAACCTAAACTATTATATCCCTCTACAAGTCATCCCAAACTTATTAACTTAGATCATAATATACCTTTTTTAATAGGAATGAGAGGATATTGTTGGGATAAGTTATATCGTAGAGAACTATTTAATAAGTTAAGATTTCCAGAAGGTATTAAGTTTGAAGATTTATCATTTACTTATCCTGCCTTAATATCATCTAGGCAAATAGCTTATGTTGATGAAGAATTATATAATTATCGACGTAATCTTAATGGAATAACTATGCTTAATAAAAGAATACCTAATCGAGGCATTATTGATTTATATTACGCTAGTGAAAAATTAAAAGATAATTATCAACTAATAAGGCAAGATAACACTTTTGATCAAGCAGTTATGTATTTAGCGCATGCTGCCATTTATATAGCGGCTTTAGACTCTTTATGTTGGCTTAGTATGTCATATCTAGATCATCAAAAAATGAGTAATTATATAACATATTTAGCTAATCGAAAATATGGTATAACTCATTTAGAAAATCCTGTTATTTTAAATAACATGAAACGCTTATCTTATGTAACTCGTATTAAATTATTAGAAACATTAATAGATCCTAATTATCATACTAGTGCTAGCGATGATAAAATACTTAAAAAAATAACTAAAATTGTTGATAATTATGATGAAAAAGGGTGTAAAGTAAAGAAGAAATAGTAGTACATATTATTTCTTTTTTTTGATAGTATGCTATAATGAGAGAAAGGTAAGGTATTATGAAAAAGAGAAAGAAATTAAAAACTGGTGTTAAGATTTTTTTAATTATTACTATTTTATTATTAGTTGTTGGAATAAGTGCAGGTGTTATTATTAATAAACTAGATAGTAAAAAAGAAGAAACAAAGTTAGAAGAAAAAACAGAACCTAAAGAAGAACCTATTAAAAAAGTCCAAGTAGTTGACTTAGACTCAAACTCAAGAAATATTGCTGTTATGATTAATAATATATATAAAGTATGGGGATATCAAACAGGTATTCAAGATGCTTATCTAGTATATGAAATAATCGTTGAAGGAGGATATACTAGATTAATGGCAGTCTATAAAGATAAAGATATTAATCGTTTAGGTAGTATTAGAAGTTCAAGACCTTATTTCTTAGATTATGCCCTAGAAAATGATGCTATTTATATTCATTTTGGTGCTAGTAATCAAGCCCTAAGTGATATAAAAACATTAGGTGTTAATAATATTAATTTTATGAATTATAGTGCAGGCTATTGGCGAGATAAAAATTTAGGTTTAGCTACAGAGCATACAGCCTATACCTCAACAGAAAAAATAAAAACAGGAATAACTAAATATAATTATCGTACAACTACAAATACTAAAACCGTTTTAAATTATAGTGCTGATGAAATCGATATTAGTAGTAAAGAGGGAGCTATACCTGCTACAGACATCTATATTAGATACTCTGGTAGTCGTTATACATCTTATATTTATGATGCTACTAACAAAGTATACTTACGTAGTCAAGGAACTAATAAAGACGCTATTCCTCATATAGATGCTGTAACTAAAAAACAATATACAGTAAAAAATATTATAACTTATCAGGTACCTACTAGAAATATTGATTCTTATGGAAGAAAAGCTATAAGTAATATTGGTGGGGGATCTGGCTATTATATAACTGATGGCTATGCTATTCCTATAACATGGGAAAAAAATTCACGATCAAGTAAAACAATATATCGTTATGTAAATGGTGAAGAATTAGTCGTAAATGATGGAAATACTTTTATTCAAATACAACCTAGTTCAGAACAATTACTTATAAAATAAGGAAAAACATAGTATATATTGTCAATTTTGCAAATATTAAACTTTATGATATAATGAATAAGTCGGGAGATGGATTATGCCAAATTATGAAAGGGATGAACAATACGTTAGAATTATCAGTGATATCATGCAAAATGATAATTTTAGCCAAATGAACGAAATTCAACATCATAGTGACACAAGATTAAATCATTCCCTAAAAGTGTCATATTATTCATATAAAATTGCAAAAGCTTTGCGATTAGACTATGAAGACGTAGCTAGAGGTGGATTATTACATGACTTCTATCTAGGTCAAGTAAGTGAACAAAAAACATTAAAAGATAAATTCTTATTATATACAACAAAGCATCCAGATGAAGCTTTAATTAATGCTTCAGAATACTTTGAAATTTCAGAAAAAGAAAGAGATATTATACGCTCACATATGTTCCCAGTGGACATAAAAGTTCCTAAATATGCTGAAAGTTGGATTGTCAGTATAGTGGATAAAGGCGTAAGTGCTAAAGAGTTTTATCATAAATTTAGTGAGAAAATATCTTGGGCTACTAATGTATACCTTTTAATGATATTGAATTTCATAAGATAAAAAAGTATTAGAAAACAATTCTAATACTTTTTATTTATATATTCTAAAGATTTTCTTAAAGCTTTATAACGATAAGTATCATCTAATTCTTTACCTTTTAATTGATTAAAAGCTACATTAGTTCCTTCTAATATAAAGATAGAATAAAAATAAGGCTTTTTTATTTCACCAATTATATCTTTTGCAATTATACCTTTACTTTCATCTACGACTTGATAATACTCACCACTTGGTAGCATGACAGTTACACAACAACGATAACAAGCTTGACGATTATCTTCATCTTTTAACTTATCTAATAGTTTAATAATACCTTGATATTTAGGAAGAGTAGGATTATTACTTATTTCTTTATCAGCATATCTAGCAGTATATATACCAGGTTCACCATTTAAAGCATCAACAAATAATCCTGCATCATCAGTAATAATAGGATAGGTTAAATTATGCTCTTTACAAAAAGATAATATAGCTTGGGCTTTAATAAGAGAATTTTCATTAATTGTTGATCCTGTTTCTTCTATTTCTCCCATATCCCAATTAATATCATTTAAATCTAATACTTCAATATTTAAACTACTTTCTTTGATGATATTTCTAAGATCTTCAACTTTTCTTTGATTAGTTGTACCAAATATTAATTCCATAATGCCTCCTAATTTTTGTGATGTTTTTTATCATAAGTACTTTTTATTTTAGAACTAAAATCAAAATTAAATTGTTCCAAATATTCAATAACTAAATCTATATGTTTTTCAAAATTAACATCTTCATGAATATTTTTTAAATATTTCGCTACCAACTTATTTGTATTAATACGTTCAACATAATAACGTAGTAAATTAGTATCATCAACCTTTTCTTTACCTGCTTTAACAATTGAAGTTAAATATTCATGACAAGCTGTAGGTCCTGTAAAACCTATATCAAACATTATAAGGACACATCCTATAAAAATTTTATCAGTTCCATCTGAAGGTAAAGTCTTTTTAGTAAATTCTAATAATTCATTAATGGTATGAGACTTGCTATATTCTTCTGAAAATATTTGTAAATATTTATTAATAATCATTTTATTTCCTCACTTTAAATACATAATTATTCTAACATATTTTTTAATAAAAGATAATAAAACTCAAACTTTTAGTTTGAGCCTTTTTTATCTAATTGTTAAAACTTAATATAAAATCTTGTAGTGAGAACAAATGTTTGACATAATTAATTTGGAACATTTAATAGTTGGGTGATTGCCAAACTTCATAAAGAAGGGAGGCG
>CANQON010000017.1 GCA_947625505.1 uncultured Bacilli bacterium
AGATATTACATTTGGTAATATCTTTTATTTTTGAAATATACGTAAAGAATAGTTAATGATAATTAAAACACATAGTAGTATTAATGATCCATACCAAGAACCATATAATATAGTTCTATCTTTAATCATATCAGTAACCAAAGGAGTTGCTTTATCTTCTTTATCTTCTTTTTCATATTGCTCCATAATAGTATTAATTATTTTTTCATTAGATGCTTCTTCATAACCTAATACTACTTCGTCACCTATAATCATATAAGGAACTCCATCTTTATCTTCAGGACCAAATACATCATGAACTTTTTCCATTAATTTCTTATTTAGATTACTATCCCATGAAATGTTTGAATTCCAAACTTCAAATTTCTTTAAATCATAGTATTTTCCATATTCTTTTTCAATACTATCAAAGAATTCAAAAGCTGCATGGCAATGTGGACATCCTTCCCCATAGAATATATATATTTTTACTTTTTCTTTTTCTTTAGCACTAGCACTACATGGAGTGAATACCATAAATAATGTTAATAATAATATTAATATTTTTTTCTTCATACAACAATCATCTCTTTCAAATAAATATAATATACTAATTGCAGTAACATGTCAATTAATATTTAAAATCTTGCTTTAGATATCCTTTACCATCTTTAACTTTTATTGTAGCTAATGAGCCATTTATAATTGTTAACTGAGGATGTTTATGTCCTATATCCGCATCATATATTATTGGAATATTTAGGTCTATTAATGAACGCTCGATAGCTTCTTTAAATGTAATACCATAATAGCTAGTTTCTGTCATACTTCTACCAAATATAATACCATGGCAATATTTAAAATAGTCACAATTTTTTAGTTGCCAAAAAGCTCTAATTAAGTCTTCACTAGATAATTCACAAATATCAAAATACCATATAATACCATCATTTTTATATTTTTCTATAAAGTTAAGTGTATTATCAAATTTAGTACCAACTAAATTAAGAATGACATCTAGGCAGCCCCCAATGATACGTCCTTGAATTGTGATTTCATTATGATTAAGTATTTTCCATTGAACAGGTAAGTCTTTATGAAATTCTTCATATCCTGTTAAATATTTATAATGTTCATTTTCATAATAATCTAGGCTTTCTTGTTCTTTGGTTTTCCCTTCAAGAATTTCTAAGTTTCTTGTAAGACTAGGATGCCAGTTATTCATACCAAATGTACAAGCGTTATATCCATATATAGTTGCTATATCATAATTAGTTGTTATAGTATATAGTAGACCTGTAGGATCAGAGTATCCTTGTAGCCATTTAATATTATTATTTATAACATCAAAGTTAATATGGTTTAATATTTCTAGTAGAAAGTCTCCTCCAGTAGCGCATATGATATATTGAATATCTTTATTTGTGTATAGGCTTTCTAGCTCTTTAGCTTTAATTATATTATATTTTTTATCTAAAGTATTTTTTCTAACACTTTCGGTTTCAATGACGTTAAAACCATAATTATTAAGTTTCTTTATAGCGTTATCTAATCTTTTTAATTTAATTTTATCTATAATACTTCCTGATGGAGCACATATTCCAATTGTTGTTTTCTCTTTTTCAATATAAGGCGCATATCGCATATTATCACCTAATTATATTATTCCTTTTTACACTTCATTTGTCAAATGTTTAATAATAAATTGTGATTGTACCTAAAAAATTATTGATAATGATATAATAAGATTGGATGAGAGTGATTAGATATATATGAAGGATAAAAAGCGCGATATCTATTATGAGTATTTATCAATAAATAACTATGATGTTAAATATCATTTAGTTAGTATAGATTCTATAGGATATCATTTACTGATTCCAAGTAATTATTATATTAAATATTCAAGATCAACTAATAATTATGATGGAATAGGTCATATTCAGTTCTATACAGAAAAAAATAAATATACACTAGATTATTCAAAAAAGGATTATCAAACATTTAAATATTTACTAAGTACTTTATCAAACAATTATTCTAAGCAATTTATTAATTATCGTAAGCAAGAATTTTATGAAATAATAAAAGATAAAGCTGATACTATATATATGTATGCTGAAGGGTATATGTACAAATTATCTAGTGAGCATAAACTAAATATTAATGAATATTTTGACATGTATTTTATTTTATTTAGTATTACTAATTCGATAATCCAAGAAAATGTAGAATTACTTAAAGAATTACAATTGTTAATGGATAAAGGAATATCATCATTTTGTAATGATGAAGATTTACTAATATTAGATTTAAGTCAAATGCAAAGTGACTATGAACTTAATAAATCAGATGTTATTATAAGTAGTGATGAAGAGTATCTTTCTTATAAAGAGAAAAAACGTAAGGTAGAATTATTAGGATACAATGTTTTAGCTAATTTAAAAGAAAAAGAATTAACTATCGTTTATAATGATAATAAATGGAAAATTAATGGTACTTTCTTTCTAGGAATCTTGGGGTATTATCATGAGGGATGTCTTAGTAATTATGATGAAATAATTCAGTCCAAAGAATTAACGGAAGAAGATAAAATAAGCTTATTAAGTACTATGTTAAAGCAAAGACAAATTGAAGCTAGTACATATGAAGACACCATAAGAGAAGAGTTTTATCATTATTTATCTAGTTACTTATTAGAACATTTTAATTATGAATTATGGGATAAATATCATTTCCGTGACTTTATTAATTTAAATGTTTTATCTGATGAATATGCGTCATTGAGTGATTTAGATATATATAATTTATTTTATAGTTATATTGAAACTAATCATGATATAAAATCTTTATTTAAATATAAAGATATTTGCAGCAATATTAATGGTGAAAATATCATTATTTATCCTGATCATTATGAAATTATTTTTTCAGGATTTAACTATTTATTAGATTCTGTACACTTAATTATTAATGAAGAATATCTAATTGAAATAGTTGAATAAGACATTAAATTTGTGGTATAATCCTTTATGAAAGGATGAAGATAATATGGAATTAAAAGGAACAAAAACAGAACAAAATTTAATGACTGCTTTTGCAGGTGAAAGTCAAGCTAGAAATAAATATACTTATTTTGCAAGTAAAGCTAAAAAAGAGGGATATGAACAAATAGCTGCTATTTTCGAAGAAACAGCTAATAATGAAAAAGAACATGCTAAAATGTGGTTTAAATTATTAAATAATGGAGATGTTCCATCTACAGAAGAAAATTTAGCAGCAGCTGCTGAAGGAGAAAACTACGAGTGGACAGATATGTATGCTGAGTTTGCTAAAACCGCTCGTGAAGAAGGATTTGATCATATTGCTTTCTTATTCGAAGGTGTTGCTAAAATTGAAAAGGAACATGAAGAAAGATATCGCAAACTTTTAGCAAATATTAATGATAAATTAGTTTTCTCAGATGAAGGAGATGCTATTTGGGTATGTCGTAATTGTGGACATATTCATATTGGAAAAGAAGCACCAAAAGTATGCCCAATTTGTGGACATCCTCAAGCTTATTTTGAAAGAAAAGCAAGCAATTATTAAAAAAAGATTCTACAATATGTAGAATCTTTTTTAATCATACTCATCATATACATTACCAACTATTTCTTCAATTATATCTTCCATAGTTGTGATACCTACAACTTCATTATTAGATCTTACGATAGCCATACCTATATGCTCTTCTTTCATAATATAAAATGTATCATCAATATGGTTATTATATTGTAGATTATAAGCTTTTCTTAATACAGGCCTTAGTGAGTTAATAGGCTTTTTTTGTGTAATTAAATCTTTTATATTTAGAATACCAACTATATTATTAATATTACCTTCATATACAGGAAATCTTGTGTATTTAGAATGTTTAATAATGGAAATATTATTTTTAATGTCATCATCTATGTTTAAGAAAATGACATCTTTAGTTGGCGTCATAATATCTTTAACTTGAGTATCACTAAAATCAAATACTTTTAAAATTAATTCTTTTTCTAGCTGAGCTATAACACCACTATCTTCTGCTTGTAATATTTCTGTCTTGATATCTTCTTCACTATAAGCATTTTTTTTAGGCTTAATCTTAAATAGTTTTACGAATATATTGGTTGAAAAGCTTAATATCTTAATGAATGGGTAACATAATTTAGTTATGATATTGATAGGTGTTACCATCATTAATGATACTTTTAATGGATATGCTAAACCAATTTTTTTGGGTATTAATTCACCAAAAACTAATGTGAAATAAGATAGTATCAAAGTAGTAACTATTAAAATAATTGTTCTTACTATGTCAACTGATAAATAATTAATTGTTAAATGACTAATTATTTGATCAGTAAATGTATCAGCAGCAAAGGCACTTGCTAAAAAACCTGATATAGTAATAGCTATTTGAATAGTAGATAGTAGTGTACTAGTATCATTTAATAATTTTTCTATTTTAACAGCTTTTTTGTTATTTTGCTTTGCAAGTTTACTTAATTCATATTTATTAACAGATAGAAAAGCTATTTCTGTAGCTGAAAATAATCCGTTAATAATAATTAATATAACTAGTAATAGTAAATCTAATATCATAATGTCCCCTTAGCTTGTTTTTGCATTTCTCTACTAATAACCATATCTGCATATTGACTTGATAAATAATTTATTACTTCATCAGTTAATGAGCCTTCATTATTTGGCATATGTAAGGCCTCTTGTACATAAGCTAATATAGCTTCTCTACTAAGATTTTCTCTTAATTTAGTTCGACAATTTTTATCACGTGTAAAGCCATCAAAGGAACCTGTTTTAAATAACTTTACTAAAGCAGCTCTAGCAGCATAATGACCATCAACCTGACTAGTTCCTTCATTATGAGCTTTTTCATATTTATCAAAATTAGCCATAAGAGCACTATCTAGGATACCAAATGTAGTGTCTTTTTTAGTAGCAAGTTCTACTATGATATCATGTAAACTCATATTCTTTGTTTCTATTAATCTTATTAAGCCATTTTGAAATCTTTGATTACCTAGTTTAGCTCTTAAACCATTATCTCTTGTTATACACGTTGGAGAACCAGTTCTAACAAAACTAGTCAAAAGTCCTATAGTCTCATCTATGCCATATTTAGGAATCATTGTATCTAATACGGCACGTAAGTCATCTGTCACATCTAATTCTTCAGTTATGTCACTATCAACTATTTCTCTTTGCCTTAACATATCAATATAAGAATGAATATCTGTATGATATTGTCTTAACAATTGAGTAATATTTTCTCTAAAATGGGAAGAAACAATAGTATCTCTTAATCCTTTATCTGATGTTAAACGTCTAGGTTCTCCATACTGAATATAGTAAGCAATATTATAGTGCATTGTATCAAACCCATATTTATTTTCCATTGTCTCAATTGCAAACATAAGTAATCGATTAGTTTCGTCTATTTCTCTTGGAGATAGACTTTGTGTCATTCCTACTCTAAGGTCATGTATTTTTAATATTCTTGTTTGTTGAATACTTTGATTTGCACATTCATTATAATGCGCTACATAATCATAGAAATTAAAATTAGTATTACTTGTCTTTAAGATTAATTCTGTTACATTTGCATAATTAACAACATTGGCATCAAAATTATCTTTAATATCAAAATCTCTTATAACAGCTTCAATTCCTTCTTTAGAAGAAAAATGTGTATTATAATATTCTTGAACAAAAGTATAAAAATCTTCTATATTAATATCCATTAAACGATTATCTCTTTTTCTTGTTGCAATATACATTTTTATATAATCTGTAATAGCTGAATTATATGATAATCTTCCATCACATGCCATGGCAATGCCACTACGATTATAAGTAAATGGATTAGGGGCATACAAACCTTCTTGAATGTATTGATTGCTATTAATGAAGGCCATTAACTTTTCAACGTCATCTGGACTAATTAATCTTACAACGACACTATCAAAACGTTGATGCTTTCCTACTTTTGATAGGTTAGGTATATCATTTTGACTTAAAAAATCAAATATCATATTTACACCTATTTCCATATGCTCTTCATCTAATGGAATATAAACTTTTAAGTGTTCAGGTGCACTATATACTTTTTCTCTATGTGTTATAAATTGACAGAAATAAGACCAATTAGGGTCAACAAATACATCGATATTTCTGTTGCTTTGAAAACGAGTAACCCAATTACTAAATAAATAATTATGTGGAGTGTTTCTTTTGTCTATAGGTGCACCTATACGAGTTAATTCATGGTAGATGCTATTATGATTAAAATCATAATTAGGATTTTGAAGAGAGATATCACGTAAATATTTTAAAAACTCATCGGCTCTTCTAAGACGATCATTTGCTTGCATTTTCATCCTTCAATTCTTTTGTCTTTTCCATATCAATATCGTGATTATTTTTGAAATCTTCTGGAACAAACTCAATAGTATCACTATTATCAGGAGTAATTTTATCTAACTCTTCTTCACCAAGTTCTAATTCATCAACTAATTCTATCTCTTGATCATTATATAAAACCTTTGTCATAAACACTCTCCTATACTAATAAAAGTATATCATATATTTTTATAAAACAACTATATCTTTTTTATGAATTATGATAAAATATATTAAGAAAGATAAAGAATAAGGAGGAGTATAATGGTAGAAGAAATATCAGAAAAAGAAATAGATAAAATTAATAGATATTGGAATGCTGCTAATTACTTATCTGTTGGGCAATTATATTTGTTAGATAATCCATTACTTAGAAGACCTCTAAGATGGAGTGATATAAAAAAGAAAATAGTAGGACATTGGGGAACTGTTCCAGGTCAAAACTTTATATATGCCCATTTAAATAGAATTATAAATAAATATGATTTAGATATGATTTATATATCTGGTCCAGGACATGGAGGCAACTTTATGGTTGCTAACACATATTTAGAGGGTACATATAGTGAAGTATATCCAAATATTAGTCAAGATATTGAAGGAATGAAAAAGTTATTTAAACAATTCTCATTCCCTGGAGGTATATCTAGTCATGTGGCTCCAGAAACACCAGGTTCTATTAATGAAGGAGGAGAACTAGGTTACTCTTTAGCGCATGCTTTTGGAGCGGTCTTTGATAATCCTGATTTAATTGCTACTTGTGTAGTAGGTGATGGGGAAGCCGAAACAGGACCATTAGCAGCATCTTGGCATTCAAATAAGTTTTTAAATCCTAAAAATGATGGAGTAGTTTTACCTATACTACATTTAAATGGATATAAAATTAGTAATCCAACTATTTTATCCCGTATTCCTAAAGAAGAATTAATAAAATTATTTGAAGGTTATGGATGGAAACCTTATTTTGTTGAGGGAGCAGATCCTCATATTATGCATAAATTAATGGCTGCTACTTTAGATAGGGTTATTACTGATATTAAAAAGATAAAAAAACAAGCTTTAGAAGATGAAGAAATGACACGACCTAAATGGCCAATGATTATTCTTCGTACACCTAAAGGATGGACAGGACCTAAATATGTGGATAATGCTGAAATAGAAGGAACATTTAGAGCTCATCAAGTGCCTATTATGATGGATAAAGAAGAACATTTAAAAATCCTTGAAGAATGGTTAAGAAGCTATCATCCTGAAGAATTATTTGATGAGAATGGAAAACTAATTCCTGAATTAGCAGAATTAGCTCCAAAAGGTAAAAGAAGAATGGGGGATAATCCTCATGCTAATGGAGGATTACTACTAAAGGATTTAAGATTACCTGACTTCCGTGAATATCGTTTAAATATTGAAAAACCAGGTATGATTGAAGCTAGTGATATGACAGAACTAGGTAAATTCGTACGTGATGTATTTGAATTAAATAAAGAAAATCGTAATTTTAGAATCTTTGGACCTGATGAGACAATGTCTAATCGTTTAGGAGCTGTATTTGAAGCAACTAATCGTGATTGGAATGGTATGAAATATCCTAATGATGAATTTTTAGCAACTGATGGTAGAGTTATGGATTCATTATTAAGTGAACATTTATGTGAAGGATGGTTAGAAGGATATCTTTTGACAGGTAGACATGGATTCTTTGCTAGTTATGAAGCTTTTATCCGTATTGTTGATTCTATGTTTGCGCAACATGCTAAATGGTTAAAAGTATGTCATGACTTACCATGGCGTCAAGAAATAGCTTCTTTAAACTATATTCTTTCATCTAATGTATGGCAACAAGATCATAATGGATTTACACATCAAGATCCAGGTTTCCTAGATCATGTAAATGCTAAAAAGGCAGATATAGTTAGAATGTATTTGCCTCCAGATACTAACTGCTTATTGTCTGTATTTGATCATATAATACGTAGTAAAAATTTAGTAAATGTAGTAGTTACTTCAAAGCATATGCGTCCTCAATGGTTAACAATGGAACAAGCTGTTAAGCATTGTACTCAAGGTATAGGTATATGGGATTGGGCAAGTAATGATCAAGGTTGTGAACCAGATTTAGTAATGGCATGTTGTGGAGAGACTCCAACATTAGAATCATTAGCTGCTGTTACAATACTTCGTAAAATGTTACCAGATTTAAAGATTAGGTTTATCAACGTTGTTGACTTGATGAAATTACAACCTAGTACTAAGCATCCTCATGGTTTAACAGATGAAGACTTTGATATGTTATTCACTAAGGATAAACCAATTATATTTAACTTCCATGGCTATCCAAGCTTAATACATGAATTACTATATCATCGTACTAATCGTAATCTACATGTATCTGGTTATCGTGAAGAGGGTACAATAACGACACCATTTGATATGCGTGTTCAAAACTCTATAGATCGTTTTAACCTAGTAATTAATTGCGTTAAAAATTTACCAGAATTAGGTAATAAAGGTGCTTATATTGTTCAATTAATGAAGGATAAGTTAGTTGAACATAAACAATATATCCATGAATTTGGAGTTGACTTACCAGAAGTCGTAAATTGGAAATGGGAAAATAAAAAGGATGAGTAATCATCCTTTTATTTGTACTATTTATCAAGAAATTGAATAGGTTCATCTGGTCTTAATGATAATTTTAAGATACGTTGATTTGGATCTAGTTGACGATATTTGATTCCACATTGATCAAACAATAGTTTAGAAGCTTCATTACCAGGTGTACCATTATATTTATCAGATAGATAAATTACTTCAGATATACCTGATTGAATAATTGCTTTAGCACACTCATTACATGGAAATAAGTCTACATAAATACGTGATCCTTTAAGCTCTGATCTTGTCCCTGCAAAGTTTAAGATTGCATTTAATTCAGCATGGCATACGTATGGATATTTAGTTTCATTTTCAGTTTTACCTTCACGATTCCAAGGAAAATCATCATCATTAAAGTTATTTGGTGTACCATTATATCCAATAGATAATATACGATTAGAATCACTTACTATACAAGCACCTACTTGAGTATTAGGATCTTTACTACGACTAGCTGATAATTTAGCTATACCAATAAAGAATTCATCCCAAGTTAAATAATCTTTTCTTTTGTTACCTAATATTTTTTTATCTAATTTCATATAAACCTCCTATTAAAACTTTCTTTTTTCCATTATATTATTTTAATTTATTAAAAGCAAATAATTTTTTATTTCTTTTAATTATCTGCATATCTCCACCTATATGTATTATATCTTAATTTATTTGGTTGCACAATAAAAAGCAATTAAGGTATTTACAATTGCTTTCTTATTTACATTTGCATGTTATCTTACTTAAATATTACTTTTTTATATTATTTAATATATAGACTGTTTTGTAAACAATATGACTACTTTTGCTTTGCTACATCATTTAAAAATCTTAAACTTTTAATTTTAGGATATTTAGAACTAATACTATTATCACCATTATCAAAGAAGACGCTTATTCCACCATTTTTTTCCCAATCTTTTAAATTAGTATCATTGTCATCTATTAAAATAATATTACCACTATAGTGACTAGGCTGTATAATTAATGACTTATTCATAAAAATAGGTACAGATATAAAAGGAATATAAATACCTTGCCTTCTTACATATTTAATTTTAGCTAAGTATTCTTCTAAACATTCATTTTTCGTTAAGAAACTAATTCTTTTTAATTTCTTTTGAACATGCCTTAAAATATCTAAACTATGATTTATTTGCTTAGATTTATTAACATGTTCTTCCCAAGTCATTTTTCCACTAGTTATTAATGGGGAGTTCTGTTCTAATCTTTGGATAGTATCAATACATACACCATCAATATCAATCATAAAGTATGTTTCTTTATTGATTAAAGATAGTATTCTTTCCATATTATCCCTCATTTTTTAGGTATGTTACATGATTAATTGTTATTTGTCAAATTATTTATATGTTATTTTGACATTGTTTTTAAATTAATTGGATGATATAATGTAGTAGAAGGAGTATTGAGGAGTATGGGAATATTTGATCAAAGAGAATCTAATAGTGATGAACTAGTGAAAGAACAAGAAGGGATAAGAACAGATGATTATTTAGAAACATATCATAATGAATATAAAGCTATTCAAGATGAAGTTAATGCTTCTAAAGTAGTATCAGAAGAAGAAATAGAAAATGTAAAACGTCGTGTACTATCTTCTGTTACAGGTAATAGTTATCTAGCTGACACCTATCAAAAAGAATACCCAGTACTTAAGGAATTTGATTTTCCAGGAAAGTATAAAGATTTAATAGAAAGACTTAATAACGCTAAAACATATCAAGAATTAGAACAATTAAAAATTGAAAGCGATAAACTTAAAGAAAATATGTATAGCTCATATAAATTAGCTCAAAAAGGCACTGTAGAAGAATTACAACAAGCAGAAGCAGCAGGTATCGTAGCGCGTAATAAAAGACAATTAGAGTTAGAACTAGAAAGAGATAGTTATCAAGCTAATACATACCAGAAAAAATATGAATATTTCAAAGTATTAGACTATGTAAGTCAATATGAACAGATGACACTTAGATTAAAAGAAGTTACAACTATTGAAGAAGTAGATAATATTAGAAGAGATATTAAAGATTTAAGAGAAAAGATGGAAAAAGATGCTAAACAAGCTCCATATGAAGAAGCTATGTTAAAACAACAAAAAGAGTTATCTGCTATCTATGATCAGTTATTACAAGAAGACTTTAATTTAATATGTCATTGGTTAGGATACGATAAAGAGAGTAAATCTGCCTTAAAAGTTTATAATAAAGGCAAAGAAGATTATAATGCTATGCTAGTTAGTCAAGGAGAAGATGTAAGTAGACTATATAAGAAAAGAGATATTTATTTGCTTGGTAATATAAAGAAAGCTTTTTTCTTAAAATGTCTAGCAGTAGATGCTAAATTACATAAAATGACTGGTGACGAAAGAAAAGCTAAATATGAAGCATATGCTAAAAAAGAATTTAAATATTCTAAAAAGGTAGAAAGTAGAATTAGAGAGAAATTAAGTGCTAAATATCTTCAAAGAGAAATACCTTTACCAATATGGTTATTAGAAGATAAAGAAATTATTGCAACATTTAAAGAAACATTAAGTGTTGAATCTAGAGTTAGAAATGCTAGGGGATAGAAAAAACTTCTTATGTTATGTAAGAAGTTTTTTTATTTAATTAAAACTATCTAAAATTTGTTTAGCTGCCTTTTTTCCTGCTTCCATAGCTAGAATAACAGTAGCAGCTCCTGTAACAGCATCTCCACCAGCAAATACATGTTCATTATTTGTAACACCTTCAGGAGCAATTATTAAACCTTTATCATCAGTTATAATATCACTATTTTCGGTAGCAATAGGATTAGGCATTGTACCTAAAGCAACGACAATCGTATCACAAGAAATTTCTTCATAAGCATTAGGAATTTCTTTAACACCTCTTCGACCACTTTCATCAACGTCTGTAAGTTCCATTAAAGCTACCTTAACACCTTTAACATTATAATTATCATCTATTAATATTTCTTTAGGATTCTTTAATAAATCAAATTTGATACCTTCTCCAACAGCATGTTCAATTTCCATCTTACGTGCAGGAAGCTCTTCCATTGTACGACGATATACAATAGATACATCATAGCCTATTCTTTTTAAACTACGAGCGGCATCCATTGCGACATTACCTCCACCAACAACAATAGCTTTATTACCTTTTTTAACAGGTGTTTTAGCATCATCTTCATATGATTTCATTAAATTAATACGTGTTAATATTTCATTAGCTGAGAATACACCATTAGCATTCTCATTAGGTATACCTAAAAACTTAGGTAAGCCAGCTCCTGTAGCAATATAAACATCATCATAAGTATTTTCTAACTCTTCTAATGTTATTGATTTACCTATAACAGCATTTAATATTATTTCAACACCCATTTCTTTTAACTGATTAATTTCATTTTCAACTATTCTTTTTGGTAAACGAAATTCAGGAATACCATAAGTTAAAACGCCTCCTGCTTTATGTAATGACTCATAGATAGTTACTTCTACACCTTCTTTAGCTAGTTCGCCAGCACATGTAAGACCACTAGGGCCTGATCCGATAATAGCTACTTTTTTACCATTTTTAGGTTTAACATTTATGGCATGTAACTTATGTTCTAAAGCATAGTCAGCAACATATCTTTCTAGTGATCCAATAGCTATAGCATCACTTTTAACTCCTTTAATGCACATCTTTTCACATTGCTTTTCTTGAGGACAAACACGTCCACATATAGCAGGTAAACTAGATGACTCTAAAATTATATTATAAGCTTCTTCCATATTATGTTCTTTAATAGCTTTAATAAATCTAGGTATTTCTATGTTAACAGGACATCCTTTAACACAACGAGGATTCATACATTGTAAACAACGATTAGCTTCTTTTAAAGCTTCTTCATCATTATATCCTAAAGCTACTTCTTCAAATGTATGCGATCTTTCTTCAGGATCTAAATTACGCATTATTACTTTTTCATCCATTATTTATCACCACAAATACCACATCCACCAGAGTGTGTATTTCCTTCCAAGTCTTTTAAGTATCTTCTTCCTTCTTCATCTTTATATAGATTCATTCTTTTAATTGCTGCATCAAAATCGACTAAGTGTCCATCAAATTCAGGACCATCTACACATGCGAATTTAACTTCATTGTTAACAAGTAATCGACATGCACCACACATACCTGTACCATCAACCATGATAGGATTCATACTAACTATTGTTTTAATGTTTAATTCTTTAGTTAACATACAGACAAATTTCATCATAACTGTTGAACCCATTACAATACATAAATCATAGTCATGTTTTTCTTTTAAGGCATCTGTTACTAATCCTTTCATACCATAAGATCCATCATCTGTTACAATCGTTAAATTATGGCATACACTTTTTAATTTATCTAAAATAATTAATAAGTCTTTATTTTTAGCTCCATATATAATATCAACATCAGTACCATGAGAAGTAAAATATTTAGCTTGTGGATAGACAGGCGCTATACCAACACCTCCACCTATCATAACTATTTTTTTACCTTTATAGTTATCAATATTGGTTACTACTTCACTAGGTTTACCTAAAGGACCTGCTACACTAAATAATTCATTATGTTCTTTAGTTAATTCTAGAGTAGAAGAACCAACTACTTGATATATCATACTTAAAATAGATGTTTCTCTATCATAATCATAAATAGTTAAAGGTATTCTTTCACTATCTTCTTTAGTCATTACAATAACAAATTGACCTGGTAAACAATTCTTTACTACTAAAGGTGCAAGAACTTCTAATAAATAAATTTTGTCACCGATACATTCATTCTTTAGTATCTTATACATATCATCACCAATTATATTATATCATGAAGTTCTAAAGTATTTAGTATAAAAAAAGAACTTTTATGAAATTATAAAGTTCTTTAATTAGCTAACTCTCTTTTTAATAATATAAATCCCAGAGTAAAGGCTAGAATATCAGCGATAATAGCACTCCATAACATAGTTACGACATTATGACTTATACTAGCAATAATAATGATAGCTGGAACAAAGAAGATAACATCGCGAGCTAGAGCAAGCAAAGTAGATTTAAAGCTAGATCCCATTGATTGTAAAAGTATTGATAAAGATTTAGTTAGACAAGTTAAAATAATACCTCCTAAGAAGATTCTTAAACAATATGTAGCATATTCTAAATATTCAAATGAGTTATTATTTCCAAAAATATTAATAATCCAAGTAGGGAATAACTCAAATAATAAGAAAGCTATTAATCCTATAATAAAGTTAGTTATTAAGATATATTTAATTGTTTCTTTGACTCTTTTAATATTACCAGCACCCATGTTATAACCAATAATAGGCATTCCTCCTAAAGATACGCCAATAACAATAGATACAACAATACCAAATACTTTCATACATATACCAATAACAGCTAATGGTGTTACAACGCCATATGCTACTTCAGAACTAGCTAAGGTTGTATAACCATATTTACTAACTAAGTTATTAGCTACAGCAATAATTATTACAATAGCTAGTTGTGTAATTAAGGATGCTAAACCTAAAGATAATGTTTGTTTAATTATATTAGAATCTAGTTTGATAGATTCTTTTTTAATTTTAAATTTTTTGGCTTTCTTTAAATATATAATACTGATGATAAAAGTAAATATTTGACCAATAATAGTAGCGATTGCGGCACCTTTAACACTCATATTAAAACAAAAAATAAAAATAGGGTCTAAGATAATATTAGTTATAGCACCTATTACTGTAGCTATCATTGCATATTTAGGACTACCATCACTTCTAATAGCTGCATTTAGTCCTTGACCAATTATGTAGAATGGTAATCCATAACAAATAATTCTTAAATACTCTTTAGCATATCTATAACATTCTATTTCTTTAGGATTAGCTCCAAATATACTTAGTATTTGATTATTAAAGATAAGCCCTAAGATTGTTATAATAATAGATATAATTATTAATAGAATTAATCCATTACCAATAGCTTTACTAGCTTTATTTTTATCTTTAGCACCTAGTGATAGATTAAATAGGGCAGCAGCTCCATCACCTATTAGCAAAGCAAAGGAAAGAGCAATAACAGTAAAAGGGTAGACTATATTGGTAGCAGCGTTACCAAAAGCTCCAGCATCACTCCATCCTATAAATATTTGATCTACAATATTATAAAGAGCAGCAACAACCATACTAATAACACATGGTATAGCAAATTTCTTAATGAGAGTAGAAATTTTATCATTTTCTAAATCCATTGTTTCCATTTTCATTCCTCCTTAACTAATGCACAAAAAAAAACGTAAGCCCATACTCAATTGGACTTACGCTATTAGCGACGCATTGATTATTTGACTTAATATTTGTGCTTAGTGATTTAATTGTAGCACAAATCAATTTTTTGTGTAAGTATTTTTTACTAAAATTTATTTGTATTATTTTTCTAAAAGATATTTTTTTACTATTTCTAATATGTCATTATGTGATATACCATTAGATATAATAGATCCTTTGATATCTTTATCATATCTTTGATTTTCACCATATAAATTAGTTACTTTTCCACCTGCTTCCGTAACAATAAGATATGATGCTGCTATATCACAGTTACCATGACTAGTACCAGGAAATATATCACAAGAGAAATCACCTGTAGCAATAGCCATACAACTTCTAGCTACACTACCTATTGAGGAAATCTTAGAATTATTTTTTAATTCCTTTATTAATGATACTTCATCGATGATATTGTTATTGAATATTTCAACATTGGTCTTGTATCCTAAATCACCAAATTTATTATTATTTACAGATATTTTTATATCATTACAATATGCACCTTGTCCTTTAATAGCGTAATACATTTTCTTTTCATTAGGATTATATATAACGCCAACAATAGGTTCACCATTATGAACTAAAGCTAAAGAGAAGACAAATACAGGAATATGATTTACGTACATTCCTGTTCCATCTAATGGATCACATACCCAAACATATTCACTATTACTATTATAGCTTTCTTCTTCACCATTAACAGCATGCATAGGATATTTCTCTTTTACTTTTTCTATTAAATATCTATTAATTTGTTTATCAACTAAAGTTACAACAGTTTTATCTTCTTTATAGTTTAAATCTATTGTATCATTATAACATTCCATCATTGTTTTACCAGCATAAAGAGCTATTTCTTTAGCAAATTCTAAATATTCATTATACATATTGCACCTTCTAACTAATTTATTTATCTTAATTTATTATACCTCATATCATTAATAAACTCTTTTTTGTTATTCATTTAAATATTTATAATTAAAATTATTTGATAGCTGTAATTCCGTAATAACGTCTTATTAATAAAATACCTTTATCTGTTTTATGTGAATTAATATATTTATCTAATAATTTCATATCAATATCTAATTCAAGATTAGTGTTTTCATTCTCTTCAGAAAAATCACATAAAATAGGTGTTTTTAAGAGTAATGCTAATAAATCTTCTTTTGTTTTATAGTACTCTCTTATATGTATAGGAACTAATTCTACGTTTTTAAAGCCTGCTTTTAAGATGCTTTCATAGTCAATTAAACTAATTGGTTTTACGTCATTATATGCTTGGCCTTTTCCAAAAAGATATTTTAGTTCCCAACAATCTAACTTATCAACACCTCTTAATATTAAGATACCATTATCTTTTAGAGTATTATATATTTGTTTAGCATCGATACATGTATGTCTAGCAACTACTATATCAAAATAATTATTTGGTGTTGTCATTTTTAAATTATCCATTTGTTTAAATTTAATATTTTTTCTTAATGATTTTTTTAAATTAATATTAGCTGTTTTAATCATTTCACTTGAGAAATCTGTACCAATTATTTCTTTAGCATTTGGAAAATATTGAATTAATTTTTCACCACCGCCTGTGCCTAAATCTAATATTTTAGATTCACTATTAGCTTTGTTATTTAGTATTTCATACATATCCCAATTAGTTAAAGATTCTTCTGTATAATTAATCATACTGAAGTCCCAGTCTTTTATTTTCTCATAAAAATCCAATTCATTATTGCTCATTTTATTTTACTCCATTCATTACTATATTATCTTTTAACATAATAAATTTCTCCTTCAAAAAGAATTATATGCTAAAACATCCGTTGTCACAAGCAATGCATATTAACATTTACTATTTATAAATAACATGTTTATTATATCATGAAAAAAGCAAACAATGTTTGCTTTTAACAATGGCAATATAAATTATTTCTTATTTTTATTAATTATATATTTAATTAGTCTTACAAATAACCATATTACCAAGATAATTATAGATAATAGGGCATATTCAAATCCAATAAGTAGGTATTCTATACCGAATAAAAAGCATTCCCATCCAGTTCCTCCGCATTGATGAAAGATACCTATATCTATAAAGTATAAAAATAAATATCCAAAGATAACACTTGTAATAGCTAATAATATAGCATTAGCTATATTATATAAGTAATGATTAAAAGATACTTTTTTATATGCTTTAATGTAGACAATTAAACATAAGATAGTGGCAATTATAGATGCGATAAAAGCACCAATATATCCTAAATATTCATATATAAATGATTCTTCAAATAATAAAACAGGTATCCATAATATAAATATACATTTTAAAAAGGTTGCTAATATACTAATTAATTTATTCATAAACTTCTTATTTCTCCAATCATTAATTAACTTATTTTTATAATATTTACTTGATTTCCATGCTCTTTAATAATATTTATTAAGTCTTGAACTTTTAACCAAATTGTTGCTGTATTATCATTAGGATGAATACCAATAATACCTTGATCATTTAAAAAGTCTTCATCTAAATAAAATATTACTTTTGACTCTCTATCGTTTAATAATCCTAATGGTGTTACAGATCCTGGCTTTAGATTTAATATATTAATTAAGTCATTTTCACTAGCAAAACTTAATCGTCTAGTATGATATGTATTACTAAATATTTTTAAATCTACTTTTTTATTTCCTTTAATAGTTATTAAGTAATAATTTCTTTTTTTATCATCTCTAACAAAGATATTTTTGCCATCATATTCTTTATAAGGTAAATCTATTTCATTTAATTCTTCCATATTATAGACAGCTTTATGTTCTGTAATTTCATACCATATATTTTTATTTTTTATGAAATTATAGATTTCTTGTTTATTCATGATATCTTTATCCTTCCTAATTATTATTATATCAAAATAATAGTATAAAAAAATCTAGTTTTTAAACTAGTATAACAATATTTTTTATATTTATTGACTACGTTTTAATAAACCAATATAATTACATTAGGAGAAATAATTTTAGGTGTTACCTCCACAAATATAATTATGTTATAGGTTGAGGAGGTGATTAGATGAAAGCATATAATTTTAATAAATCATCCATATTATGGATTACTTAGTATTATTATTTTTAATACTGACAATAGTTTTATTTATTATTATAACACTCGCAATAATCTTAAAATAAAAGCACCTAAATTACTTTAGGTGCAACCCATATTGTGGAGAACATCTACTGCAAAAGATTGTTTCTCCTTTTTTATTATATTCAATAATTTATAAACTATAATATTACTATCTATCAATATGTTATCACATATTGATAGAAAATGTAATATCTCTAACCTAAAATCTAGTTATTAAACTAGATTAGATATACAAAATGGCAGGGGTAGCAGGAGTTGAACCCACATCAGCGGTTTTGGAGACCGTTATTCTACCATTGAACTATACCCCTATGTCCCTTTGACAAGGTAGATTATAGCACATTTTTAATCAATATGCAAGGTTACACATATAATAAAATAGGTGATAAGATGATTATAAATTATACAAGTAATGAGAGAGATTTACTTGCTAGATTAATGCGTTCTGAAGCATTAGGTGAGGGTGGATTAGGTATGTTAATGGTAGGTAATGTTGTAGTAAATAGAGTATTAGCTGATTGTTATACATTTACGGATATTGATACTTTGTATAAAGCTATATTTCAATCTCCAGGGGGATTTAGTGGTACTAGTAGTTCTTTATTTTATGGTTCACCAACTAATAAGGAAAGACAACTAGCTAATCGTATTTTAAAGGGAGAATATTATTATCCAGCTACTAATGCCTTATGGTTTTATTCTAATAATAATAGTTGTAAATCTACTTGGTATGAACAACCTTTAGCAGGAAGATATAAAAATCATTGCTTTTATATGCCTGAAAAAGGGGTATGTAATCAATTACACTAAATTGACTTTGATTTAATTCAATGATAGAATACTTCCTCGGAGGACATATGAAATATAAATGGCAGGTAGACAACATAAAAAGAGAACTAGCTTCTATTAGTAATCCTATTTTAGATGTAGATAAAAAAAGAAAACAAGTTTATACATCCATGCTTTTTGATATTGGTGTAATTGAAAAAGAATCTAGACCACATATTAAATGTGATGACTTTTTTGATGCTTGTATGTCATTCGATATGTCCTATTTTAATACTTCATTTTTCCGTATGCTTAATTTTTTAAATAAGGCCTTTATTAATCTTAATTTAGATGAAGATGTGCAAAATGTGAAAGAAACATCACTTGATTATGTAGTAAGTTTAGCACGTGATTATTATAAAAGATATGATAAGAATAATTTGAATTACTTTAAGAAAATTATTTCTAATCCTAGTCGTATTAATTTTGTTAATGATAAGTTAGCTCACTTTTTAGGTAGATCTTATATACTATCTAGTAATGAGTATTATATATTAATTACTGCTCCAAACTTTTTAGCGCAAACCTCTACTTTAGTTCATGAAGCAAAACATGTTGAAGGAAGATTAAAAGGTTATGATAATGGAATATCTTTATATCAAGAATTGCCTTCATATATCCATGAATTAAAAACACTAGATTACTTAGAAATTATATTTAATGAAAAAGAAAATATTAATATAATTAGAAAGCAGCTAATATATAAATATATCATGATGATAAGGAAGATAGCATCCCAACAGGAACTAATAGAAAAACTATTATATGATGGAGATTTCTTTTCAACAATATCTGCTAATTATGATTACTATTATGATGAATATCATTTTGATGAACTATACGATATTATGGTACATGGCTATCAATCCTCTACTTTAAGTCATATTATATCTTTTATAGTTGGAACTGATATTTATTTAAATACTCCTAAAGGTAATATTGATAATGTAGTATCATGTTATTTATTTGGTATGTTTAAAATGCGACCTAATATTGTAGAAGGTATTATTAAGTATGTTAATGATGTTTTAAAACCAAAGGAAGATACTCAATCTAATAAGATGAAAATTATTGAAAAACAGTATTGACAAATAAAAAAATATTATATATAATCAAGAGGTAATAAAAATTTATTACCTGTTTTGGGGAATTAGCTCAGCTGGCTAGAGCACCTGCCCTGCACGCAGGGGGTCAAGGGTTCGAATCCCTTATTCTCCACCATTATGATTATAACTCTTAGTAATAAGAGTTTTTTTATACAATAAAAGTAATATTTTCATAAAATATAGCCTATAATGTCAAAAAAATATCATTATTAAGCACTATTTACATAAGTTTACATTAAATTATAATTATTTCAAAAAAATTTTTAGTTAAAAATAGGACTTTTATTAAGATATTATTAGGATAATTAAGAAAGTAATTAAATTGTTATTTAAAAAATAGTATGTTATAATTATTATGCATGAAAAGTTATGGAGGGATTGTATGTCAATTGCCGGAGCTTTAGATTATATTAGAGTGATCGTTGATATATTATTAGTATGGATGGTATTTTACTATACTTTAAAGAGTTTAAGAAAAAATGTTAAATTAGTTTTATTATTTAAAGGAATAGTTTTTATATTAGCACTTAAATTAATAAGTCATGTTTTTTCATTAACAACCATTGATTATGTATTAAATTATGTATTAGAGTGGGGAGTTTTAGCGCTTATAGTTATTTTCCAACCAGAAATACGTAATGTTTTGGAACAATTAGGACGTAGTCAATTGTTAGGACGTCATAAAGTCTTAACGGTTGATGAAAGAGAAAAAGTTGTTTATGAAATTGTTACAGCTATGGATGCTATGCGTAAAACACGTACAGGTGCCTTAATAGTTATTGAAAGAGATAATAGTTTAAATGACTATATTGAAAAGTCTAAGAAGATATATGCTGATATATCTAGTGAATTACTAGTTACTATTTTCTTCCCTAATAATCCATTACATGATGGAGGATTAATTATTCAGGGAGATAAAATAACTAGTGCTAGAGCAGTATTCCCAACAAGTGATAGTTTAAAGATAAGTAAACGTTTAGGTACAAGACATAGAGCAGCACTTGGTATTTCTGAATTAACCGATTGTATTGCTTTAGTTGTATCTGAAGAAACAGGAAGATTATCTTGTGCTATAGGAGGAGAATTACATTATAATTTATCAGCTGATGAATTAAAAATATTACTTTTAAATGAGTTAAAACCTAAAAGAAGTACAATAATTGATGATGAAGAAGAAGAGGAAGAAACAACAAATAATGAGGAAGGTGATACGCATGAAGAAGAAAAATAGTTTACCTAGACGTATCGTAAAATTCTTTGATAAACATGTTGTTACGCCAATTACTCGTTTAGTACTTCGTTTATCTAAAGTGTTTGATAAATCTAGTCATCGTTTTGAAACCTTTTTATCAAAACAAACTACATTACTATTCTTATCATTATTTTTAGCGATTGCGCTATTTGTTGTAGTTGATCAAAAAATATTGGTATTTAATAATCGCAGTGCAGAAATGTTTAAAAATCAAAAAGTAGAAGTTTTATATAATGAGGAACGATTTGTATTAGAGGGTGTTCCTGAATCAGTTGATATTACTTTAATGGGTAGCAAAGCTGATTTATATATAGCTCGTCAATCAACAGGAAAGAATACAGTTAGATTAGATTTAACAGATATTACAGAGCCTGGAACATATCGTCGTGAATTACAATATAATAATGGTGATTTAAAATCTATTGAAGCTAGTGTTAACCCATCAGAAGCAACAATCATTGTATATTTAAAAGAATCTGAAAATAGAGATTTATCTTATAATGTTATTAATACAGATCATTTAGATAGTACAATAGAAGTAGAAAGTGTATCTTTAAATATTGATAAGGTTGTAATTAGTGGAGCAGGTAAAGATCTAGAACGTGTTTCAACTGTAGAAGCTTTAATTGATGTAGACAAATTAATATCATCAGATAAAAATAATACTAAGTTAACAGCAGGTAAATATACTTTAGATGATATAACATTAGTTGCTTATGATGCGAAAGGTAATATAGTAGATGTTGAAATAAATCATTCTACTAAACCTACAGCGCAAATAGTATTAAGTTCTTCTTCTAGAGAAATACCACTTAATTTCGTATTAAAAGAAAATACTAAGATGCCTTTTGGTAAAGCTGTTGAATCATATACATTTAGTCAAGATTCTGTTGTGGTATATGGATCACAAGATGTATTAGATAAATTACAAACTTCTGGTATAGATATTGAATTTGATGCTAGTATGTTAACTTCTAATTATCATGGAACAGTAGAAATACCAAAACCTGCAGGAATTAAGAAATTAGATACTAATCGTATTGATGTTAATATAACTGTTACGAATAGTGTTTCATCAGCTAAGTATAATATGACAGTTCGTATAGATGCTGTTAATGTACCTAGTGGATTTAGAGCAGGATTAAATAGTTCAACTGATTCTGAGGTATTAATTAGACCTACATGTGCTGAAAATGTATGTAAAGCTTTATCTAATGCTGATATAGAAGCATATGTTGATTTATCAGGTATTAAAGATCCTAAAGAGGGTGTTTATGAATTACCTGTATTAATAAGAGCTCGTACATCAAATGCTCGTCTATCAACATTTGTTGTAAGTCCAGAAAAAGTAAAGATTAAATTATCAAGACAATAGAGGTAACTTCTCTATTGTTTTTCTTTGACTTTAAAGATAATATATGTTACTATAAACCTCACGAAAAGGTGGTTTTATGGTTTTATCTTATAAAGAATTTAGTGATATTGTTCCTACCGAAACCTTAGAATATGTTGATCGTGTATTAACTGTTTTAGGCTATGTTATGAAAAACGATGAAAGAGTTTATGTTGAAGGTTGTGGATATGTTAATACCAAGGATAGCATGATTATGTTAATAGAACTTGATGCGATGTATAAAGCACAAGATCGTTATGCTTCTTTTTTATCATCCATAGGTTATGAAAGTACAAGACTTGATATTAATACGAAAGATTATTCACCTTCAAGTAAAACTCGTAAAAATCTTTTTGAAGAGAATAGTCGTTTCTTTTGTATTTTTGATCGATATGAGTCTTATGCTTCTTTAGTACCATCACAAATTGTTGCTTCTTTAGTAGAAGCTAATCAAAATAGTTATGATTATAATTCTAATACACCATATGTTTTAGGAGGATATAATAATTATCGTTCTTTTCGTGATGCTTTAAGTAACTTTGCTTCCCAAGAAAGAAATGAAAAGAATGCCTCAATAGCTGAAACATTCTATGGTAAATCATCTATAGCTGTTATTGATTATTTAGACACAATGGCTAAGATTTATCGCAAATTAAGTGTTAATCGTAATAGTTTAAATAATGAATATCGTAGTGATCAAGATTTAGTAGCTCTTTCTGGTTTATTAGCTCTTTATTTTGGAAATGATATAAAAGAAAATGAAAGCGATGCTATAGGTCAAAAAGAAGCTATTAAAAAAATACTTGCTAGTCATAGTGTTAGTTTAGATAATATTTTTAAGAATATTAACTATCGTTTTTCTTCATCAGAACTAGGAAATATCCCAGCTGAACCAGCTGTATTACAAACTTATTTTAGTAGTTTTGTTGATGTTAAAGATAAGTCGGTATTAAGTGTTCCAATGCTTTTTGAACAAATTCTAAATCGTGATAAAACTCATTCTTTAGCTATTGAGAAAATATTCCTTAATTATAATTGTTATACCGGTATGTTTAGTGATTTAACTACTAAGATTAAACAAAAGATTGAAGAAGAAAATAATAATCGCTTTTTAAAGTCTGTTAATGATTTCTATGGTAATTTACCACAAGAAACACGTCTATTTGTGGATTATACAGCTAAAATATATATGTTACTTTTAAATAAAATGTTGGAGCATAAACATAATGCTTCTATATTAACAAATGAAGATGATGCGGATACTTTAGCGTTATTTATTGCTGCTTATCATGTCAACAGTGATATTAGTAAGTTCTTTATTGGTCATGGTATAACATTAGAGAAAGTTTTAAGTTTATTAAAGATAGAGATATCGGAACAAGAAATTAATAATATTAAGTTAGATGAAAAGATTTTAGTTGAACGTTATCGTCGCTTTGTCTATGAAGGCGTTAATCGTAATAGAAGACCTTGTGAAATAACAATTAATGATGTTATATATAATTTATGTAATCGTGATTTCAATCGTAGTATGATTATGGAAACAATCTTTAGTACGTTAAATCATGAAGTACATTTAAATAGTGATTTTACAGAACAGTTAAAACAATATTTAACTAGTCAAGAAAATAAACGTCGTATTGCTTTAACACAAAAGTTCTTTAATAATTTACCTGCTGAAACAATTGAATATTTAGAGAATACATCGCGTATTCATCAAGGCTTATTAGAAATAAATAAAGATTGGCCTAGTAAAAATTTACAAGTATATGCCTTATTATTAAGTTTATATGATACGAATAGTGATGTTGAAGACTTTTTCACTAGTTTAGGATTAACTAATGGTGTAATTTTTAAAAACTTAAACATTAGTCGTCTTAACTATAATAGTAAATCAGTTGATATTGAAACATTAATTAACTTTTATGGTGAGTTTATATTTGGTGGCTATAATAAAGATTTAGATCGTAAAGAGATAACTATTAAAGCCATAGCTCATAATATCTTTAATGCTAATATAAATAATACTGTCGATATAATTCGTTTATTAGGAATGATTCATAAAAGTTATATAGACTTTGAACATTTTGATGAACTATTTGAACAATATACGATACAACATGCTGAAGAACAAAGAAAAAAAGAAAAAGAATATGCTTTAAGATATTATAGTAGAGAAGCTATTGATTATATGACTGATGTTACTCGTATCCATAGTCGTATAAATAGTTTTTTAGAAAAACATTCTAGTTCATTAATTAGTAAGCAAGCTGATATTGAAGAGTTATCTTTAATGTTAGGAGTCTTCACAAGACAGAACTCATCTCGTCCTTTCTTTGAGAAGAATGGTATAAAGTTAACAACTATTTTAGAAAAATGTGACTTACCATTAAACTTTTTAGATAATTTAAGTTCTACTCCTGATGATACCCAAATCTTTTTAGCAAGTTATACGAAGTATTTACAAACCACTTGTTATGATTCACCAATTTCTTCTATCGTTAAAAATGTTTTTGATTCTAAAATAAATGATTCCTTTTTAATTGAGACTTTAACAGCATCCCTAGGTAGTGTTTATGATATTTTAAAAGAAGAGGTTGTTACGGAAAAAGAACATGTTGTTAATTTAACGATACCAGAACGTATTACTTTATTAGATAGTGAGCCTATGCAAACACTAGATACTAGTGATTTAAAAAGTATCTTACAATTTGGTAATAACTTAACTGTTCATTCACAATACATATATGATGAACTTCCACGTTTAGCGCTTAGTGATACCCATTCTAAGGCTATCGCAACGATTGATGATTTAGTTGATCAAATATATGTTAAAGAAGCAGTGGAAACAAAAGAGACTGTTAAAGGATTTATGGGTTGGCTAAAAAAAACTTTTGGTGAAGAAAAACAAGTAGAAACACATATATCATTAGATAATAGTGCTTTATCAAGACTTAAAGAAACAATAGATAGTAATATTGAATCATTATCACGTGAGTTACTTGCTTACGACTATATTAGACAATATATTGAAGTATATCGTCGTAAGACAAGATATCATTATTTAATAGCTAGTGAAGCTTTACAAAAGTTAGAAGAAGAACGTCAAAAACTATCTATCGATAGTGAAGATGATTATGCTAAAATATTACAGTTGTCTACTTTTTTACAAGTTATTAGTGATAAAGTAAATAGATTTTCAACAACTAATCAATTAATGAAACAAGAATTATTTAAAGTTAATCAATTGATAGTTAATCATTTTATAACTATTAATGCTTTACAAATGGCTCGTAGTGATTTATTGCCTTTAATTGGTTCAGAATTAGCTATTAATTTAGGTCATGAAAGTGAAGCATCAGCTTTATCTATTTCTAATAATGTTATAGGATTATTTCATAATTTATTAGAACGTAATGTTGAAGGAACTATTCATAGTATTGAGTTAATAAAGAATTCTACTATACCTAGTGATATGGTAGCGAAATTATCAAAAGATATTAATCTTTATCTTGAAAGTTTAAATGGGCAAGAACAAATTAGTGGTCGCATTGAAGATTTTGATATAGATGAAGTTAAACCTATTGATACATCTTATAAACCAACTTTAACTTTAGAGCCTTCAAAATCAGATGATGATTTCCATCCTAAAGTATATAAAAAATAAAAGCTTTTTTTCATATTATTTATTTTGATTAATATAATTAATTGAAAAGAGGTATATATGAAAAAATATTTGATTATATTATTATGTTTCCTTCTCGTAGGTTGTGGCAAAAAGAGTGAAAAAGAAGTCTTAAAGAATATTAAAAAATTAGCTGATAGTTTAACTTCTTATACCATTGAAGGAGAATTAAATATGTATAATGGTGATGATACCTATACATATAATGTTGTTGTGAATTATAAAAAAGATGATTCATATCGTGTTAGTTTAATTAATAAAATAAATAATCATGAACAAATTATTTTACGTAATACAACAGGCGTATATGTTTTAACTCCTTCACTTAATAAGAGTTTTAAATTTCAAAGTGATTGGCCTTATAATAATTCACAAATATATATCTTAGAACGTCTTATCAATGATATTGAAAAAGATGATGATAAAACATTTGAAAAGAAAGATGATTTATATATTTATAATACCAAAGTAGATTATTCAACTAATACTGATTTAGTAAAACAAAAAGTATATTTTACTAAAGATAATTTACTTAAAAAAGTAGAAGTTTATAATGTTAATGATACAGTAGCAATGGATTTTACAGTAAATAAGTTTGAAGAGAATAGTCGTCTTGATGATAATATTTTTAAATTAGAAAGCAATATTGATACTAAGGCATCGGAAGATGTATCTAAGTCGATAGATGATGTTGTTTATCCTATGTATTTACCATTAAATACTTATTTAACTTCTGAAGATCGTATAGATAAAGAAGATGGAGAAAGAGTTATTCTCACTTTTGGAGGAGATAAACCTTTTACTTTAATTGAAGAAACCATAACAGTTAGTAAAGAATTAGAAACTAATATAACTAATGGTGAACCTAGTCTAGTTATCGATACTTTAGGTTTTGTTACAGATGGTTCAATTAATTGGATGAGTAATGGTATTGAATACTCTCTTTTATCTGATAAATTAGAACCATTAGAAATGATGAATGTTGCTAAATCAATAAGTTCTTCATCAATTACAAAATAATGATGACTTTTTAACTTTTTATGATATAATAGGCTTTGGTGATATTATGAAAAAGGCGAAATTAATTGTTCAAAAAGAAAAAGAAAATAATAAAGTAACAAATGAATTTTCATTTAAAAAATTAATTATTACAATTGTTATTATTGTTGCCGTATTAACAGCTTCTTACTTTTTAACTGATGTAATAGTTAAAAAGACTAATAATTCCAATAATCAAGAACAAATAGAAATACCTAAAGTAAGAGAAGAAAACGCTATTAAATATAGTGAGATAAATAAAATTGAAGATAAAACTTACTATTTATTATTTGATGAAGAAGATGACGCAAATAACTCTTACTATGATGTTTATATTGGTTTATTAAGTCTAAATGGCTTATCAACTAAATTCTATTATATTGATTTAGGTGATGAAGATAATAAAGATGCAATAGGAAAAGAAGCATCATTAAAAGAAGTAGATAAATTAAAAGTTAAAGGTACTACTTTAGTAGCTATTGAAGATGGTAAAGTAAAAGAAACATATGAAGGTAGTGACAAAGTATTAAATTACTTATTAAGTTTCTTTAGTACTGGTGAAGAAACATCTGAAGATAACTCATTAAAAGCTGAAGATACAGATAGTAAAGATAATAAATAAATAAAAAAGAGTCATAATAATTATAGGTGATTATATGACTCTTTTATTATTATGTATAAAAATATTTTTAGTCCGTATTTTAGATGTATCATTAGGAACAATAAGAACTGTATTAACAGTAAAAGATAGAATACTAAAAGCATCATTTATAGGTTTCTTTGAAGTATTAGTTTGGTTCTTAGTAGTTAAAGATGCTTTAAATAGTAATATTAATAGTATATGGATAGCAATATCATATGCTTTAGGGTTCGCTACAGGAACCTATATAGGAGGACTATTATCAAGATTATTTACTAATCATGAAACATATAGTATTCAAATAATTATAAAAAAAGAATATCAAAATATTATAAAAAGGCTAAGAGAAGAAGGATATGCTGTTAGTGTAATGAAAATTAATGGCTTTAATGATGATGAAAAACTATTATTATTTTTAGAAATAGAAGTATCAAAATTAAATGATATTAAAAGAATAGTTAAGGAATATGATCATACTTCTTTCATGGTTGTTAATGATACTAGAACTGTTTATAATGGATATTTTAATGGCATAGTAAAATAATATTAATATTATTTTTTTTTATTCATAAACTTATTTAGGTGATACTATGGATTTAATCATCAAAGGATTTATTATCGGTATAGGTAAGATAATGCCTGGTGTAAGTGGTAGTCTACTAGCCATTCGATTAAATATATATGAAAACATTATATATGCTATTAACAATATCTTTAATAATTTTTATAATAGTGCTATTTATCTATCTAAATTAGCTATAGGAATTATTCTTGCTATTGTCTTAGGTAGTCACGCTATTACTTTTTTATTAAATAATTATTATCATCTAACAATCTTTATCTTTCTTATTTTAATAGGTACAGGTATACCTTTATTACTTAAGGAAACAAATAAATATTATATATCTTTAATAAGTTTTATCATTTATTTTTTAATATTATATATGCCTAAATTAGATATTATTAATAATTATTATTTTATAGGTTTTATTGAAGCTACAACGACTATTATACCAGGAATTAGTGGTACTGCCATCTTTATGTCTTTAGGACTATATGATGATTTGCTAAGTATTTTTACTAATATATATACTTTTCCTTTAGATAAAATAATTCCCTTTAGTATTGGTTTATTTATTGGTACCATTATCATTGCTAGATTTACCTACTATTGCTTTAAAAATTATAGGCATCATACATATGCCTCAATATTAGGTTTATTACTAGCTAGTATGCTTTCAATCATAATAAAAAGGTGATTACTCACCTTTATTGATATAAGATAATGCAGCTATTCCAATAATGACTATTCCTAATCCTGCAAAAACAAAAGCAATATCATGTTGAAATATTAAGCCTATTAGAATAGCTATAAAAATAAGAACAAAGCCAATTATTAAAGCTTTTTTAGCATCAAATTTTCCTTTCATGATATCACTCCAATTATTCTTTTGTATCACCATTTAAATTAATATAAGCGGTGTGTTTAGGATGCCTTTTTTCTTTTGGTAATGTTTCTTCATAACATTTACCATTCCATTTTTTTAAACAGTTAGGTCCATACCATTGTTTTAATATCTTCTCTATATTATTATATGAATAAAACTTACGTCCTTCAAACTCATAAAGTTTAAAAGGAAATACATCTTCTTTAAGAAAGACAGGTTCATGTAAGAATTTTTCCCAAGGAACAGTTATAGGCTGTGATACCCATTTACTATTCTTATGATGTCTAGAATAACTATCAGCAAACCATCTTAAAAACTTTGAAAATAATTTATGAGGAAGATGCAAATTATCAACTAATACATATAAAGGCATTAATATCTTAACAACAGTTTGATGTATTTGAAAATTAAGTTTACTATCAGATATATTATCGTATATTATAACATCAACAAAAATACCATTACCTGTTTTACATCTGTTTTTAAGTAAGAAATTTACTTCTTCAATATAAGTACCTTTCTTTCTTATTTTCATAGTTGGTCCATTTAAAACATTAAACTTCTTATCATTCTCAAAGCATTGATAATAATATTTATCACTTAAGTCTCTATTTAAAGCATCGATAAACTTTTCCCAATCTTCTCTAACAACACATATATCTATATCGTCATCCCAAGGAATAAATCCATGATAGTTAACAGCTCCTAAAGCCGAACCTCCAATCATTCCATAACGAATATTATTTTTAACACAAACACGATGTATTTCATCCATTATTTCTAATACTTGTAATTGTAAATCTCTTACAGTTATAACTGATCCATCTTTATTTTCTTGCAAGATATATGTTTCTTTTTCTTCAATACATCCATTATTATCCATATTATCACTTCACAATAATTGTACTAAAAAAACCCTAAAATATCAATATAGGTATTTTAAACACACTTTTTACTATTAATTGAATATCCTATAGCAGAAAGGGTGGATTAATATGTGTAATAGTGATAATGACTCTTGTACAAAAATAGCTGAAATATTAGCTATTATAAATGTATTACAACAAAATGCTTGCAATTCAGAAACATGTTTAGATACATGTGATCGAGGATTTTTAGGATGTGGAACTAGTTCATTAACATGTAATACTAGACCTGTACAACTATATTTATGTAATGGCCAAGCTTTAAGTTTACCAATTGAAAAAGATAGCGTTGATTGTTCAGAATCTGGTTGTTCTAGTGTTTTTCGAGTAGAAAAATTAGATGGATGCAGTTGTACTTTCCGTGTATTAGCACCTTCTACTAATGAATCAGCATTTCCATATGCAGCAACTAATTCTTTCTTTACAATGAATCTAAACTGTGTATGTTGCTTAAGATGTTTGAGCGATACATACGTTGAATGTATATAAAAAACGAGATAACTCGTTTTTTATTTTAGTATTTTAATATGTTTAATATTATCTATTTTTATTACAGCATTATCAATTGTAATAATATGATCTTGTGTACGCCCGATGATTTTGGTAGTTAAAGTATTACTATCTGTTACTAGTTCTACATCTTCACGATATATTTTATTTTCTTTAAATAATTTGTTAATAGTTTCTCTAACTGATAAATCATTATCCATATTTGCGTGTGCAACACGACGATTGTTACTTGCACCATTACTTATATTTCCATGGTATAAATTAGGTAAATCTTTTTTCATATAATCATCCTTTCACATTATTTTATGCAATAACATATAATAAAATGAGGTGTCATATGTATAAAATATATAAAGTTACTTCTGGTGATACGTTTGAAAGTATAGCTAAAAAGTTTAATACTACGGTAAAAGATTTACAAGAAATAAATGATAAAGCTTATATTACAATGGGTGAGTTAATTATTGTACCTAATAATCAAAATGATAGTTGGTTTGATATATATACCGTAGAAAAAGGAGATAATTTATATAATATTGCAAATAAATATAATATTAGTTTAAAAGATTTACTAGATATTAATGGCTTAGATAAAGATAATTACATATATCCAGGACAAGAAATAATGGTACCTAAAGATAATGTTAAAGTTATAATTACTTCTAATGAAGAAACTATTAATAGTGCTAGTAAAAGATTAGGCTTAAATAATGAAGAATTATTATATCAAAATGATAATATTTACTTATTACCAGAACAATTATTAGTTTACAAAAGATAAGAAAGTTTTTTAAATTACTTTCTTTTTTTTAGTAACTATTATATAATCATGATAGGTGATACAATGGAACAAGATGTATTAAATAATGAAACAAGTGAATCAAGACCATTAGTAGATTATACTAATCTAAGTATTATTAAAATGTATGGTGAAGACTTAACTGCTAAAACTTATATTACTAATCCTGCAATTGCACGTGATGATGAAATTGCTAAAATGACTATTATTTTACTTACACCAGAAAAATCAGCTTTACTAGTTGGTAAGCCTGGTATAGGTAAAACATCTATTGTTGAGGGTTTAGCATATCGTATTATTAATAATACAGTGCCAGATAGATTAAAGGGTTATCGTGTTATTAAAATTAATTCTTCATCATTGTTAGGTAAAGTACAATATAATGGTAAAGAAGAAATGATTATTACTATTTTAGTAGAGGAATTAAAGAAAGTTGATAAAACAATTGTCTTTATCGATGAAATACATACTTTAATTGGTAGTAAAGATGGAGGCCCAATGGATTTAGCTAACATCTTAAAACCTGCTATCGATAGAGGTATGGTTAAATTAATTGGTGCTACAACAGATATTGAATATAATACTTATGTTGTACGTGATAGAGCTTTCTTAAGACGTTTTGATCGTGTTGATGTAGAAGAACAAGATATACCTACAACAATTGAAGTATTGATGAAGACATTACCTAAAACAGAGGCCCAAACAGGAATTAAATTTAAATATAATGAGTATGTAACTAAACTATTAATTGAATCTATTGTTGAGGCTACAAGTGAGTTTAAAAGAGTATATGGTTTAGGAGCTATGTATCCTGATATTGCTTTCTCTGTTTTAACAGCTGCCTTTTCACATGCTTTATATCAAAATAAGTCTTATGTTGAAATGATAGATGTATATAATGCTATTAAAAATAGTAAACGTATCTATCCTGATTCAAGAGTTAAGGAGTTAGCTGCTTTTAGAGAAAAGTTTGCTAAGCTTGCTGTAGAAGAAGGTATTGAATTACCTGAAGTAACAATTGATGAGCTTAAAGAACCTGAAGAATTTTAAAGGATTTAATCCTTTTTTGTATAATTGTAAATGATATGAGACAAAAATAAATAAAAAATAGAAAGCAATATGATATAGTTAAAATGTAAT
>CANQON010000018.1 GCA_947625505.1 uncultured Bacilli bacterium
CCTTTCTTATTCAATTATAACAAAATAAAAGTAGACCACTTTCTTTTTATGTGTCTACTTTTACTTTATCACTTCAATAATTTTACTTATCTTTCTTTTTTATTTCTTTATTTAAAAAGTGTAATAGTTTGTTTATAACAATAAAATAGTGACCAATATATTTAATAGAAGTAGCTTGATAGTTATGAACATAATAATCAGTATCTAGATCAATATTAGATAGTTTTAAATACTGACAGTTATTCTCATGAGCTACTAATAGTGATTGGTATAATATTGCTTTATTGATATCTAAATTAAAGACAATATCTTTAATTGTATTATAAGTTACTTCACATACTCTTTTTCTCTTGTTATAAGGTAATATAATTAAGGCACAGCCTATATCTATTGTTTCTCCAAGTGTATGAATTAATTCATCTACTTTGATTATATCTTCTTCATTAGCATTTTCTTCTTTTAGATAATTTAGATAGAAGACTAAATCTAGTTTAATGAATAACATTTTAATTCGATTTTCAAAGTTAATAAACATACTTCCAATTAAATCTGTATCAAAGCATTCATTATCAATTAGTAAATCTAATCTTTTTATATCTTCTAAATTATCACTTAGTTCATATGATATACCTCGTTTAATAAAGTATTCTTCATCAAATTGTTTTTTTAAATCTAGTTTAGATACTTTTTTGTTCCCTTTATATAGAGATATTAATATATTGTTAGTGTCATCTAAATATTTATTTTCCCAATTATATCCACAAGCAATTAAATTATTATGTATTTCACGATAATTTTTATCACTAGTAGTTAAATAAGGATAAATATCTATTACATAGGCATGATATTTATGCGCTAATAACTTTATGTTATTAGTCATAAAAGCTAATAGTTCTTTATTATTAAAGTCTAATAAATATCCATTAGGAATATAGAATAAATTATCACGCTTCTTTTTCTTAATTAAAATGAGTGCTGTTGCACATAGTTTTGAATCATTATAGACACCTACTATTAAGTAGTTAGCATATTCTTTAGCTTTAGCCCAATTATTTTCCTGCATAAAAGGCAAATAATTATAATTTTTTATAAATTCATTATACTCATTAAATGTTATTTTTTCCTTAAATATATAACCCATAACCCTCACCTATTATAAGTATACAACAAATTAAAACTCATTTGCAACAATTAATAAATGATAGTATAATGATACCGAGAGAGGATGATCTAATGAAAAAAGACAACTTTATTAAAGGCGCCGTTGTCGCTACAGTATGTCTTATTTTAACTAAAATACTGGGTGCTATTTATGTCATTCCTTTTTATGCTATTATTGGATCTAGAGGTAGCGTTTTATATGGCGCTGCTTATAATATATATGCTATATTTTTAAATATTTCAACATTAGGATTGCCTTTAGCAATTAGTAAATTAGTAAGTGAATATCAAACTTTAGATTATCAATATTTGAAAGAGAAGTCATATAAATTAGCTGGTAGAATAATGATATGTACAGCTATTGTTACAACACTTATTTTATTAATAATTGCACCTATATTAGCTAATAATATTATTAAAATAAATATTACTAATTCTGTTGCTATACCTATAGGTGCTATGGGATATGCAGCAGGAGAAGCTATTGCTGGACAATTAATGATTGATGGTATTACCTTAGTTATGCGTGTATCAGCATCAGCTATAATTATTGTTACTTTAATTAGTATGATAAGAGGATACTTACAAGGTATGCATTATATAACAGCTTCTTCGATATCACAAGTTATTGAACAATTTGTAAGAGTAATCGTTATAATACTAGGATCATATATATGCGTTTATGTTTTAAAAACTAAGTTATCAATTGCTGTTGCTGTAGCAGTCTTTGGAGCTACAGTAGGAGCTTTAGTTACTTACTTATATTTATTAGTGAAGAAAAAAAGTGTTCCTAAAATTAAAAATTATGAAATAAAAGAAGAAGAGAAGAAAGTAAGTCTTAAAGATATAGGTAAAAAAATAATTACCTATACTGTTCCTTTTATTATTTTAGAGTTAATGGGATCTTCTTTTCAACTAGTAGATATGTTTACTGTTGTAAGAACATTAACAGCTTATGGTTTTTCTACGACTGATGCATCTAATATTATGAATATTGTTACTACTTTAGGTATTAAATTAAATTTAATAGTTATGTCAGTAGCAAATGGAATTGTTGTTAGCTTATTACCTAGTTTAACTAGTGATTATGTTAAAGGCGATTTAGAAGCTGTAAGAAATAAGATTAATCGTACTTTGCAGATTGTTATTTATACATCTATACCAATGGCTATTGGTTTATCATTACTTGCAGAGCCTACATGGACAGTCTTCTATGGAGAATCATTCTATGGCCCAAGAGTATTTAAAGTAAGTATTTTTGTAGCTGTCTTTGCTAGTGTCTTTGCTAATGTAGCTGTAATGCTTCAATCATTAAGTAGATATAAAAAGATGTATTTAGCACTTATCGCAGGTTTCTTATTTAATGCAGGCATGAATATACCTTTTATGATTTTATTTAATAAAATAGGATTACCTATGTATTATGGTAATTTAGTTGCTACAATGATAGGTTATGTTTTCTCAATAAGTATATGCTTACATGAATTAAAACATGTCTTTAAAGTTAATTATAAGCAAACAATAATATATTTTATTTATACTGTATTAGCATCTTTAGTTATGACAGCTGTATTATTAGTAGTTAAAAATTATATTCCTATAACTAATTTATCAAGATTACAATCTTTATTAGTTGCTTTATTATATGCAATTATAGGAGGCTCTATTTATTTAGCTATAACATATAAATTAGGTATGTTTGAAAAAATATTAGGATTTAAATTGAAGAGAAAAAAGTAATATGAAAAGAAAAGAAGTACTATATATAATTATTCCTCCAATAATTCAAAGTTTTATATATTTTATAACTAAGTTATTGATACATAATCCTCATGTATTAACATCATATATAGATAGTAAAATACCATTTATTCCTTATCTAGTATACTTTTATATTATTTGGTATTTATTATTAATAATAGGTCCATACTTAATATATCGTTATGATAAAGAATTATTAAAGAAATATGACGTACTTTTCTTTATATGTTCTATCATATGTGGGATAATCTTTATTATATATCCTACAACGGTGTTAAGACCTACTATTGAAGTAAATGGTGTATCAACATTTATAGTTAATTTAATATATTATTTTGATACTCCTGCCTTAAATTGTTTTCCTAGCTTACACGCTTTAAATAGTTTAATGTGGATAATATTTATTGGTGGAAACAAAAAAATGCCTAAGATAGTTAGATGTATTGTTACGATTATATCTATTGGTGTAATAGTATCTACGCTATGTATAAAGCAACACATTATATATGACTTATTAGGTTCTATAGGAGTGTTAATAATAGGGTATATAATCTTAAAGATAACAAAGAAGTAATTTGTTATTTTTTTTATCTACTAATTTTATTTTTTCTATGGTATAATTATCATGAAGAATAGGGTTGAGTAATATGAAGATATATATTGTATGTAATAATAATGTAACAAAATTCGTCTTACCTTTTAAAGGAGAGGAGTTTTTTTCATATACTTATAACATTCCACAAACAGGTAATAAATGCCTTATTACTTTTGAAAAAAAGAATGAAACTTGGTATATCAAAAGTAATGGTGTGGTTAATGTATATAGTGGAGGATACGCTAATAGTAGTTTAGCTTTAGCAGATTATGATAAATGTACTTTAAAAGTTATTGGCTTTTCTGAAGATATTTATCTATATACAGCACCTTTATCTAATGATTTAATATATAAACTTGATATTATGTCTTTACAAAGTCTTCAAATTGGACGTGATGCAAGTTGCTGTATATGCTACTATAAAAATAATATAGCGCCTATTGAAGCAACAATAACTAAAGAGAATGAAAGATGGAAAATCAAAACAGCAGAAGATTCTGAAAATAGTTTGTTTATAAATAATGTTCGTATTACTGAAGAATACTTAAATGTTGGTGATGTTTTATTCATTGATGGATTTAAATTAGTATGGATGAAGAATTTTATTCTTATTAATAATCCAAATCGCGCTATTAGAGTAACTAATATGACTCCTTATACAATAGGACAAGATTTAGATAATAGTAAAACATCAGCAGTAACAGATGAGGAACAAAGTGTATCATTATATACGGATGATGATTATTTCTATCATACTCCTAGATTACAAGAAGTACCAGAAGCAGAAGAAATAGAAATAGATCCTCCTCCTGCTGCTCCAGATAAAGAAAATATGCCATGGTTACTTACTATAGGTTCAAGTTTAACAATGTCTGCATCTGCATTGATGATGGGTTGGACAACAGGTAAAAACTTAATGGATGGTACGAGATCTTTAATCGATTCTCTTCCACAATTAGTAATGTGTGTAGCTATGGTATTTGGTAGTTTAATTATGCCTAGAGTAGTTAGTGCTTATCAAAAAAAGCAAGCTAAAGCTAAGGAAAAGAAAAGAATTACTAAGTATAGTGAATATTTAGCTCAAAAAGAACAAGAGATTGATTTAACATTAAAAAAATATGCTCAAGTATTACGTGATAATAATTTATCAGCTGTTGATTGTAAAAATATAGCTTTATCACAAGGAAATAGAAATTTTTGGTGTCGTGAGATTAAGGATGAGGATTTCTTAAGAGTTAGATTAGGTACAGGTAGTATTAATTCTCCTTTAAAGATTAATGCTCCTAGAAAACAATTTACTCTAGAGGAAGATGGCTTACTTGAAAAAGTATATGAAGTTGTTGATAAATATAAAAAAGTAGATAATGTTCCTATAACGGTATCTTTATTAGAGAAAAAAATATCAGCTTTTATATGTAATGGAGAAAATAAGAATAAATATTTAGATAGTATTATTCTTCAATTGGTTACTTTACATAGTGGAGCAGATTTAAAGATTGTTGTCTTTACCAATGAAGATAATGCTGATCGTTGGGAATATATGAAATTCTTACCTCATTGTTGGAGTGAAGATAAAACAACTAGATACTTTGCAACGAATATTGAAGAAGCTAAAGACGTATCTACTTCATTAGAAGAAGAATATAAGAATCGTAAAGAATTATTTGATAGTAATGGAAGAGATACAGATGAGAAAATAGATAAAACATCTGATTATAAAAACTTTTCACCTTATTTTTTAATTATTTGTGATAATTATAAAAATAATTTAGGTATTCCTATTATTGATACAATATTAAAGAATACTGATATTAATTTAGGATTTAGTTTTACAGCATTTACTAATTCAATGAAAAACTTACCTGTTCAATGTGATTCTTTCTTTGAAATAGGTGATAAAGAAGGATGTGTATTAGCTCGTAATGTTAGTTCTAAAAATCAACAAGCATTTACGATTGAATATGATGATAATCTTAACATGCGTGTTATTAGTAATAAATTATTAAATATTCCATTATTAACTAAGGAAGGTTTAGATGTATTACCAACCTCATTATCTTTCCTAGAGATGTATGGTGTATCTAAAATAGAACAATTAAATATTTTAAATAGATGGAAGACCAATAATCCTGTAATGAGTTTAACTGCTCCTATTGGTGTATATGCTAATGGCGAACAATTTAAATTAAACTTACATGAAAAATTTCATGGACCACATGGTTTAATTGCAGGCTCTACAGGTAGTGGTAAATCAGAATTTATTATTACTTATATCTTATCTATGTGTGTTAATTATCATCCTTATGAAGTACAATTTGTATTAATAGACTATAAAGGTGGAGGGTTAGCAGGAGCTTTCCAAAATAAAGAAACAAACGTTAAAATACCACACTTAGTAGGTACTATTACAAACCTTGATACTAGTGAGATGAATCGTACATTAGTATCGATTGAATCTGAATTAAAAAGAAGACAAAGGGTATTTAATGAAACTAAAGATGCTTTAGGAGAAAGTACTATCGATATATATAAATATCAGAGATTATATCGTGAGGGTGCTGTTAAAGATCCTATGTCACACTTATTTATCATTAGTGATGAGTTTGCTGAATTAAAGAGTCAACAACCTGAATTCATGCAACAACTAATAAGTACAGCTCGTATAGGACGTTCTTTAGGAGTTCACCTTATTTTAGCAACGCAGAAACCTAGCGGTGTTGTTAATGATCAAATTTGGTCTAACTCTAAATTTAAAGTATGTCTTAAAGTACAAGATAGAGGCGATAGTATGGAAATGTTAAAACGTCCAGAAGCTGCTTCTATTAAGGAAACAGGACGTTTCTATTTACAAGTTGGATATGATGATTTCTTTGATAAAGGACAATCAGGTTGGGCAGGTGCTAAATATGTACCTTCTGATACTATCCTTAAAAAAGCTGATGATTCAATATCATTCTTAAATAATGTTGGTTTTGTTACAAGAAGTATTAAAGATGTTGTTAAAACACAAACTGATACAACTAATTATGGGGATCAATTAACTAATATTGTTAAAAATATATATGATTTAGGTATTAAAGAAGATATTCACACAAAAAATTTATGGTTAGATGCTATACCAGAAGAAATATTTGTTGAAAATTTAAAGAAAAAATATAATTATAATCCTGAACCTTATAATATTACACCTGTAATTGGTGAATATGATAAACCTGCTTCCCAAGAACAAGGTATTCTAACAGCTAATTTAACTGAAGGAAATGCTTTAATTTGGGGACAAGCAGGAGCAGGTAAAGAAAACTTAATTTCAACTATGATTTGGTCATCAGTAATTGAACATACTCCACAAGAAGTTAATTTCTATATTATAGACTGTGGTTCAGAATCATTAAAAATGTTCAGTAAATTACCACATGTTGGATGTGTATGTACATCTGAAGATCAAGAAAAAATTATTGATACATTTGTAATGGTTGATGAAGAATTACAAAGTCGTAAGGATTTAATGGCTGACTATGGAGGAAGCTATGTTGAATATATCCGAAATAGTGGTAAAAAGTTACCATTAATAGTTACTATTATAAATAACTATGAAGTATTCACTGAAAGTAATGGTAAATTATCTGAAAGCATTCAAAACTTTTTCCGTGATGGATATAAATATGGTATTGTTTTCATTGTAAGTGCTATTTCAACAGCTGGTGTTAAACAAAGAATGGCACAAAACTTTAGTAATAAGTATTGTTTGCAAATTCCTAACGAGACGGAATATCGTTCAGTAGTAAATGCTCCTAAAGGATTATTTCCAGCTAAATTCTTTGGACGTGGCTTAGTAGCTCGTGATGGAAGTGCATTAGAATTTCAAACAGCTTTATTCTGTCAAAGAAAAGATATTGCTATGGTAGTTAAAACAGCTGCTGAACAATTATCTAAAGCATATGATTATAAAGCTAAACCAATTGCTAGTGTACCTGAAACAGTTTATGTTAGCAATGTAAAAGACGAACTAAATGGCTTAGAAAATGTACCTATTGGATATTCTATTGATGAAAAATTACCTTTCACGTATAATTTCACAGATAGTCGTATAACTCCAATTTTAGGTGCAAAATTTGATAATAGTAAGCTTAACTTTGTTAAATGTTTAATTGATATGACTAAAACTATTAAAGATGTTGATGTTCATATTGTTGACTTTGCTCAAACATATGAAGGATTATATACAGATAATTATTATAGTAGTGATTTTGATAAAGTATTAACTGATTTAAATAATAAGTTAATGTCTCAAAAATCAGAAAAGAAAAATTTAATTTTCTTAATGGGAGCAGGCTTATTAAAAACTAAATTAGGTGCTAATGGACGTGCTATTATTAATAACATCTTTAATAATTTAGAAAAATTAAATAATACATACTTTATCTTTGTTGATACATATGGATCTTTCAAAGGACTTCAAACAGAAATTTGGTATCAGACTACTATTGATAATACAACTGGTATTTGGATTGGTGAAGAAGTTGGAAATCAAATGGCTATTAACATTAATGATTTATCACTTGAAGATCGTAAGTTAAATTTCCCTTATATGGCCTTTGTTGTTAATAAAGGTAGATATCGCATAATTAAACATATGGTAGAGGATGAGGAGGAAAATAATGCATAATGAAAAAGTATTAGTAGAACTTATAGTACCTGCTTTAGATGCTAAATATGATGTATATTTTCCTATAAATAGACGTATTGGAAACGTTATATGTCTTACTAATAAAATGTTATTTGAAGAAACAAATGGTTTATTTGTAGGAAATAATAATACACTCTTATATGATAGTTTATCTGGTGAAATATATAACATGAATCAATTAGTTAGGGAAACTAATATACGTAATGGTTCAAAAGTAATACTATTATAAAATGTAAAGAAAGAAGAAAATAATTACTTCTTTCTTTTTTTTGTGTTGATAAGTGATATAATGATAATAATGGAGGGTGCTATGATAAAGAATTTTAAATCATATGAAAGATTAAATAGAGAAGGAAGAAAACCAAAAAGAAAAAGGGGTAAATTTAAATTAGCTGTGTTAATTACAACTGCTGTTTTAACAATCTCTACATTAGCTAGTTGTATGGTTCCTATAAAAAGACATGAGACTAATTATAATTCAAAGCCAGCATATACAGAGACAATAGTTGAAGAAAAAAGTGACTATGAACAAGCTTTAGATGATTTGTTAAATAATTATGATGAATCCAAAGTAGATGAGTATTATCAATCAATTATTAACTCTAAATTACAATTAACAGCAGAACAAAGAAATGCTTTGGTAAGTTCAATTGAATCAGTTGAACCTGAATATGCTTATAGTGATATATATGATGTTGAGAGTGCATATAATCGTTATCAACAAGTAAATATATATGATAGTGAAGTAGATAATGTCTTGGCTAATCGACACCTAGATTTAGATAAAATAGTTAATATAGTTAAAGCTAATAATGCTAAATATAAGGCTGATAATTTTGTTTTTTACCAAGAGTTTTCTGATCAAGAAATACGTGATATTCTTACAGTAATAGTTGATACTATTAATTATGAATTAGATAATAATACTTTTTCAGCAACCTTAGATGATTTAAGTCAAAATATTGCAAGTTTAAAAATATTTAAATCACCAACCTTAGATAATGCTGCCGTAACTGATGATAATTGCCTATTAGTATCATTATCATCTATGGAAAGTATGAAGAATATTGCAGATAATGAGAATGCTGATAAAATTGTATTAGCTCATGAGGCAGAGCATCTTATTCAAAAAATATCTGGTAGAGCTCGTAATGAAATGGGCGTTGAACGTGCTTATGGATATAATCTATCTTTTAAAGATTTACCAGTAAACTCTTTATATCAAAATTGGTTAATAGAGGGATCTGCTGAAAATTTAGCTTGTAAAATTTATGATAGTGCTCCAACTACATATAAAACTAAGATAGGATATATAGATACTTTAACATTTTCATTATTACTTAATGAAGATTTTAAACCTTATGATATAGAAAGACTAACACAACAACAATCACTAGATAAAGTATTCGAAACATTCCATTGTGAAACAGAAGAACAAAAAATGGAATTCTTAAATATGATGGAGGCTATTAATATTATTCAAGAAGAGCCAGAAGATTTTATGTCAATTTATGAAAATAAAATATTAGGTCACGAAGCCTCTGATGATGATTTAGCTACTATGAAAGTTGAGCTTAAGAATGGTGTTTGTACGACTATAACTAAGTATTTTTATCGTTCTTTAACAGAAAAGTTAGCACGTGAAAATATAAGTGTTAGTGATATTTTTTCATTAATATCTATTTTTGAAGCAGATATGAATGTACATATAACATACGCTAAAGATGGTGCTTATGAAGCAAGAAAAGATTTCTTTGATAATTATTCTAATATTCAAAATAATTTCTTTAGTGAATTAGCAAAATCTTTAGGAGTATCATTTGATGATGTATTAGGTGCTTATCAACAATATAATGGCGCTATTGAAGTTAAATTAGATTTATCTTTTGAACCTGCTGTTTATGATAAAATGGACATTGAATGTCTAAGTAATGAAAAAGATAATTTTGTAAATAAAATATTTAGAAATACAATTAATAATAAAACCGCATCAATACAAGAAGTTGGTAAAATAAATCAAAATGTTAATCAAAAATAATTAAATACTTGATAATTATAAAAAAAAATGATAGAATTTGAATAGGATATAATATTGGCAAGGCAATTGCAGTAAGTTATGAAGGAGTCTACTATGAAGCAATCAGATGTTATCGGAATAAATGAAGAAAAACTTGACCAACTAATCATTGAGATTGGCGATGCAGCTGATCGCATTAACAATAAATTTAATTTATTGGAAAGATTAGTTGCAGATACTTCATCATTCTTTGAATGTGAAGTAGGAGACAGATATAGAAATAACTTCAATTTAACTAAAGCCAATTTCGCCATTGTTAATAAAAATATCTTAGCAATGTCTTCTGAGTTAGTGAAAGCTAAAATGCGTCTTTATAAGTTAGAAGATAACGTTAAAGTACAGTTTTCCAAACAAGGAGACAGCATTATATCTAATTCCTTACAGAGGTATGATAGGGATAAATAATATTGGAGGTGTATTATGGGTGGATTAGGTATAGATGAGATCACAATTGGATACTCATCAACAGGTGCAGCTAAGTATGTAGATGAATTAAATACTGCTGCAATCGTCGAGACAGAAAGCATAATTACTAGTGGAGTAACTAATGTTACTAATGCACTACAAGCTGGATGGCAAGGTGATGCTTGCGAATCATATTTAAAGAAATATAGAGAAGCAGCAGAACAATTAAAAGAAAAATTAAAGGAAATGCAAGAAGTATTCCAAGCAACAATGGCAGCACAAGAAGAAACATATCATAGTGAAGATGAAAGTATGTCAGAAGATATTTCTGCTACTAATATATTCTAGGAGGAGTGAGAAAATATGGCAACAATTAAATCAGAATTTAGTCAATTCGTTTCAGGTGTATCTTCATTTGTTGGAGACGCAAAAGATAGAATTACTAACTTATTTAAGGGAATCGTTAACCAAGCATCAGCTGCTATTGGATCTTTAATTCCAGGTAGTGTTATTGGTATTAACGTAAATAAAGTACCAGAAATGGTAAGTACAATTGAAGCTGAAGTAAAAGCTATCGATGATCATCTTGATCAAGTTAATCAAGAAGCAGATCCAGCTCAAGCATTTGCTGATCCTGAAATGCAAGAAGCTTGTAGAGCTTATATCAGTGGTGTAATGGAGGCTTGTAAAGCTTATACTTCACAAATGCTAAAATTAGCTGATAAATTAGTAGAAGTAAAAGAATATTATGAAGCTAACCAAGCAAAACAAACTTCAACATTACGTCAAGCTGGCGTAGAAGCTTCATCATCTGTTGATGCTTATACAAGACAAAAATAATTTGTTAGGAGTGATTATTAATGGCCAATTTAAATGCTTTGTATCGTGAACTTAGGCAATATCGTGGATTATTAGACGATGTCTCTGCTTCTAAAAGGCTTTTAGATCGAGCTGTAGATTCATCTGAAGGTGTTAATAAATTAGGCGTTTATTTTTCCATTGATAATACCCCTGCTGATTATAGTAAATTACGTACAGGGCATGATACTTTAGTTCATGATCGAGATGTTGTTGTTTCTCAAATAATCCCAGGTATTAATAGTAAAATAAGATCTATTGAAAGAGCTATTGAGGATGAGGAGAGACGTCAAAGAGAAGAGCAAGAGAGATTGCTAGCGGAAAGTTAAAAGATTTTTAGTTAGTAATAACTAAAAATTTTTTGTAAAGAGGTAAATATGGCAGAAATAAAAGTAGATACAGTTAAAATGCGTGAGTGTGGTAATGACATTATGCAAATTTCTAATGAAATTGGTTCAGAATTAGATAACCTTTTTGAGAGATTAACTAATATGCCAACAAAAACATTTGAGTGGACAGGATCAGCTGCACAAGCTTTTGCTACAAGAGCAAAATATGAAAAAATACAATATGTAGAATTAAAAAATAGTTTATATCAATATGGGAAGTATTTAGTAGAGCAAGCTAATCGACTTGATAGTCGTATTATAAAATTAAAGGATGTATAATGGCTACTTTAGAACATCGTAGTTCATCTATAAATACCCAAATTATTCCCAAAATTGATGCTACTATTAGTAATTTAAATTCAGTAATTAGACAAAATAATTCTATAAGTATTCCTAGTGGATTCAATTATGCAACTAGTCTTCGTCAATATATGAATGATGTTGAAGAGGTTAGAAATAGCTACTCTCATATTAAAGATTATTTATTAACTGCCAATAAATCATTAGACTCTGATATTGAAGAAATGAGTAATGATTTATTACAAATGAAAAAAGTTGAAGTTAAAACTAGAGTTCAAGCTCTATAGTTTAACTTCTTTTTTTATATTTCAGTTGCATTTTTCATATTTTTTAGATATAATTTTATATAGAGTATATGGAGTAGATGATATGAAGGAGAAATTTTTACCTATAGGTACTGTATGTACGATAAAAGGAAATAATCAGAAAGTTATGATTACAGGTTATCTTTCAATAGAATATAGTGAAAAGATTAAACTTTGTGATTATAGTGGATGTAACTATCCTGAAGGTTTAATGGTTCGAAATAGTATATGTTCATTTAATCATCAAGACATAATTAGTATTGATCATTTAGGTTATGAATCTGATGAATATAGTCGATTTAATAAAACTCTATTAAGTCAACAAGTTGATAATGTTAAACTAAATACTGATAGTTTATTTAGTAATATGGAATTTGATGAAAATGGTGTTGTAACATTTGCTAGTGAACAAAAAGTTGAAGAACCTAAACATGAAGTCGAAAGTGTTAATAATCCTTTTATAACATCTATACATGTTGAGGAGTCACCTAAAGAAGATACATCATCTTGGCCAATTTTTGAAAAGTTAGAATTTGATGAAAATGGCGTTGTTATTGGGGAAAAAATAACAAAAAAGAATAAAGAAGAGGTGGAAGAATGAATAGATATTTACCAATAGGTACTGTATGTGATTTAAATAATGATGATAACAAATATATGATAGTTGGGTATAAAAAGAATGGAAATGATTATGAAGCATTACCTTTTCCAGCTGGTAGTACTGATAATGCCCAAAATAAGTACTTCAATCAAAGTGATGTTAAAGAAATTTATACTCTAGGATATAAAGATAGTGTTTCTATAGCATATACAAATGGATTAGAAACTGAAAAAAATGATTTATCTAATTTAGTATTTGATGAAAATGGTATTGTTATCGCTGATGGAGCTGCTAAAGTTGCTCAAGCACAGACAGAAACAACAACAGGCTTACAATTTGATGAGAATGGTGTAGTAATTGCTGAAGGAACAGAAGCTCCACAAGCCCAAGCAGCAACACAAACAGGCTTACAATTCGATGAGAATGGCGTAGTAATAGCTGAAGGAACAGAAGCTCCACAAACCCAAGCAGCAACACAAACAGGCTTACAATTCGATGAGAATGGCGTAGTAATTGCTGAAGGAACAGAACTTCCACAAGTCCAAGCAGAAGGAGCAACAGGCCTACAATTCGATGAAAACGGAGTAGTAATCGCTGAAGGAACAGAAGCTCCAAAATCCCAAACAGAAGAAGCAACAGGCCTACAATTTGATGAAAATGGAGTAGTAATTGCTGAAGGAACACCAACTGAAGAAAAGCCAGCAGCTGAAACATTATCAGGTTTACGTTTTGATGAAAATGGTGTTGTAATTGCTGAGGGTGATGTTGAACCAGTAGCGCCATTAGCAGGCTTACAATTTGATGAAAACGGAGTAGTAGTAGCTGAAGGTGAAGTAGAAAATACTAACGATAACTTATCTAATTTAAAATTTGATGAGAATGGCGTTGTAGTAGCTGAATAAAGGTAAGTTATTTACCTTTTTTTAATAGGAGGTTTATATGAAAATTGGAATAGCAAATGATCATCATGGAGTAGAAATAAATAAAGAATTGACAAATTATTTAAAAAGTATAGGTTATGATGTGTATAACTATGGACCTGAAACAACAGAATCTGTTGATTATCCAATATATGCTTTTAAATTAGCTGAAGCTGTTGCGCATAAAGAACTTGATTTTGGTATAGTTATTTGTAATACAGGTATTGGAGTTAGTATTGCTTGTAATAAAGTAAAAGGAATTAGATGTGCAAAAGTTAATGATGAATGGGAAGCTAAAATGACTAGATTAGATAATGATGCTAATGTCTTAGCTATGGGATCTAGATTATCACTAAAAGAAATGAAGAATATAATGAATGTCTTTTTTACGACAGAACCTTCTAACGAAGAAAGACATGTTCGTCGTAGAAAAATGTTAGATGATTATAATGGGTAAGATAGCTTTATATTTAATAGTAGTTCCATTTGTCATATGGACATTAGAAGCATTAAGAATTGATTTTTTATTCAAAAAAGGTAGAGTTATAAAAATAAAACTATTTTATGTGTTTCTATCTTTAGCTTTTTCTTATTTAATAGTAAACTGTTTATATGATTTTGCATATTATTTTAATAATTTTTAAGTAGTAGGATTATAGGAGGAACTATGAAGAAAATACTACTTTTTTCTTTTTTATTTATAATTATTCCCTTTATTATTATATCTTTATATGTTATTTATCCAAATGAACAAGAATTTAAATTTACTAGAAATACCATGGTAAAAGTATATCGAACGAAAACTAAGGAAATAGAAGTCGTTCCTTTAGAAGAATATGTTATGGGTGTAGTAGCTGGAGAAATGCCTGCATCTTTTAATAAAGAAGCATTAAAAGCTCAAGCTGTCGCAGCTCGTAGTTATATCATGTATAAAATATCTAAAAATAAAAATACTAAGTATGATGTAGTTGATACTGTAACTAATCAAGTATATTTAAATGATAGTGAATTAAAGAAAAAATGGGGTAAAAACTATGAAGAGTATAAAACAAAAATAAAGAGCGCTGTTAGTGATACAGCTTATCAATATATTACTTATAATGGTCAAATAGCTGAAGCACTATTCTTTTCTACTAGTAGTGGTAGAACGGAAAATAGTGAAGATGTTTTTGTAAGTAAAGTACATTATTTAAAGAGTGTTGATAGCTCATGGGATAAAATATCACCTGTATTTAGTGTACAAGAAGAGTTTGAAATTAATGATTTTTTAAAAAAATTACATTTAGATGCCACAAATAAAGTGAATATTAAAATATTAAATAAGACATCAAGTGGTAGAGTTCAAAAAATAAGTGTTAATGGCACAACCTTTACAGGTAGTAATTTTGTCAATTTACTAGGATTAAGAAGTGTTAATTTCTCCGTTAATGTTGATAAAAAAATTATTATTACTACTAAAGGCTATGGACATGGTGTTGGTATGAGTCAATATGGAGCTGAAGGAATGGCAAGAGCAGGCTATACATATGATGAGATATTAAAACATTATTATACAGATGTAAAAATTGAAAAAATAAAAGAATAATAGTATAAATTCTTTATTATGGTAAAAACTCTTAATAGAGGTGAAATAATGAAGAAGGTTATAATATATTCAATATATAGTATTTGTCTTGTTTTAGCTATTGCTGTTTTAGTAATGTATAGTGTAAATAATAATAGAATGGAACAAAGTAATGAAATAATAGATTATGATTATGTTATGGATATATTTAGTAATGCTACACAAAGTGTTACTAATGAAACAGAAGCAAAGATTATTAGGCCTTACACAGATACTAAAGTATCAATAGTTAAAGATTTCTATGATTATCAAGCAGATGAAAAAGAACAACAAAACGCTATAGTATATTATGAAGGTACATATATGCAAAATACAGGTATTTGCTACAGCAGTGGCACAGACTTTGATGTTATAAGTGTCTTATCTGGAGAAGTAACAGAAGTAGTTGAAGATGAATTAGTAGGAAATTCCATTACTATTAAACATGATGAAAATACTTATAGTGTATATCAAAGTATTAAGGATTTAAATTTTAAAGAAGGCGATCATGTTGATCAAGGAGATAAGATAGGAACATCTAGTACTTCTAATATGAATAAAGACTTAAATAATCATCTATATTTTGAATTAATTATCAATGGAGTTAGTGTAAATCCAGAAGAGTATTATGATGCAGCATTATAATACTCTTTTTATATATCTAAATTGTTATAAAATGTTGAAAATACTAGGAAAAAGCATATTAAAATAATGAAAAGTAATATAAAAATATGCTATAATAAAAGTAGTATTGGAGGTTTGATCATATGTTTTCTAAAGACATCGGAATTGATTTAGGAACTGCCAATGTATTAATTTATATTAAGGGTCAGGGAATAGTTTTGGATGAACCTAGTGTTGTAGCTATTGATTCAGATACTAAAAAGGTTGTAGCTGTTGGTAGAGATGCTAGAGATATGCTAGGAAGAACACCAGGTAAAGTACAAGCAATTAGACCATTAAAAGATGGTGTTATTGCTGATTTTGAAGTAACTGAAATAATGTTAAATCATTTTATAAAAAAAGTTAATGGACGTAATTTCTTTTCACGTCCACGTATATTAATATGTTGCCCATCCAATATAACACAGGTTGAAAAGAATGCTATTGTAGATGCTGCTGAAAGAACAGGTGCAAGAAAAGTATTTCTAGAAGAAGAACCTAAAGTAGCAGCTGTAGGAGCAGGATTAGATATATCTAAACCTAGTGGTAATATGGTAATAGATGTTGGTGGAGGTACTACTGATATAGCTGTATTATCATTAGGAGGGATTGTAACAAGTGCTTCTTTAAAAGTAGCAGGTAATGTCTTTGATAATGATATTATAAAGTATATTAAAGATAAATATAAATTGTTAGTAGGTGAAAGAACAGCAGAAGATATTAAAATTAAAATAGGGACTGTTTTTCCAGACAATCTTAATGAGCAATTGGAAGTAAAAGGACGTGACTTAGTTACGGGATTACCTCATTCTGTTACTATATGTTCTGGAGAAGTAGAGGAAGCTTTAAGAGAAAGCATGTATCAAATAATTGCTCAAGCCAAAACAGTATTAGAAGAAACTCCTCCAGAACTATCTGCTGATATCATTGATAAAGGTATTATTTTAACTGGTGGAGGAGCTATGGTTAATGGTTTAGATAAGCTTTTAGCAAGTGAGTTAAAAGTACCTGTCTTTTTAGCTGAAAGCCCACTTACTTGTGTAGTAGAAGGAACAGGAGTTCTATTAGAGAACGTTCACTTAATTTCTAATAAATAAAATAACATCGTAAGATGTTATTTTTATGTTTAACCTTGATCTTCTTTTTTAAATTTATTTTTATAATATTCTCTAAGTTCTTTAAATCTTTGATAGTGAACTACTTCTCTTTGTCTTAAAAAACCTAAAGGACTTAATAAATCTGGATCATCAGTCATACGCATTAAATTTTCATATGTAACTTTTGCTCTTTTTTCAGCTGCCATATCACTTACTAGATCAGCATCCCAGTCACCTGTAGTTTCTATATAGGCAGATGTATAAGGTACTCCTGCTGCATCTAAAGGAAATAATGCATGATCATGTTCTATATATTGAGCAGTTAATCCTGCTTCTTCTAGTTCTTTAGGAGTAGCTCCTTGCATTAGTTGTTCTACCATAGCAGCTATCATTTCTACATGAGCCATTTCTTCAGTACCTATGTCACTTAATAAAGCTTTACCTCTTTCATCAGGCATATTAAATCTTTGATTAAGATAACGCATTGCAGCTGCCCATTCTCCATCGGGTCCTCCATATTGCGCTAATAAAGCTTTAGCCATTTTTAAATCTTTTTTTTGAACGTTAACTGGAAATTCTAATTTTTTAATATATTTCCACATAATTACACCTCCCATGGCCATGGATTATCAATCCAAGCCCAAGGACTTACATTTAAGGCCATACTACTTAAAGTTAATGGACCATAAGTATCCTCATATTGTTTCTTTATCTTTTTCTTTTCCATTTTTAATTGATTATAGAGATTTATCATTTGATTATTATCAGGATAAATATCTAAGTATAGTCCTATATCAATACATGCAAAATCTAACATATCAATATATGTTAATAATTCTGCTTGTTCATTCATAGGTTTTATTTCATAAACTTTTCCAAAAGGACGGAATAGTTCTTTAAACATATTTCCACGAATAAAGCCTTGATAAGGTTCAAATAAATATTCATTTTCACTATACATTTTTATGTCACCTCAGTATATTTTATGATTATTCTTTAAATACGTTAGTTAAAAGATACTTTTTAGTTGCATTTTTATTAAATAATTGATATAATTGAAATGCGTATTTGAGATGCGCATAGTCATGTGGCGGATATGGTGAAGGGGTTAACACGGTGGATTGTGGTTCCATTATGCTAGGGTTCGAATCCCTATATCCGCCCCATTTATGTAGTAAGAGAACGCTATTTAGTGTTCTTTTTTGTTCTTGTCATATCGTCTAATATATGTTAAAATTAATAAGAAAATACGTTTTGTAGTAGGTGGTTTGATGAAGAGAATTTTAAAGAGGGTTTTTATATGGGGTAGTATTGCTTTTCTAAGCTTTATGGTCTTTTTTTATGGCTACCGCTTAGTACATTATTTTGTTAAGGAACATAGACCTGATGATAAAGTTTATAGTATGATTGGTTATCTAAAAGACGAAGATAATTTAATTAATAATAAATTATTAAAAGATGGTGATTGCTACTATTTTAGGAAAGATGCTCAAAATAATTATTTATTATTTAGTGGAATTTTATATAGAATTTTATATTTAGATAAAGAGAACATCTATTTAATGTCTGATGAACCTGTTACTAATTTAAAATATGGTATTACAGGTGAATATGATAAATCTAATATTAAAGTATGGCTTGAAAATATATATCTTAATAACTTAAATTCAGAATACTTATCTAGTAAAGAAGTAACTTTATTGGATAAGGATACTTTCCAAAAAATAGGAGGAAATGAAAGTTATATAATTGGTAAACCATTTTGGATGGTTGAAGATAATAAAGGATTAATAGTTGATGAAGATGGAGATATTAAAGCTACAAATAACTATGAAGATTTTTTAGGTATTAGACCTATAATAACTATTAATGGTTATAAACAATATATTTCTGGTACTGGTACAAAAGATGATCCTTACATAATTGAAATAGAAGAAGCAGAAACATTAAGTGATCTATATGTAGGAGAATATATTGAATATAAAGGTACTATTTATCGCATTATTGGACGTGATACAGATAGTGTCAGAGCTATTAGAACTGAAAAATTAGATGAGCAACATATCTTTTCAAATTCTTCTAATGTTTTTAAAACAAGTAATAATACTGAATTAGGATATTATTTAAATAATACATTCTTAGAAACCTTAAATAAGGACAATTTAGTAAAAGCAAAATGGAATATTGGCGAATATCATGTAGATTATAATGAAACTAATAGTAATCATTTTAATGGATATGTTGGTTTATTAGGAATAGGGGATTATTTTATTAGTGATTATCCTAATAGTTATTTACTTAATCCTAGTGGAAACTATATATATACTATATCTAATGAAAATTATTTAGTAAGTAGTAATACTAAACAAAAATTAGATGTATATCCAGTAATTTCATTAAAATCAAACTTATCTATAAGTTCTGGTAATGGTAAGATGGAAAATCCATTTGTAGTAGGTGATTAAATGAAAAAAAAGCAGAAAAAAAATACAGTTAAGAAAAAAAATAGATTACAAGCATTCTTTATTACAATATTAGCTATTTTAGATTTAGGTGCAGTAGGATGTCTAGTTTTAGCTTATGGACCTAATCCAGCCTTTAAAGAGTTTCTTATTACAACTGCTATGTCAACGATGTCACATAAGTATTTAGCACGTACTATTTATAATGAAGCAACAATTAAACAAGTATTAAATGAAAATACTGTAGTAGAGATAAATGAAGCTACTAATTTAGACGCTATTGAAATAGGTAGTTATGAAACTAAAAATTATGAATCTGAGTATGAAAGACAAATCCTTGAAAAGGATGAAGGAAATGATGTATATAAAATATTTTCCTTTAAAGAAGGAAAGAAAACATATTATATAACAGTTGTATATGATCCATCGCGTATTGATTTAGCTTTAATACCTAAGCTTGGTAGAAAAGGACAAACTGTTAAAACTTTAGCTAAAAATAATAATGCTCTTTTAGCTGTTAATGCAGGAGGCTTTGAAGATCCAAAAGGACATGGTGATGGATCTCGTCCAACTGGTGTTGTTATCAGTAATGGTAAAGTAGTATGGCGTGGTATTAAGAATGGTTGGGGAGGAGGCTTAGTAGGATTTAATAAAGATCATAAGTTAGTTTTAACTAAGCAAAAACCTGAAGCTGCTATTAAAGATGGATTAGTTGATGCTGTTCAATTTGGGCCATTCTTAATTGTTAATGGAAAATCAATGATTGTTAAAGGATCTGGAGGAGGAGTTCATCCAAGAACTATTATTGCGCAAAGAAGAGATGGTATTGTTCTATTTATTGTTATTGATGGTACAGGAAAGAAAGTAGGATATCGTGGAGGAGCTTCATACAAAGAGGTTGTTAGTGTCTTACAAAGATATAAAGTATATAATGCTGCTAATTTAGATGGAGGAGCATCAGCTATACTTGTAGAGAAAGATAAAATCATTAATCACCCTGTAGGATATATGGATACAGGAGAAAGACTACATCCAAATGCTTGGATAGTAAAATAAAGGGTTATCACTGATAATCCTTTTAAATTGACAAATTAATAAGGAGTAGATATAATACAAAAATATTAAAAGGAGGAAAAGTATGCTTGAACAAGATGTTAAAACTTCCTTAATTAGACTTATTAATGAATATAGTGTACCTGATGATAATTTATTTATTAAAATAAATTCTGAGTTATATATTGTGTGCGCTAAAGAGGGATCAACAGATGAGGAACGATTAAAATTAGAAGAATTACATAAGTATAGTCATCTATTACAATCATCTAGAGATCTTTATTTAAAAACTAAGTTTGCTATTGAAATGGCTATGAAATATTGTGAGACAATTGATCCACAAAGAGTTAACTTATTTAGTAATGAATTAACTAAGGGAGAATTTGAATGTTATTATTATTTAGAAGATGCCTTATATCGTATAGAGATGTTATGGGATGCTTTAGCGCAAATTTACAATATTTATTCGGGTAAAAATTTAGATGCAAAAGATATTTTTTATAAACGTTTTTTTAAAAGTTTAGAGCAAGATGAAAGTGCTAGCGCTTTATTAAATGTTCTAGAAATTACGGCTTATTTATCTAAAAATGATGATGGTAGTGAGACCCATCATCGTTTAGTTGATTTAAGAAATACTACAACTCATCGTTACTCACTATCTGTAACTGGTATGACAGGCGTAGGAGAAGAAAATTTAAGAGTGCGTGAATCAGAAGTATCCTTATTATGCGCTATATGTTCAGAGTTTAATGGTACAATGTATTTTATGGAAACAATTTTAGTTAGAATATTAGAAGATAATAAGGATTATATTGAACAATTTGGTGAGCCACTTCACGTTATTAGATAGGAGTGCTATATATGGAATATAAAGCATTTGCTAAGTATTATGATTTATTTTATCAAAAGAAAGATTATAAAAAAGAAGTAGATTTCTTAGAAAATTTTATAAATGAGAAAGATGTAATTTTAGATGTAGGATGTGGAACAGGTGTTCATGCTTCTATCCTTGGTGAAAAACATGAAATAGATGGCTTAGATTTAAATAAAGAGATGTTAAAAATAGCAAAGAAAAGAATAAATGGTACGCTATATAATCAAGATATTTTAGATATAAATATAAATAAAAAATATGATGTTATTATTTCTATGTTTGCTGTTATTAATCATTTAAATAATACGAATGAATTAGTTAAAGCTTTTCAAAATTTAAAAGATTTATTGAAACCTAATGGAGTAATTATTATTGATTTGCATAATCCTCAAGCATCTGGTAGTAAAATAGATAAATATGATGGTTTAGAAAGAACAATGACTTGGAATTATGACAATATCAAACGTATAGAGTATAGCGATATTACTTTTAAAATAAATGACGTTATTTATCATGATCAACATGTATTTAAGATATTTACAATTAATGAAATGAAAGAATGCGCTAAAAAAGTAGGACTAAGTGTTATAGGAGTATATGCTAATTACGATATAACAAAAAAAGGTACGAAAGAATCAAAAAATCTACAATTTATTATTAAATAATAGTATAATATCAGTCATGGAAGTGATTAAATGGAAAAATATATAATGGTTACAACTACTTTTGAAGATGAAAATGAAGCTAATAAAGTTATTGATGCTTTATTAGATGAAAGATTAGTTAGTTGTTGTCAATTAAGTACGATAAAAAGTAAATATCATTGGCAAGGAAAGATTGAACAAGCGAATGAGTATTTATTATTAGCTAAATCAAAAAAATCTTTATATAAAGATATAGAAAAGAAAATATTAGAATTACACAGTTATGAGACACCACAAATAGTTATGATTGATATTAGTGATGGATATAAGGAATATTTAGATTGGATTGGTGAAGAAACTCGCTAAAGATATATCTTTGGTGAATAATATGAGTAAATTAAGATCATATGAAGCTTATGCATTACTTATTAAAGATGTAATCACTGATGATAATGATTTAAAATCAGATGATAATAAATGGATATGGCATTGTATTTATGTAGCGGAAGCATCTAGAAGAATAGCTTATTATCTACATTTAGATTATAATTATGCTATGTCATTAGGTTATGTCCATGATATTGGAAGAAAAATATCACATCAAGGACATCCTATTTTGGGATATCAATATATGTGTCGTATGGGATATGAAGAGGAAGGAAGAAGTTGTCTTACGCATTCTTTCATTAATAATGATATAACTTTAACAGCAGGTGAAGGACCTAAAAATAATAGTTATTTATTTTTAAAACATTATTTAGATAATCATCCTGTAGATATATATGATAATATTGTTCAGTTATGTGATCTATTTTGTGAATCATCAGGATTTACAACTATTGAAAAAAGATTATTAGACATAACTAAACGTAAAGGCGTAACGGATAATTCACATCGTCATTATCAAGCTGTAATAGAATTAAAAAATAAAATAGAAAGCATGCTAGGATGTGATTTATATTCATTATTTCCTGAAATCAAAAAGGAAGATTTAGATAGTGTAGCTATAGATCGTGAAGAATTATTACGATTAATTGATAGTTACTCTAGTAAAAAGAAATTATTACAATAAAGTACATTTGATAATGTACTTTTTATGTTATAATTTTTATAGAATAATTATTTCCTAAGTTGGGAAATATTGGGAGTGACATGTATGAAAATCGATGAAAGTTTAAAAGTATATCATAAAGTTTCTAAATTAAAAAATCTTAAACGTAAAGGCTGGGAAATAAGAGGTGTGCCTGAAAGATTAGAGTCCGTAGCTGAACACTGTTTTGCGATGAATACTTTAGCGATTTTATTTAATTTGGAAAATAATTTAAATTTAGATATGAAAAAAGTTTATGAGATGATTAATATTCATGAATATGGGGAAATAATTGTTGGAGATATTACGCCTTTTGATAATGTTACTAAAGAAGAAAAACATGATAGAGAATTTCAAGCGATTAATAAAGTTTTAGATACTTTTCCTGATAAAACTTATTTGATAGAACTATGGAATGAATTTGAAAAGAAAGAAACTAATGAAGCTATTTTCGTATTTCTTTTAGACAAATTTCAATCTGTTCTTCAAGCTCATGAATATGCTTCTAAATACAATATGGATGATTTATATAAAGAATTTTTATCTTGGTATCAGAAACTAATTTCTGATCCATTATATAAAAATTATATAATGGAGGAGAATAATGAAAGTCATTAGCATAAAAGAGCCATGGGCTACTTTAATTAAAGATAGGAAAAAATATATAGAGACTAGAAGTTGGAAAACCAATTATCGTGGACCTATATATATACATGCTAGTAAAGCTAAAATAACTAAAGAAATATCCTCTAATAAAGAACTAATGAATTTAGTTGGAGACTCAAAGTTAAATTATGGTTATATCATTTGCCAATGTGAACTTATAGATTGTGTGCCTATGACACAAAACTTTATAAATAATCTTAAAGATAACAATTATCAAGAATATGTTGAAGGCATCTATAAGGAAGGTAGATATGCTTGGATACTTGATAATATCAAAGTTTTAGATACACCTATTAAAGTATCAGGACAACTTGGTATATGGAATTATGAAGATACAATGAAGCAAGATAACTAGTGATTATCTTGTTTTTTTTCACTATAAATGGTAAGATATATTATATAATACGAGGTGTGTATATGAGAATAAAAAGGGTAAATGAAACACTAGATCGTTTAAAAAATATTTTAACTTATAAAGAGACTAATTATCAGAAAAGATTAGATACCTTTGATAAAAAAAGAGAATTAGAAAATATATTATGTAAGTATCCTAATGATCCTATTCGTGGTTTAGTAGAATTAAATATTGATGAACTTAATATTCTTTTGTCATATTTTACAAGTGAAAAATATGATCCTGAAGATTTAAATTTAAAACAATATTGGATGTTAGAAGCTAGTACTAATGAGGCTTTAATGGATACCGATCGTTATAAAAAAGCTAATAAATTATTTGTGACTTTAGCAGATAAATTGCAGGAGTATCTTGAAAGCTTAGAAGGATTTAATATTAATGAGGAAGATACCCAAGATTATTTAGATTTAATTATGCAATTAAATAGTCGTTTAAAAAGTGATGATGTTATTGAGGATTTATCTATTTTTTACCCTGTTTTATTAACAAATGAAACTATAGTTCAAGATGATGTGTATAATTTCTTAATAGCTATAGCTGTTAATAACTTAAGAATTATTACTACGGATAAATATGTTACACCTAAAGTAAAGGTATCTAAAGAAATGAAAGACTATTTAAAAAAGATACTAGAAGAACGTATTAGAGAATTAGAAACAGAACGCGATAAATATGTTGTAATTAATCAAAAATTAGTTAAACTAAATAAGCTAATTAATACAATAAAAAATAATTATGACGCTATTATCGATGTTTATCCTACAACTATTGAAGAGGTAATGACAGACTTATGGTCTGAAGATTTTATTGATGATGAATTAAATCGTTTAATGATACCTATTACAGTTATAAAGGGTAAGAAACAGGGGATAAGTATCGATTTTAATGAAGAAGAAGCACACGTTATTGAGCGCTTTATTTCCATTTTAGAGGAAGAAGAAAAAACAATTAGTGATAAAGAAGTAAGTGATAAAAAAGAACGTAGTGAAAAACTATCAAAGAAAATTGATAGTTTACGCGTAACTTTAGATAAAATTGATGGTAAATCAAAATACTTTTTTGAAGAAGATGATTTCTATAATCTTGTTCAGTTATTAAAAGATAAAGATCAACAAGTTGAATATATTAAAAATATTATTACTACTTTAAATGCTTTAAATTTGAAATTAGCAACTAAAATGAATGAGCCTGAAGAAGAAATAAAGGAAGAGAATAATAGTGATATTGCTTTAGAGGCTGTAAAAACTTTATCATTTGAAGATATTGCTCCTAATATAGAAGATAATAATACAAGCAACAATTATGAAGAACTTTTCAGTAAATATGGATATGATATAAGTAAATTACCTTCTAAATTATTCGAAACAATGAATCGTTATACAACCATTAGTCATATTAAAGAAATGTTAGAGTTTATTGATCAAAATGATTCTTTATCATTTCTAAAAAACATATCATATGAAGAAACACCAATAGGCAAGAAAATTCAAGATATCAAATATAGTCAACTTTATTATATGTTAGTGTATTCTAATACACAAACTTTAGAAAAATTAATTAATATAGCTAAAGATAATAATTTAAATTTAGAAGATATATTTGCTGTACCAAAAGTATTTGTTAGTGTTAATGAAGAAGGCACTTATGAATATTTCTTAGAAAATTTTAAATTTATTAAAAATGAATATCCAGATATTCTTAAAAAAATAATTAAAGTAGCACCTTCCGTATTAGGGACTGATAGTGAATTATTTAGAAGAAATATTGAAGCAACAGAAGCCTATGGTATGAGTATTGAAAGTGATAAAAAGGGAGCTTTTCCTTCACCAAGAGCATTAGCGAGTGTTGATTTTGAATTTGTAATGGATCGTTATATTGAAGCTCATGAATATGATTATGTTGAACGTTTCCGTAATCAATTAGAAACTAATTATATGGTAGCGCTACGTCTTAAATATTTACAACTTAAAGGTATTGATTTAAGACAATCTGGCTTTGTAAATATTGATGCTCAATTTCCTAGGGAAATAAAATATTATTTAAAAGATTTAAGTATGGAGAATATACCTGTCGCTATTAGTGATAGTAATATAAAATGGTTAGATAGTATTAATGAGGAAAATAGTTCAGAGAAACAAAAGGCTCAATACATTCTGGGAGGAGTATGTATTTCCCGACCAAAAGTTTTAAAGTATTATAGTACATTCTTAATTAATAAATATGAAGATTTAAATCTAGCTTTATTCTATAGTGTGGTAAAAGATAGTTATCTTACATTAGAAGAATTTAACACATTAAAGAAGATTGTATATGATAGAGAGGAAAGATAATATGGAATTTCTATTAGATTGCGGTATTTCTGAGGAAGTACTAAGAAAAATATTATTAAATAACTCTGAGGAAATAACTATTGATGCTGAATGGAATATAGATAGAGTTTATTCTTCTATTGAATATTTAAAAGAAATAGGAATTAATTGTATTGATAAAATACTTATTAATCGTTTTGATATAGTATTAAGAGGCAGAAAATCTCTTGAGGAATCATATCAAAATATGGGAAATAAAAATGTAGTTAATCAAATAAATAAAGATGTAAAATATGCATATTATTTTGATTTATATTAAGAGGGTAAACCTCTTTTTATATTGTAAAAATTTAGTTAATAGTGTATCATTATATTAGGAAGAATATAGAGGGGATATCATGTATAAAGATTATGATGTTTATAAACTTGCTATTAAAGTATTAGGTGATGTTTTAGATTCGGTAGTTAAATGTCAAAAAGATATGATAGCTTTTCATCAAGCCCATATTGATTCTATTAAGGGAAATACTAATTTAAGTGAACAAGAACGAAATCAGGCTATTGGGAAATATTTGACATCTATTGAAGATATTCATCATCTTTTAATTGATAATAATGTTCTTATAAATGCGATAAGTGATAAGACAGAAGCTTTAAGTACTAATCTTGATAAAATAGTTGCTTCAGAATTATTACTTTCTAATCCTACTACTATGATGACTAATAATGTTTCTATAGAAGATAAAACTCGTAATTTAAGACAAATATTAAATAGTGAATATGCAAAATTATCTAAAGTCTTATCTTCAGCACGTGCTATTTTAAAAGTTAATAATGAAGATGATGGGGAAATAAAACGTCTATTAGCTTTTGAATGTCAAAAATTAAGTCGTTTATTCGATGAAGTTTGTGGTATGTTAGAAGGTATTTCTTTTAATACAGAAGTACGTGATCGTAATATTGAAATAGAAGAAAGAATAAAGAAAATAATTCGTGATGAACAAAGCAGAGCTGAAGTTATTAGTACAGAAGCTAATAGAGTAATGAATTTAAATCAAGATACTTTTATTTATAGTCAAGATTATGATTCCTTTTGTGAATTCATTCGAAATGCTTCTGATGGCATTGTAATGAAATTATCTGAATTAGACTATATTATTAGTGATTTAAATACAAAGAATCCAACAAAACTTCAAAAACTTATTTTAAAACTTGTTAAAGAAGTAATGGAAGAAGAAAGTAGGAGAGTTAATAGTTCATTAGCTAAATTATTATTAATTCAAAGTAAAAGAGAAACTCTTCCAGATGAAGAAAATGAAGATGAAGAGAAAGCAGAAATTTCACGTGTTATAGATGAAGAAAGTAGAAGACTTTCTGAGTACGCTTCTAAATTACAAGAAATCTTAAGTGATCTAAAAAGTGATAAAAATAATGTTAAGGATATAATTAATCGTTTATCGGAATCATATTCAGAAGAATCAACAAAAATGAATGAAGCTAGTGATAAAATTGATTCTGTTTTACGAGGAAATGAATTAAAAGAAAAAGAAAAAGATACAAATGAATATAAAAAATATTGTTCAATTCTAAATAAAAGTTTTTGGGAAGCGCGACAAAAAGCTTCAAATGAACATATCAAATATCCAAGTGCATTATATGAGCAAAAAGTATCAGAATATCAAAATGACTATTTAATTGAAAATTATAATTTAAGTTTAGAAGAAGTAGAAAATGCCATCGAACAATATAAAGATAAATATGCTGAAGATTTATTTATAGATGGTATATATAATCAAGCTATTTCTATTCTACGTGATGAAACTGATGCCTCAATGCAAGAATTGTGTGATGAATCTGCTGGCTTAAGTATCTTAGATAAAAAAGTATATTATTTACTAGAATTAGAACTAGCTAATGTAATTAAAGAAATTGGTAAGGCTAAAAAAGAAGAAAATATTGAAGAATCTTTAGCGATTAATGAATATCGTCGATCATTTAAAATAAGTAAATTATTAGATCGTAAAGATATTATTGAAAGGCATATGAAAATTATTATTAAAAGAGCTAAGAAATTAGAAAAAGAAGATTAGAGGGGATAAAATGCATAGTGAAGATAATGTTTATAACTATGTTGTAGAAAGTATCAATAAATTATTAATTCATGGTATTGAATTCTATAACAATAAAGATAAATCTTTACAAAATCGTTTAATTGATATTTATGATTATATTAATAATGATGATCAAGTAGAAATTGTTATAGAGAAAGATAAAGAAAAAGAATTACCAATTGATGCTGTAATGCCTTCTAATAATCAAGATGAAATAAATAAATTAACAAAAAATTTTATGAATAAGATGACAGATATTAAAATTTCAGTACTTAATCTTGACATGGAAGAAGAAAAAACTATAGATTCTCCTAAAAAGACAGTTGAAGTAACTGAAAAATTAGAACAAACTATTACACCTTTTACAGAGGCTGTTAAACCTACTGAAAAAGATAGTAATAGTGATAAATCTGTTTTAGCTAATATGTTAGAAAAACTCAAAAATGAAGACTTTGATGATATAGCTTTTGATGATGCCGATGAAGCTTTAAAAAATGTAAGTGATGAGGAATTATTATTAGAAGATAAAGATGATTTATTTGGTAAAACAACTTTTGATATTCATTTTGATTTTGATGACAATAAAGAAAAACCAGATGATTTAGAAAAAATTGATGATAATGAAGAACCTATCGAAAATAAGCCTTCCTTATTAGATATTTTTAAGAAAAAAGATTAAAAGGTATTATAAATACCTTTTTTTGCGCGCAAAAAAAGTTCCATAAAGGAACTAAATATATTTCATATATAGAGCAGCAGTAGCGTTATCTTTACCATTTTTAACATCTCTAAATTCATAACCATTAGGTATTATATTCTTCTGTTTACGATATACAGCTTCATATACTAATTTTGCTGCGACATTTTTAGCACTATTTTTACCTATAATAAATTTTATCTTATCATCTGATAAACAATCTGTTACACCATCAGTTAATAGTAATAATCCTTTATAGGCTGAATTATGTATTTTTAAAATAGTAGGTTTGGTATTATATTCATGACCTATGCACTTAGTTATTAAACTATTTTGCATATGAAATCTTAATTCATCTTTTGATAATTCACCATGTTCATAGTATGACCATACTAAAGAGTCATCTTTAGTTAATTGTTTAACCTCATTATCAATTATAGCATAAGCTCTTGAATCACCAATATTAGCTATTATTGTATCTTTTTCAGTTACAATTGCACATGTAAGAGTAGTTCCACATTGTGATCTATTATACTCTTTATTATATAAATAATTATTTATTTCAATAATTACTTGATGTAATTTTTTAGAACATAATAATGTGGATTTAAAAATATTTGGATTAAGGTTTTTAAACCAGTTTTCTAAGGAATTAATAACAAAGTTAGAAGCTAATTCTCCTTGTTCACAACCTCCTAATCCATCAGCTACCGCTAATAATTTAATATTACTATTATGTGGATGGATAAGTGTTGTAACACTATCTTCGTTATTATTTCTTACTAATCCTATATCAGTCTTTGATGTTAATATATCTTTCTTTTTCAAGAAATTTAGCATATCTATTCACCCCTGAATAAGTGCTATCTATACTAGCATTAAAAAAATAATTTGTCAATTTAATAAATAATATGCATAATATGTCGATAGATTATTGTTTAAATAAAGTTGACTTTTTATTAAGAGATTGCTAAAATACTACAGGTCAAGGAGAATTATAATGATAAATACATCAAAGACGTTAATAAAGAAAACATCTTTAGAGGCAACGATTAAACGTCTATTATTAATTAAAAATTTAAGTGATGATGATATTTCATATATGAGAAAGTGTTCTTTAGAGTTAATTCAATTAACTAATCATGAGGATGCTAAATCATATATTTTTTTGGGTAGAGCTAATTTATTAGCTAATTATTATAAACAAGCTAAAAGATGCTTTAGAAAAGCTATTAGATTAAATTCTTCTTTAGCGTCACCATATCATGGATTATTTAAAATTGCTATTATAGAAGAAGATTATCCTTTAGCGTATTCTTATATAAATAAATATGGAGTATTATCAGGTATTGATGTTAGTATATATAAGAGTTTATTACTTAAGATAAATGAAAATAGTGATATTATTATTCCTTCATCAGAAGAAGTATTAGGGCAACGACATTTATACAAACCTTTAAGGACTAATTATAAATTGTTAATTGACGCTATTAATAGTAATAATTTTGATAAGGCATATAAACATGTTCAAGTATGTATTAAATTAGTTAAAGAACAAGGTTATCATTTAGATTTATCTTATTTAGAGAGATTAGTTATAACATTAAAGAACAAAATGTCTTTAGAACAAACTAATAGTGAAAAAAAAGAATTACAAAATATAGTTGCTACTAGTGATAATTTAGGACATATGTATATGTTATTAATAAAATTACATGAGTTAGATCCTATGGATATAAATAATTTATATATGTTAATTGAAATATCAATTGCTTTTGAGAATTATGAACAGGCAAGAATATATTTAAATAAAGCTTATAAAATTAATCCTGATAGTAAAAGAATACAATATTATGATGCTTTACTAAGAGAAAAGAATATAGGAATAGATGAATTTATTAAATATATGCGTAAACGCTTACAACTTAATGAATTAGTTAAAAATAGAAAATATCCTGAAGCTATCAATGTATGTATTGAAAATATTAATACTAATTCTTATTTCTTATATATGATAGGTGTTATTTTATTTAAAGTTGGTAGTTATAGTGAAGCTAAAAGAGTATTTATGAAATATTTAACTGCTAATTGTACTTCTGAATTAAAAGAAATATATTACTATATGTTTTATATAGATTATAGTTTAGAAAATAATAGTTATCTTATGTTTGCTCGTAAAGCATTTGAATTATCTAGCTTTGATGGTATTGATGTATCGCTAGATAGTTTTATTAGTTACTTATTATCACTTGATACATTTGATAGTAGTAATATTAAAGATATAGAACAAAAATTATTTGTAGGTAAGATGAATATTAATAGTCCTAAATGTTACGTAAATATTAAACAAGAAATAATATAATAATTTCTTGTTTTAATTTGACAAAATATCTCTTTGATGTTAGTATAACGAGCAAATGTCGCAGCACGAAGATCCTAATGATAGGAGAAATATTATGAATGTTAATGCTAAGGATAGAATTAAATATCATCGTATGCTAGGTCGTTATTTAAAAGCATATGGTGAAGAATATAGCGAACGTGAAAGAGAATATATTAAAGAAAACTTTTTAAGTGATGCATCAATAAATCCTGATATTATGTTACAGATATATGCTAAATTTGGTATGCTTAATCAAGAAGAAAACTTTTATTTAGGATTTGCTAGATTAATAGGTCAACGTTATGGATGGGATGCTAAAGTATTAGAAGTTGGTGGAGGATATTTCCCAATGTTTTCTAAATATTTATCTGATTTACAAAAAGAGCATAATTCTAAAGGAACTGTTACTGTATATGATCCTTTATTAGTTACTTCCAAATTAGGAAGAGTTACTTTAAGAAAAGAAGAATTAACTAAAGATATATCTGTTAAAGAGTTTGATTTATTAGTGGGTATTATGCCTTGTGATGCTACTAAAATAATATTAGAAACAGCTATTAAAGAAAATAAAGAGTTCTTTATAGCGCTTTGTGGATGTATGCCTAATGATGTATATACTCCATATTACTTAAGACAAGTATATTATGATCATTGGGTAGATGGTTTATATGAATTAGCTTTGGAACAAGAAAGTCAAGGCTTTGATGTTTTATTTGAAGAAGGACAAACTCATAACTATATGTATCCAATTATAAGTAGTATAAGAAAAAGATAATAATTATTATCTTCAGAGTGTAGACAAACCCCTAGATTTTTTCTAGGGGTTTTCTTATGCAAATTTTAAAAATCAAATTTTGAT
>CANQON010000019.1 GCA_947625505.1 uncultured Bacilli bacterium
GCAATTTAATTATAATACATTTTTCGAAAAATAAAAAGACTATTAACAAATTTTACTTTGTCAACAGTCTGAAGATATTTAATATCTTTTTTTGTTTAAATAAAATGTGATATAATCGTAGTAGGTGATATTATGAAAGTTTTGCTTTATACGGAAGGATATAAAACTATAAGTAAATCTGGATTAGGTAAAGCGATTAAGCATCAAATGCAAGCTTTAGAAGATAATAATATAGAATATACAACTAATTTAAAAGATGATTTTGATATTCTCCATGTTAATTTTTATGGACCTAAATCATACTTATTTACTAAGAAAATGCGTAAAAAAGGAAAGAAAATTATTTATCACGCTCATTCAACTGAAGAAGATTTTCGTAATTCTTTTCTCTTTAGTAATTTAGTATCTCCTTTATTTAAAAAATGGATATGTACTTGTTATAAATTAGGAGACATAATTATCACACCAACAGAATACTCTAAAAAGTTATTAGAAAATTATCATTTAGATCGTCCTATTAAAGCTATTAGTAATGGTGTCGATACTAAGTTCTTTGAACATAATGATGCTGATGGAAAGAAATTTCGTAAGCATTATGGATATAAGCCTAGTGATAAAGTTATTGTCGGTATTGGTTTATATATTGAAAGAAAGGGTATCTTAGATTTTGTTGAATTAGCTAAAAGATTACCAGAATATAAATTTATATGGTTTGGATATAGTCCTTTATGGGCATCTCCTAGAAAGATAAGAAAAGCTGTTAATACTAAACTTGATAATTTAACTTTTGCAGGATATGTTGATTCAAGTATGATTAAGAGTGCGTTAAGTGGCGCTAACTTATATTTATTTCCTACTTTAGAAGAAACGGAAGGTATTCCTATTATTGAAGCTTTATCTTCTAAAATACCTACTTTAATACGTGATATACCTATATTTGAAGAGTATCCTAATGATGCTGTATATAAAGCACGTAATGTTGATGAATTTGAAGAAAAGATTAAATTAATATTAGAAGATAAACTACCTAATTTAACTAATAATGGTTATAAATTAGCTAAGAAAAAAGATTTAAAAGTTGTAGGTGAAGAACTTGCTAAAACGTATAAAGAAGTCTTAAAAGTTGAAAGAAAAGAAGAAAAGAAAGAAGATAAAATATCTTCTTTAAGAAATCTAGGATTACTTTTAATGAGCTTTTTAATGATTATTTTTGTTTTAATTAAAGCTAATAACTTTGTAGAAATAAAAAATATTAAAGAATATCGTGAAAAGATTCAAAATAATGCCAAAAATAAAAATACTAAAGAATATACCAAAAATATAGTTTACTTAGATAGTAATATAAGTATTAAATTTTATACAGACTCCGAAAGTAATGCATTACGAGCTGAAGAAGAAATTGAAACTATTTATTCAGAATATGATAAATTAACAGATTATGATAATAAAGATAGTGAACTATATAAAATTAATCATAATACATCCAAAGATAAAGAATTAACTATTGATCATAAATTATATAGTTTAATTAAATATGGTATTGAATGTTACGATAAAACGGATGGCTTAGTTAATATCAATAATGGTGAAGCTATCGCTTTATGGAAAAAATATAAAAAAGAAAATAAAGGCATTCCTAGTACTAAAGAACTAAAAAAGATTAATAATGATATTAAAAATATTGAATTACTAGATAATGATCGTATTAAAAATAATCATCCTAATATTAATTTAGATAGTATAAGAGTAGGTTATGTTACTGAAAGAGTCGTTGATACCTTAAAACTATTAGGTATAGATAACTATATAATTACGGCAGGTAACATTATTGTAACAGGTAATAATATTAATAACGATAAGTATACTGTTCTTATTGAAAAACCTTTTAAAGGAGATAGTGGAACTTTAACGACTTTAAGAGTAACGAATAAAGTTATCGTTACAAAAGCTCTTTATCAAAACTATTATCACTATCAAAATAAAGATTATAGTATGATGATTAATCCAAAGACTAAGGAACCTGCTAATGAAATGGTATCTGTTACTGTAGTTGGTAATGATATTAGTGATACCAATATGTATGCTAATATGTTATTTATGCTAAGTATTGAAAAGGGACAAGATATTGTAGATAAAAATAATGACTTAGAAGCCCTATGGGGATATGTATATGATAATAATCTAAATGACTATGTCATATCCGAAAACTTCTATCAATCTTAAAAGACAATTAATCCTTGTCTTTTTTAGTCTTTTTTTGATATAATTAATTAGGTTTATGATAATATGAAATGAATTGGTGATTTATATGTACTTAAAGAAAATAATCGCTCAAGGATTTAAATCCTTTGCAGATAACATCGTTATAGAATTAAATCAAGATATCGTAGGTATTGTAGGACCTAATGGAAGTGGTAAAAGCAATATCGTTGATGCTATCAGATGGGTTTTAGGTGAACAATCTGTTAAATCATTACGTGGTGATGATAGTATGATTGATATTATATTTGCTGGTAGTACAAATCGTAAACCTATGTCTGTTGCTAACGTAACATTAATATTTGATAATAAAGATCATTATTTAAATATTGATGAAGAAGAAGTAGCCATTAAAAGACGTTTATATAAAGATGGAACCAATGAATATTTTATTAATAATGAAAAAGCAAGACTTAAAGATGTAACTAATCTTTTAATGGATAGTGGAATGAGTAGGGAAAGCTTTAATATTATTGGTCAAGGACAAATAGATAGTATTTTAAGTGAGAAACCTAGTGAGAGACGTTCAATGTTTGAAGAAGCAGCAGGTGTTTTAAAATATAAAAAACGTAAAGAAGAAGCTATTCATAAATTGGATAAAACGCATGATAATATGAATCGTGTTAATGATATTATTAAAGAATTGGAAGTACAAGTTGAACCCTTACGTGAACAGAAAATCAAAGCTCTTAAATATTTTGATTTAAGTGATGAATTAAAAAATCTAGAAATTAGTTCAATTGTCTATGATATTGATAATATTAACGCTAAATATAATGCTAATAAAGAAAAGGCTGAAGCTTTAAAAGAAGAAATTACTAATATTGCTATTAGTAACAATAAATATGAAATGAAAATTGAAGAATATAAAAATAAGATTAATAAGTTAAATACTGATATTAGTAATAAGCAACAAGAACTTATTAATATAACAACTAAGGTTGAACGTATTAATAGTCAAAAAGAAATCATTTTAGAGCGTAAAAAATATGATGTCGATAATACCAAAGTTCATAATCAAATTATTGAATTAAAAGAAGAAGTATTAAAAGTAACTAATGAAATAGATAGTTTAAAATTAGAAGCAACTAATATTGAAAATAAATGTAAAGAACTTAATAGTAATAAAGTATTATTAGAAAAAAAGATTAATGATATTAATAATTTTAAGCATCAAAAAGAGATTGAGTTATCACAACAAGTACGTCTTTTAAATACTAATAATAATAAAATAAATAGTTTAAGAGAAAGTATAGATAATAGTAATAGTTTACCTAGTTCAGTACGTAATATCTTAAATAATCCTCGTCTTAAAGGTATACATAGTAATATAGGTAGTATCTTAGAAGTTGATGAGAAGTATTCTAAAGCTATTACGACTAGTTTAGGAGCTGCTATTAATAATATTATTGTTGATGATGAAGCATCAGCTAAAGAAGCTATTAATTATTTAAAGAGTAATAATTATGGAAGAGCTACTTTCTTTCCTTTAAATATAATTAAAGCTAAAGAAGTCGATAGTGCTACTTTAAGTATTGTTAAAAAATATAAAGGATTTATTGATATTGCCTCTAATCTTGTTCATACAAGTAATATTTATGATAATATTATTAAAAATCAGTTAGGAAATGTTTTAGTTATCGATAATTTAGATAATGCTAATGCTATTAATAAAGCTATTAATTATCGTTATCGTATGGTAACATTAGATGGTGAATTATTCCATGTTGGAGGCTCTTTAACAGGTGGAAATATTATTCAAAAGAATATTATTTCCGAAAAATATGAATTAGAAAATTGCTTAAAATATAGTAATGAGATTGAAGATAAGATTAAAGAAATTGAAAATACTTTAAATGAGTATGATTATAATTTAAAATCTGAAGAAGATAAATTATACTTAATTAATAAAAACTATATGTTAAGTAAAGATGAACTTAATAATAAAAATAATTATATTAGTGATTTAATTGATAAATTAAATAGTTTAAATAATTCTATTCAAGGATCACAAAACATCCTTAATGATACATTAAGTGATGAAGAAGATAAAGTATTAGAAGAATATTATCAAGCTATTAATGAACGTAATGAGATTAATAATACTTTAAATAATTTTAAGAATGAACTTATTAAATTTAATAATGAACTTGAAAATATTGAGTATTCATCAAAGAAAGATAATAGTAAGTATAATGAAAAAAATAATGAATTAAAAGAAATAGAAATTGAAATAAATCGTAGTGATGTTAAATTAGATAATTTATTAAATGATTTAAATGAGACATATAGTATGACTTATGAGCACGCTAAAGCTAATTATAAATTAGATATGGATGTCACATTAGTTAAGAATAAAATTAGTACTTTAAAACGTCAAATGCGCGAATTAGAACCTATTAATGCGACAGCTCCTGAAGAGTATGATCGTGTTAGTACAAGATATGAGTTTTTAATTAAACAACAAGAAGATTTAGTTAAAGCAGAAAATACGTTATTAGAAATCATTGAAGAGATGGATAATGTTATGAAAGAGAAATTCATGAGTACTTTTGATTTAATTAATACTAATTTTGCAACTACCTTTAAAGAGTTATTTAAAGGAGGAGAAGCTAAACTTAAGTTAACTGATCCTAGTAATATCTTAGAGTCTGGTATTGAGATAACAGCATCACCAGCAGGTAAGACATTAAAAAGTATTAGTGCCTTATCAGGAGGAGAGAAGACATTTACAGCTATTAGTTTATTATTTGCTATTCTTAAATCAAGACCTGTGCCTTTCTGTGTTTTAGATGAAGTTGAGGCAGCTTTAGATGAAGTTAATGTTGAATCATTTGGTGATTATATAAGAGGCTTAAAAGAGAAAACTCAATTTATAATTATTACGCATAAAAAGAAAACAATGGAATATGCTGATATATTATATGGTATTACAATGCAAGAACCTGGTGTTAGTAAACTAGTTAGTGTTAAATTAGAAGACTTAAAATAAAAGGAGTTAATATAACTCCTTTTTGTGTTATAATTTAATTAGGTGATAATATGAATTATCTATTATATGGCTTAGAAGATTTTTTAATAAATAATGAAATAGATAAAATAATAAAAAAAGAAAAAATAGATGATTTAAGTATTAATCACTATGATTTAACGATTGATAGTATAAAAAGTATTATAGATGATTGTCAGACGATATCTCTATTTGAAGATAAAAAAATAAATATTATTGATAATTGTAATTATTTTAATCGTTTACCTAATAAAGAGGAAGATATTAATATGTTACTAGATTATATAACGAATTATAATCCTAGTACAATCTTAATTATTATTAGTCATAACGAAACGATAGATAATACAAAAAAGATTACGAAGAAACTTAAAGATAATGGCGTAATAATTGAATGTAATAAAGTAGAACCTATTATCATAGCTAAAAAGTTATTAGATGGATATAAGATTAATGATTTAAATCTACATTTATTAATGGATCGTGTAGGCATGGATACAGGTATTTTAGTTCAAGAAATAGAAAAATTAAAAACTTATAAATATGATGAAAAAGAAATAACTAAAGAAGATATTTTAGCTTGTTCAATTGATAATATCGATACAAATATCTATAAATTTATTGATAATATAATTAGTAAGAAAAAAGATGAGGCTTTAAAAACTTATTATGAGTTATTAAAAAATAATGAAAATCCTAGTAATATAATTGGTTTACTTGCTAGTAAGTTTCGTTTAATGTATCAAGTAGTTATCTTAAATAAAAAGGGTATGAATAATAATGAAATATCTAAATTATTAGGTGTTCATGCTTATCCTGTTAAATTAGCACTAGAAAGTTCTAAAAGATATCCTGAGAAAGTCTTATTAAAGTATTTAAAGAATTTAGCTAATTTAGATTTAGATATTAAGACAGGTAAAATTAATCCTGAATTAGCTATTGAACTATTTATTTTAAATGTATAATTATGTTAAAATAGAAAAAGAATTTTTAATAATTCTTTTTTTAGACTTGAGGTATATTATGATATATTTAAATAAAAAATTATTATTAAAACCTATTTCTTTTGTTTTATGTGATTTTGATAGAACGATATCTTTAGGAGAAAGTACAACATCTTGGGGTGTGTTTGCTAATAGTAGGTTGGTAAGTAAAGAGTTTAAAGAGGATACCGATTTATTATTTCAAAAATATCGTCCTATTGAATTAGATCATCAAATGGATCAAGAAGAAAAGAATATAATGCTTGCTATATGGCCTAATGAACAAGTAGGATTATTTAGTAAGCATGGCATTGATTATCGTTATTACAATAGAATTATTAATGAAGATAATCAAATTAAATTAAGACATGATTTTGCTAATTTTGTTCGAAATATGGAAGCATTAAATATTCCTATATATATTATAAGTGCAGGATTAATAGAACCTATTTTAGATGTTTTAAATAGATATAATGCCTTAAGAGATAACGTCTTTATACTAGCTAATAGAGTATTAACTAAAGATAATAAAATAATAGGACTAGATCATCCTATTATTCATAGTTTTAATAAAGAAACAATTAATTTACCAATAGATATAGAAGCATATGGTTTATTATTTGGTGATTTACCTAGTGATATTAATATGGCAGGTAAACTTCATACTTTTAATATAGGTTTTGCTCATAAAGGTAATTTAAAATTATATCAAAAATATTTTGATATCGTTTTAACAGATAATTCATCTTTTGATCAAGTAGGGAAAATACTATTTAAAGGGTATAAGAAAAGTAAAGATTAATCTTTACTTTTTTTCACATGTAGCGCCTAATGATACATATTGTTTTTCTATTTTATCAATAGTCATTACTTTTATATCTTTTCCTACTTCGACATTGTCTTCGACAAATTTTTCCATATCGAATTGTTCATAATCAATTGTTACATCAGAAGTTACACGATTAGCTGTTCTTACAACTTTAGGTTCATATCCATTATATTCACTAGCAGCTGTATGATTTTCATTTAAATATTCTTCAAATTGATCTAACTTTTCTTGATCATTAGATTCAATTATTTCACGAGATACAACTTTCGTAACATTGCCATCATTATCAGCAAAAACAACATATTTAGAACCTATTACATAATCTAATTCAGTATAATCATAATCAGTTGTACAAACTAGTTTAGCGTCTTTATCATCGATATCTATAGTACTAGATAGATTTTTGGTTAATTCTATTTTTTCTTCTTCGCAACCTGTTAAAAGGAAGATACTCATAAGTAAGACTAATATTAATTTGCGTTTCATATAATCACCATAAACATTATAACATATTACAGATTAAAAAATAAATAGAAAAATTATTCTTGACTATGACAAGTTGTCAGTGTATAATGATATTTGTTCGGTTAAGGTGATGTTATGACTAAAAAGACACTGGCTAATTTATCTGATGATAAAAGAGAAAGATTAGAAAAAGCTGCTCTTGAAGAATTTTCTAAGTATACTTATGATGAAATATCTATTAATCGTATTATTCAGAGTATAGGAATGCCAAGAGGAAGCTTTTATTTATACTTTAATGATAAAGAAGATTTATATTTATATATATTTAATAAATATCATAAACTTTTATTGGACTTTATTATTGATAAAATTAAAAATAGTAATGATGATATAACTGATGCCGCTAAAAAAGTCTTTGAAGATATTACTGCCTATATTGATAAGGGTGAGCATGGTATTTTAATTAAGAAATTCCTTATTGGTTTAAATCATAATATTGAAAATAAAATATTTAATTTAGAATTTAATCAAGTAAATGAATTAATTAAAGTATGCCAAGATAAATATCATCATGATTTTAAAGATATTGAAGAAGTTAAATGTATATTAGATATGGTATCTAATACTTTAATACATCACTTAACTGGTTATTATATTTTTAATTTAGATTATGATAAAGTTAAAAATCTTTATTATCGTCAATTAGAAATAATAAAGAAAGGAATAAGCTAAGGAGGATTTATGTTTCAATTATTTAGAAAATTAAATTATAAAGACTTAATATGTGTTGTAATATGTGTAGCTTTAGTAGCTTTTCAAGTATGGTTAGATTTAAAACTTCCAGATTATATGAGTGAAATTACACGTCTTGTACAAACATCAGGAAGTAAAATGAGTGATATTTTAACACAAGGTATGTATATGCTATTATGTGCTTTTGGTAGTTTAATATCAGCTATTATTGTAGGTTATTTTGCTTCTTTAATTAGTTCTTCTTTTTCACGTACTCTTCGTAAAGAAATATTTGAAAAAGTTGAAGAATTTGGAATGGAAGAAATTAAAAAGTTTTCGACTAGTAGTTTAATTACAAGAACGACTAATGATGTTACCCAAGTAGAGATGTTAATAGGTATGGGACTTCAAATGTTAATTAGAGCGCCTATTATGGCTGTTTGGGCTATATCTAAAATAATTAATAAGAGTTTAGAGTGGAGTGCCTTAACAGGTGCAGGAGTAGTTATATTATTATCGACTGTTATAACATTAATGATTATTGTCTTACCACGTTTTAAAATAGTACAAAGATTAATAGATCGTATTAATGCTGTTACAGGAGAAAATTTAACAGGTATACGTGTTATAAGAGCTTTTAATGCTGAGGCTTTTCAAGAAAAACGTTTTGAAGAAGTTAATGATAAGTTAACACGTACTCAATTATTTAATCAAAGATGCTTTGCAATATTAAATCCTATAATGAATTTAGTAATGCATTTCTTAACATTAGGAATATATTTTATTGGAGCATTCTTAATTATGAAAGCTAGTATGTTAGATAAGATAACTTTATTTGGTAATATGGTTGTATTCTCTAGTTATGGTATGAATGTTATTATGTCTTTCTTAATGTTAGCTATGATCTTTATGATATGGCCTAGAGCTCAAGTATCAGCAGGACGTATTAATGAAGTATTAGATGAAAAAATTAATATTGTTGATGGATATCGTGAAAAAGGATTAGATGGTGTTAAAGGAGAAATTGAATTTAAAAATGTATCTTTTAAATACCCTGATGCTGATGAATATTTATTACATGATATATCATTTAAAGTTAATAAAGGAGAAACAATTGCTTTTATAGGATCAACAGGTAGTGGTAAAAGTACCTTAATTAATTTAGTACCTAGATTTTATGATGTAACAGAAGGAAGTATCTTAATAGATGGTGTTGATGTTAAAGAATATAAACAAGAAGCCTTACATAATAAAATAGGGTATGTATCACAAAAAGCTTTCATGTTTACAGCATCTGTTAAAGATAATGTTGCTTATGGAAATAATGGTAATAAAAAACCTAGTCTAGATAAGATTAAAAGAGCTATTGATATAGCGCAAGCTACAGAATTTGTTTCTGAAATGGCTGATGGTTTAGATAGCCATATAGCGCGTGGAGGTACTAACGTATCTGGAGGACAAAAACAAAGATTATCTATAGCGCGTGCGATAGCTCGTGATCCTGAAATATATATCTTTGATGATTCATTTAGTGCTTTAGACTATAAGACTGATTCTATCTTACGTAAAGAATTAAAAAAGAATATGAAGGATGCTACTATCATGATTGTTGCTCAAAGAATTGGAACAATCTTAAATGCGGATAAAATTGTTGTTTTAGATGAAGGACGTTGTGTTGGTATTGGTACTCATAAAGAATTACTTAAAAATTGTGAAGTATATAAAGAGATTGCTTTATCACAACTTTCAAAGGAGGAATTAGAAAATGCCTAGAATGATGCGTAATTATGAAAAATCAAAAGATTTTAAAGGCTCAATCAAAAGACTTCTAAGTAATTTAAAGCCTTGGCGTGTTTTCTTATCAGTAGCATTATTACTTGCTATGACAAGTGCTATATTAGCCTTAATTTCTCCTAATAAATTATCTGATTTAACTGATCTTATTACAGGAGGTATAACTCCTAATATTAATGAAGAAACAGTCACGAAAATAATGAGTGATCCTAATATATCTAATGAAGATAAGATAAAGTTTCAACAAGTATTAAGTAATGCTACAAAAGATGAAAATAATTTTTTAGTAGAACTTGATACATTACCTAAACCTATCTATGATGAAATAAAGCCTAAAATGGATATTGAAGGTGTTAAAAGATTAGCACTATTACTTGCTATTTTCTATATAGCAAGTGCTATATTTAGTTATATTCAAACATTTATTTTAAGTACGATATCTAATAAGTTTGCTAAAAGTCTTAGAACACGCATTAGTGATAAGATAAATATTCTTCCCTTAAGTTATTTTGATAATCATGAAACAGGAGATGTTTTATCACGTATTACTAATGATGTCGATACTATTTCAATGCATTTAAATCAAAGCTTATCAGTCATGGTAACTAGTCTTACATTATTTATAGGTTCTATTATAATGATGTTTTATACCAATTATATAATGGCTATTACAGCTATTGTTGCAAGTCTACTTGGTTTTGCTTTTATGGGACTTATCTTACGTAAATCACAAAAGTATTTTACAGCACGTCAAGTAGAGTTAGGTAACTTAAATGGCCATATTGAAGAAATATATGCAGGCCATAATGTTGTTAAAGCCTATAACGGTGAAGAAGAAGCAAGTCAAGAATTTGATAATTTAAATAATAAATTATTTACATGTAATCGTAAAAGTCAATTTTTATCAGGTCTTATGCAACCAATAATGGGTTTTGTAGGTAATTTTGGTTATGTTGCTGTATGTATAGTTGGCGCTCTTCTTACTATGAATGATATTATATCTTTTGGTGTAATTGTAGCTTTCATGATCTATGTACGTTTATTTACTAATCCATTATCACAAATGGCCCAAGCCTTAACTTTCTTACAATCAACAGCGGCTGCGTCTGAACGTGTCTTTGAATTATTGGATGAAAATGAAATGCCAAATGAAGATAGTTTTGAAAACTATTTAGATGCTAAAAAAGTTAAAGGTGCAATTGAATTTAAACATGTTAAATTCAGTTATGATAAGAGAAAACCTATTATTAAAGACTTTAATGCTAAAATAAAACCTGGACAGAAGATAGCTATTGTTGGCCCTACAGGAGCAGGTAAAACAACAATGGTTAATTTACTAATGAAATTCTATGATATTGATGATGGTGATATCTTAATAGATGGTGTTTCGACTAAGAAATTAACCCGTGAAAATATTCATGATTTATTTATTATGGTATTACAAGATACATGGTTATTCGATGGTACAGTACGCGATAACTTAAAATTTAATAATACTGAATTAAGTGATGAAGATATCTTTAAAGCTTGTAAAACAGTAGGAGTAAGTCATTTTATTCGTACTTTATCTGGAGGATTAAATGCTAAATTAACCGATAGCGATTCTATTAGTCAAGGACAAAAACAGTTAATGACTATAGCCCGTGGTATGTTAAAAGATGCTCCATTCTTAATCTTAGATGAAGCTACATCAAACGTTGATACTAGAACTGAAGAATTAGTTCAAAAAGCTATGGATAAATTAACTGTCGGACGTACTTCCTTCATTATTGCGCATCGTCTTTCTACGATTCGTAATGCTGATTTAATACTCGTAATGCAAGAAGGAAATATCGTTGAACAAGGTACGCATGATGAGTTATTAGAAAAGAATGGATTCTATGCTAATTTATATAACTCACAATTTGAAAAATAAGTAAGTATATCTTACTTGTTTTTTTATATAATCCTGTGATAAAATATATATGTATGTGAATAAGAGATGATACCATGACTGAACGCTTAGAATTACTTGTAAATGATAAAATAAACGATATTAAAAAGCTACATGTACTTGTTCTAGGCTTAGGTGGAGTAGGGGGATATGCTTTAGAAAGTATCGCAAGATGTGGTATTAAAGAAGTTACTATTGTCGATAATGATGTTATTGATATAACTAATTTAAATAGACAGATGATAGCTTTAAGAAGTAATATTGGTCTTAATAAGACAGATGCTTTTGAAAAAAGATTAAAAGATATTAATCCTGATTTGATTATTCATAAAATAAATAAATATATAACGGATAAGGATATACCTTCATTATTTGTTAATCCTATTGACTATGTAATTGATTGTTGTGATTCCATAAATACTAAAGCAGCTTTAATTAGTTATTGCGTTAATAATCATATTAAATTAATTAGTTCAATGGGAACAGGTAATAAGATGCATCCTGAACGTTTAAAAGTAATGAAATTAAGAGATACTAATTATGATCCTATTGCGAAAAGATTACGTAAATATGTTAAAGATAATAATATCAAAGAAGATATTTATGTAGTATGTAGTGATGAAGAGAGTGTTGTTAAAGATACTAAGGTTATACCATCTAATTCCTTTGTGCCTGCTACAGCAGGATTATTATGTACTAGTTACATAATCAATGACATAGTAAAGTAGGTGTCTATGAAACGATTATTACAGGACTTAAGAAATTTTGAAGGCAATACTTTATGTATTGGTGTTACTGATAAAAAAATAATTAGTGTTTTAAAAAGTAATAAAAAAGTGGGTTTATATGAATTATCACGTCCCGTAAAAAGAAAACTCTTTTCAAAAAGTAAAAGAATTAAAACGGATAATGGTAAATCAGTTAAAATAAAGAAATTTTGCTCTTTATTTAAAAAGAAATCTATAGAATATATTATTATTGATTTAAATAATTTATATGATTATTATAAGTATTTAGCTGCCAACAGTATATATGTATGTAATACTAAAGTATATATATATGGTCATTCTGACTATTTAACTGGTAAAGATGTCGCAGCTAAATTTAAAAGATATAAAACAGAGATTGAATGCATTCAAGTAGATGATAATTATTTAGTAATTGTTGATGTAAGTCAAGCTAAATATCGTTGGCTTAAAAATAAATACTATTTAATTATTGATACATTCCATAATTTGGGAGATTATATTTCTTATTTTTTAACAAGTTAGGTGATATGATGAAAGTGTTGGTTAGTGATATAGATGGTGGTATTAAATTTAATGAGGATATAGAACTCGTTAATACTATTCAAAAATTTACGCAACAAGGTAATTTATTTATAGTTGCGACAGATAAACCTATTAATTATGTAGCTGAAGAATTAGCTTTATCAGATGTTGAAGCATCATACTATATATGTAATGATGGAGCTGTTATCTTTGATCGCTATTTTAATGTTATATATCGTAAAGATATTAAACAAGAGGTAGTAAGACCTATTGTTAATATGTTAAAAGAAGATGATAATATTTTAGAGGTTTTTATTGATACTAGTCATGGTTTTGTTCAAAATACAGATAGCTATGCTAATGGGATAGTAGCGCGACCATATGATAAAGTAAAAGCTGAAATATTATTAAATTCAATTGTATTAAAATTTCCTTCTATTCATGGACATATTAATGATAATTGGTTAAATATTATTGATAATGATGTAAATAAAAATGAAGCATTGAAATATTTAAAAGAATACTATCATTTAGATAAATCGGATATTTATATTTTAGGACGTGAGAATAACGATTTAGAAATGATGCAAGAAAATACAGGTTATGTCTTAAAAAATACTAGTGAAGATATTCGTAAATATTCTCATGGTGAAGTAGAAAATTTAAAAGCATTAATTGATCTGTTATTAAAAGAAGAAGTAAGTGATGATGAAGAAACTATATATGCATAATATATAGTTTTTTTGACATATTTTTTAATTAATTTATTATATAAATAATATGGTGATGGTATGACGAAACATTTTAAGACTAAAAGAAAATTACGTCATGATATTATTATTAAATATTTAATTATCTTATTAATTTCTTATATTGTAATTAAATTATGTATTATCTTACTATTTAATAGCTCTATATTAAATTATTTATTTAAACATAATAAGATTAAAGAATATAAAGAGTATGTTAGTAATAATACAATTAATAAGCCTAGTCAGTTATTAAGTTATGAAATAAAAGACTATAATGAGCAAGTAATGTATTATAAGATAAATAATAAAAGTATTGTCTATATTTATAATACACATCAAACAGAGGCCTATCAAAAAGGAAAAACAGTCTTAGATGCAGCTCATTTATTAAAAGAAGGATTAGCTAAATATAATATTCAAACATATGTTGAGAAAACAAATATAACGGAGTTTATGCGTACTAATAATATTAGTTATAATTATAGTTATTATGCAAGTAAATTTTTTGTTCAAGACGCTATTAAAAATTATAAGCCTAATCTTATTATTGATTTACATCGTGACGCTATAAGTAAAGATGCATCAACAATTACCATTAATAATAAAAAATACGCTAAAATTATGTTTGTTGTAGGAGAAGAACATAAAAATTATAAAGAAAATTATGCTTTAGCAACCCAAATAAATAATCTAATTAAAAAGAAATATTCATCCTTAACAAGAGGAGTATTATTAAAGGGAGGCAAAAATAATAATGGTATATATAATCAAGATTTAGCACGTAATATTATTTTAATTGAGTTAGGAGGTAACTATAATACTTTTGAAGAAGTATCTAATACTATTAATCTTTTAAGTGAAATAATCGGAGAATATTTACATGGATAAAATTAAAATATTAAAAATTATCTTTAATTTATTATTAATAACTTATTTAACCTTATATTTTTGTGGGATGTCTGGATACTATGAATATGAAAATTATCAGAAAATGACTTTAACAGAAGAACAAATAATGAAGTTTGAACAAGATGTAAAAGATGGTAAAGAAGTAGATGTAGAAGATTATATTATTAAAGAAAAAACGGATTATAATAATAAAATTGCTGATACAGGCAAAAGAATATCTTATACGATTAGTGATTTAGTTAGTACACTTTTAACCAAAATATTTGGATATTTAGAGGGCCTAATTGATGAATAAATATATACAATTATTTATTTTTATGATAGAATATTATTAATTAATGGGGGATGAGGATATGGAAAAAGATATATTAAATATAGCTATTAGTGGCGATGAAAAAAATAAAAATGAAATAGTATATAATAATATCGTTGAACAAATGGATAAACTTAAGATGACTAAACAAGAACAAATTGATTATCTTAAGTTAAAAATTACAACATTAGAAAATGAATATCAAAATAATATGATTATTATGTTTACGATTATTCTTTCTTTTGCTTTATTATGTGTCGGTATATACCTATTAGTAACTGATGATTATGTTTTAGGTTCATTGTTTATCTTACTTGCTTTTGTTCTTACAGTATTTAAATTAATTAGAACTTTAGCACGTGATCGTAAGATAAGAAATAAGAAATTTGTAGAACTTGAAAGTATTAGAAACAGTTTAAATGCTATTTTAAAATAATCTCTTATAAATTCGAAAGTAGTTAGATTAATATGGACAAAGAAAAAATAGGTAATTTTATCAAAGAACTTCGTTTAGAAAAAAAGATGAGTCAAAATGATTTAGCTGATTCCTTAAATGTTTCAAGACAAGCAATATCACAATGGGAACGAGGGATTAACACACCTGACTTAGAAATGCTTCAAGATTTAAGTACACTTTTTAATTTATCAATTAACGAATTATTAATTGGTAAGAAATTACCTAAGACCAAAGTTTCATCTGAAGTTGAAAAAGTAACTTATGAAATCTTATTACAAAATGAAAGAAAAAGTAAGAAGATTAAAAATTTAAAAATATTATTATTAGTTTTCTTTGTTCTAATATTTTTATTCTTATTAAACTACTTTTTTACTTTCTATAATTCTGTTAATATTGATCTTTTACTAGCAATTGGCAAAAATTTTGATTTAAATGGTATTCTAGTAACATCCAGGGAAACAGTTTATTTAGATTTTAATGATATAACATTAAGAGATGGTACACCTGTAGATAAAATTGAATTATATTATTTAGATGATAATAAAAAAAGGGTAATTTATACCTCAAATAATAATGATGGTGGTATAATTAGTGATACTTATAAATATGAAGAATATTTTGACTTTAATAATATGAATGATATAAAAAACAATCTATATATAAAGGTTTTTTATAATAATAAATCAGAAGATGTAAAAATAAAACTTGTAAAAGGTTACTCAAATAAATCTTTCTTTATTCGAAAAGATAATCATGATGATACTTTTTTAGAGTTTCCTAAAAAGCACGATATAAACAATGTTATTGAATAAAATTACAATGTTTGTAAATATAGTATTTATAATGGTTAAAGAAGGGGGGCAACGACTCCTTTCTTTTATTTTACAAAAATTATTTGTATGATTTAATTAATAGAAAGGAGTGTTTGCTTATTTGAAATAGATAGAACTATCATTTTAAAAAATAACCATAAACATTTAGGAGGTAATTTTATGAAAAAAAGAATATGGATTGTTTTAGCTATATTAATTATTATTGGAGCAATCGTAGGATATTTTTACTTAACAACACATAATGATACTAAAGAAGCTAATAATAAAGAAAAAACTGTTGCAATGAAATATATTGAAAAAGGATATTTAGCTGAATTTATTGATGAAGATCATTTTGTAGATAATTTAGATGGTATTGTATTAAATGAAGGTGATTATATTAATATTTATCTCAAAGGAAATGAAATTAATAGTTCTCAAGAAAAAACACCTTTTATTATAAATGCCGTTGTATCTAATAAATTTGATTCTTCAACAAAGCAGCTAGGTGTTTTAGTACCAAAAGAAATGATTAGTGTTTTAAAATGTACTAATTCAATAACCAGAATGGATAGTCAATTTAAAATTAGTGTTAAAAAAAGTGATGATACAGATACTGAAACAACTTTTAATGATGAATTAACAAAAATTGTTGAAAACAACTGCCAAAGTGTTCCTACAGAATAAAATTTTATTAAATAAAAATTGTTCTTAAAAAATGAGACTTCTCATTTTTTTATTATTGTGCTAAAATTAGTGTAGGTGATTCGATGGAACAGATAACTCGTAGTGAATTAAGAAAAAAGATTATGACAATCCTTTATCAAATAAACGTTTATAATAGTAATAAAATTGCTTATAACGTTGATGATATAATTCATGAAGTATTAGATATCGATAATGACTTTGTAAGAGATTCTGTATATGGTGTTTTAACTAATATAGATAAACTTGATGAAAAAGCTAATCAATATCTAAATAAATGGACAATATCACGATTAGGATTCACTGATCAAGCTATTTTAAGATTAGGTATATATGAATTATTATATACAAGTACACCTCCTGTTGTTGTTATTAATGAAGCTGTTGATTTAGCTAAATTATATAGTGATGATGATGTACGTAAAATGATTAATGGTGTTCTTGATAAGATATATCATGAAAAGGTGGATAATGAATAATAGTAAATACTTATCAGTATCCGTAATTAATAGATATTTAAAAGACCAGTTCGATCGTAATGAGCATTTAAGAACTGTTTTTTTAAAGGGTGAAATATCTAATTTTAAAGGGCATACAACAGGACATTTATACTTTTCATTAAAGGATGAAACTAGTAGAATAAACGCTATTATGTTTTCTAGTTATGCTAAAAAATTAACTTTTACGCCTTGTGATGGTAAGAAAGTACTAGTTAGTGGAAGAATAAGTATATATGAAGCTACAGGTAGTTATCAAATATATGTCGATGATATGCAAGAAGATGGCTTAGGTAATCTTTATTTAGCATATGAAAAATTAAAAGCTGATTTAGAAAAAGAAGGATTATTTGATCAAAAATATAAGAAACCTATTCCTAAATATCCTCATCGTATTGGAATTGTAACAGCACCTACAGGAGCAGCTATTAAGGATATCTTATCGACAATTAAAAGAAGATATCCTATATGTGAAACAATCTTATTTCCTTGTTTAGTACAAGGAGAGTATGCAGCTGATGATATCGTAAATAAGATTAATTTAGCTAACACATATGATTTAGATGTATTAATTGTTGGACGTGGAGGAGGATCTATTGAAGACTTATGGTCTTTTAATGAAGAGAAAGTTGCACGTGCTATTTTTGCATCACATATTCCTATTATAAGTGCTGTAGGACATGAAATAGATTTTACGATAGCTGATTTTGTTGCTGATTTGCGTGCACCTACACCTACAGGAGCAGCTGAAATGGCTGTACCTAATCTAAATGACTTATTAATATATATTAACCAATTAAATATACGTTCTAAAGAAGCCATGCATAAGATAATTAATTATAAAAGATTATTAATTGATTCATTTAAAAGTTCTTATGTTTTGAAAAGTCCAATGATAATGTTTGATTCAAAAAAACAAAAGTTAGATATGATTATTGAAAAAATTAATAATTATATTCTTAAAAGAACAGAAAATTATCGTCAACACTTAGAACATATAAAAGCTAATTACGTTTTAAATAATCCACAAGTTATATATAAAGAGAAAATTAATAAGTTAAATAATTTAACAGAGAAATTAGAATTAGTAAGCCCTATTCATGTTTTAAGAAGGGGATACGCTATTACTATGGATAAAGAAAATAAAGTAATTAAAAGTATCGATCAAATAAAAGAAAATGATAATATAAATGTAACATTAGCTAATGGACAAATTGAAGCTAAGGTATTAAAAACAGTAAAGGAGGAACATAATGGCTAAAAAAGAAGAATCTTTTGAAGAAAAGATGAAAGAATTAGAAAAAATCGTTAATGAATTAGAGTCTGGAGAAATTGATTTAGATGCTTCAATAGAAAAATATACTAAAGCGATGAAGCTAGTAAAAGAATGTGATGACAAATTAAAAAATATCGAAGAACAAGTTAATAAAATTGTTAAAGAAAATGGCGACTTAGAAGACTTTAAAATTGAGGAATAGTCTTTGATATATAATAATTTTTACGTTGACATTGAATATGTTTTGTGATATTATTTTTTTAGTAGTGTGGAGGAGAGTAAAATGAAAAATTTTAAAAGAATTTTAGGTTTATTTGTTATTGCTGTATTTATGCTACTTAATGTTAGCAATGCAAATGCCGTAGACAGTTCAATTACTTTTTATAAGAGATCACTAAATGGTGTTGATCAATATAGTGGTTCCACAACTTCTTATAAGGAAGTAAAAACAACTGCAGGAACAAGAGTTGGGTACTGTTTAAATAAAGTATTAAGTGCCCCACAAAATGGTGCCATTTTAAAATTAGATCAAGAGCTTACAACACCAGCTTTAGTATATATTTTAAATAATGGTTTTAATGGTTCTAATTGGAATACAAGTATTTTACCTGCATCAGGATATTCTAATGATGAAAAATATTATATTACACAATTAGCTATTTGGATGGCTCAAGGTTCATTAAGCCCAAGTAGTCTTAATTCAGGAGGACATATTGGTAGTGCTGCTTTAAAATTATATAATGCTGCTAAAAGTTATAAATTAGTTACTCCTAAGATTTCAGTATCTGGTGGAGGAGCTATGAGTTTATCAAGTGATGGTAATACTTATGTAAGTCCTGTTATGACAGTTGGAGGACAAGGATATAAACAAGCTACTGTTACTTTAATTAATGCTCCTGCTGATGCAAAAATTTTAGTAAATGGTAAGTCAAATAATAATGGAGTTAAATTAAATCCTGGAACTAAATTCCAAGTTACAATACCAACTAGCAAAGTTGGAGCTAACATGACAATTAAAGTTAGAGTTTCATCTACAGGTTTAGTTAACAAAGTTTATCGTTATGTAGCAGGTACTGCTAATTTACAAAATATTGGATTAATGTTTAATAATTCAACACCTTTATCTGCAGAAACATCTGTTACAATAGCTCCAAAGGGTTCACTTAGAGTTACAAAAGTTGATGTATCAAGTGGTTCTGAAGTAAAATTAAGTGGTGTTAAAATTACTGTTAAAAATTCAAGTGGCCAAGTTGTTGGTACATGGACAACAGATGCTAATAATAACCCATATACAATTAATAATTTAGCTTTAGGTACATATACTATTATTGAGGAATCAGCTCCTGCTGGATATATTAAATCTTCAAATATTAATGTTACTTTAAAAGCTGGACAAACAGTTGAAGTTAAATTAACTAATACAAAGAATCCAACAAAAGTTAAAATTAGTAAACAAGATGTTACAACTAAAGCTGAATTACCAGGTGCACATCTAGTATTAAAAGATGCTTTAGGAAAAGTTGTTGATGAATGGACATCTACAACAACTCCTCATTATATTCAAACATTAACACCTGGAAAATATACATTAACTGAAACAATTGCTCCAGAAGGATATTTATTATCTACAGAGACAGTAAGTTTCACAGTTACAAATGATGGTAAAGTAGAAACAGTTGTAATGTATAATACACCAATTCCAGATAATACATTAATTAAAATAAGTAAGAAAGATATTACTAATGAAAAAGAAGTACCAGGTGCTACTTTAGTAGTTAAGGATGCTAATGGTAATGTAGTTGATCAATGGGTTTCTACTACACAACCACATTATTTAAAAGATTTAAAAGAAGGTAAATATACTTTAATTGAAACTAAATCTCCTGCTGGATATGGTATTAGTGATGACGTAATTGAATTTGAAGTTACACCTGATGGTGGAGTTGAAAAAACAGTTACAATGTATAACTCTCCAATTCCAGTTACAGCTGATATGAATATTACACTTATTGTTGCTGGATTAATTGGTACAGTTATTTTAGCAGGATTTAGTATCTTTAAATTAAATCAACAACATGCATAAAAAGAGCTATGCTCTTTTTTTTATGTATTATTTGTGATACAATATTATAGATGGTGATGATATGAAGAAAGCAATTTTATATCAAAAAGAAGAATGCGTTATAATTAAAACAGTTCAATTAGCGAATATGCGCTTTGCTTTTTTTGTAGCTGTCAATTCTAAAAAGATTATTTATTTAAAAGAAAGTATCGTTCATGATCGTGTTACATATGTATCATTAGAGAAATTAGTACATTTATTTCCACAATATCAAAATGCATCAATATTTAATACTAAAGTTATCTTAGATACTTTTATTAATACCATTAATTATAAAATACGTATTGGAGAAATTGTTGATTCTGATGAGATATTAGAGATTATATGTCAATTTGAAAATATTATTAATGATCCTTATATTAAACAAATGACTGATCCTAGTGCTCGATACATTTTTAATAAACAAGCTATGTTTGAAGTAACTAATACTATTAAAAAATTAAATGGAAAATTTCATAAAGTTTCCTTAAATGATTTACTTCGTACTAATGATGAAAGTAGTAATGATGTATTTTTATCACAAAATTGGTTAGATTATACTAATAATAAAGATATTGTATATGCTAGTATTAGAGAGTCTAATAAACGACATCGTCGTTCACCAATTGATTTTTTATTTAATAATCGTGTTTTAAATGTATATATGATTATTATGGTAGTATCTGTTGTTGGCTTTGTTAGTTGTCTTGGTATGTTGCAAGAATGGCATAAAACAGGGGAAGAAACTCAAGATGAAATAGATGATATTATTGCTGAAGCATTAATAGAAGAAGAACCTGAAGAAGAAGTTCCTTTAGAACCTATTCCTGAAGAAAGCTATACTGTAGCTGATGATACCAAAACGCCACAAGTTCAAAAAAAGAATAAATATGGTGCTGATTATTGGAATTATATGAATACAGCGATGATTAATGTTGATTTTAATAAATTAAAAAAGACTAATAGTGAGACAGTAGCGTGGCTATATGTTAATAATACTAATGTTAATTATCCTGTAGTTCAACATCGAGATAATAATTATTATTTAAATCGTTCTTTTAATCGTAAATCTAATGTAGCAGGATGGATATTTGGTGATTATCGTTCTGATTTTACTAATTTTAAAAAGAATACTGTTATATATGGACATGGACGTACTGATCAAGTTATGTTTGGTAGTTTATCTAAAGTATTAAATAAAGAATGGTATACTAATCCTGATAATTATATTATTAAGCTAGCTACACCAACTCAAAATACATTATGGAAAGTATTCTCTGTATATGTTGTACCTGCGGAAGCATATTATTTAACACATAATTTTGAAAATAATCAAGCTTTCCAAAAATGGATAGATACAATGAAATCACGTAGTATATATAATTTTGATACTAATGCATCGACAACTGATAAATTTTTAACACTATCAACTTGTAAAGATTATAAAGGGAATCGTATTGTTGTTCAAGCTAAATTAGTTAAAGCAACTGCTAAATAAAAAGATTTTATATCTTTTTATTTTTGTATAAATTTAAATTGGATATTCATACTAAATATGTAACCTATAAAAGGAGAAGTATGTTTAAGCGTTTTAAACTAGTTATTATATTGCTTCTTTTAACAATTCCTAGTTACATATATGCTTATTCTGATTATGTTATAGCGAGTGGGGAAAATATAGGTATAAAGCTTAAAACCAAAGGTATTATCGTTATAGGTAAATATGATGATACAAATATATCCATTAAAGAGGGAGATATTATTGTATCTTTAGAAGGTAATGATAATATAAATATTGAGAGTTTAACTAATTACATTTCTAATAATAGTATTGAAACTATTAATATAGGTTACATTAGAAATGGAAAATTATATAATACTAATTTAAAAGTAAAGAATGGTAAAACAGGATTATACCTAAAAGATACAATAGCTGGTATAGGAACTTTAACATTTATTGATCCTAATACAAAAATATATGGAGCTTTAGGTCATGAAATAATTGATTCTACAAGTGGCTATATTATTGATAGTTCAGGAGGGAATATATTTGATTCTAAAGTAATTAATATAATACCTAGTGATAGGGGAACACCTGGTGAAAAGAATGCATCTATTAATAGTAATAATACCAAAGGTGATATAGACTCTAATACGAATAAAGGAATATTTGGCGATTATATAGATAATATAAGTAATAATAATTTATATAAAGTAGGAAATATAAATAATATTAAATTAGGTAAAGCTTATATGTTAACCGAATTAGATAATAATAAAGTAGATAAATATGAAATAGAAATAATTAATATAGATAAAAATGATAAAACTAAAAATATTATGTTTCGTGTTATAGATGATCGTTTATTAAAATTAGGTGGTATTGTTCAAGGTATGAGTGGTTCACCCATTATTCAAGATAACTATATAATAGGCGCAGTTACCCATGTCGTTATTGATGATCCTAAAAGAGGATATGGTATATTAATTACGAATATGTTAGAAGAAGCAGAAAAAAAGGATGATTAATTCATCCTTTTAATATTCCATCATAAGAGCTTCATATAATAAATCAACAATATGATTACTATTTTCTAAATGATATTTTTTTATTATTTCATCTATGATATCTTTATGATATTCTAAGTTTAAATAATCTAGTATTAGTTCTTTTTTATTATCTAGTTCTTCTAAAAAAGAAGGCGTATAAATATTATCTAAAATTAGAATAGGTAAATCTTTGGCAAAAGATTTAAATTTATTTAAAATGACATTATCACTTCTAACATAAGTAAACATATCTTCATCATAGCTTATAAATTTTTTCATTTCTGGAAAAGGTAAATACTCATCTTTTAATCGATAGTCAAAACGATCTAATAATTTTAATCCTTTAATTTTTAAAGCTGATAGTTGAACTATAACACCTTCCTTACTTTTTAAGTTACTAGGTATTATTTCTATAATAACAAATTCATCATTTTTAATATCCATATTTCACCTCATTTAATAGTAATATAAGCTTAATATACCATTTTTTTACCTTTTTTCCTATACTTTTCAAGTAAAAGTATGTTAAAATGGAAGAGTATGTAAAGGAGGAATTTCTATGGATAGAAGAAGAATGCTAATTCTAGTTGGCGAAGAAAATGAAGCTAAATTAGAATTACTACTTAAACTACAATCTAAGTATGATTTGCTTATACCACGAAGAATTACTGATGATAAGGCTTTATCTGGATACTCCTCCTTATATGAAGGTTTAACAACTGATGAAATGTATGATAGTATTAAAAATCTACGTACATGTAGTTATACAGAAAAAGGAATAGCTGGAATAAAGCCAACGGATATAGGTAGTTCCATTGCTGATTTATATAATGGAGAGGGTATAGCCATTATCTTAAATATTGGTATTAGTGAATTACCATTTTATAGTCAAAATTATGCTTTTGCCTCTTTTGTTGGTATTGGTGATAAAAATAGTGGAAAAAAAGATATTATTAGTTCTGTAGCTGATTTATTTATCGATACTAAAACACCTTTAGATGATAACTTATTAGAGGATATTATTAGTTTAGTTGTACCTAAAGAGTCTATTCCTACTCTAAAAAAATAATTGCTTTTATACTTACTTTGTGTTATGATTAATATGTAGAGTAAGAGAGAGGGTAAACGATGAATAAATTTAAAAAAATAGTATTTGTATTCTTAGTTTTATTATTAACTGCAGGTTGTGGCGCTAAAGAAGAAGCCGAAACCAATTATACAGAAGTTAAAGATGAGACAATCATCAATGTAATTAAAGGACATGTCGTTAATATTGAGACATTACCTAAAACAATTGAATTATATAAGAAAGATAGTTTCCAAGCTAGTGATTATTCAAATGATGATCTATTACAATTTGGATTAAATAGTAGTTTTGGACAAGAGACTAATATTGATTTAACTCCAGCTCAAATAAATAATTTAAAAGCTAAAAATATTACAAATGTTAGTTCATACTTAACTATTGATAATGTTGAAGACGCTATTAAAGATACATTTGGAGCTAAAAGTGTTACATATGCTGATAAGATTAATGGATGTCCATCATATATCTATGATGCTTCAGAATCTGTTTATTATGTAAATGAAACATGTACTGTTAATGAAGAAAGAGTTGTATCTTATATAAGTAATATTTCATATGACAACAATTTATACTATGCAACTGTATATGTTGGATTAGTATCAAATAACAAGATATATGGTGATGTTAATAAAGCTAAAGCTGTTGCTGATTTAGCACCTGAACAATCTTATGTTATTGATGATGATAATAAAGAGTCATTTACTAAGTATACTTATACTTTTACAAAGAATTCTGATGGTAAATATGTATTTACTAGTGTAGAAAAGTAAATATTCTTATTGTAGTTTTAAAAGCAACATCAACAGATGTTGTTTTTTATTGACTTAGTATAATCAAAAGATATAAAATATATTTAGGTATTTAAGAAAGTAGGGGAGTATATGTATCGAGTTAAAGAAGGAATTATGGGTTGTGCGATAGGTGATGCCCTAGGTACAATCACTAAAAATCAAGATCGAGATTATTTATTAGATCATCCTGTACTTAAAATGACTCCTTGTATAAAAAAAGGATTACCAAAAGGATCATGGGGCGATAGTACATCACTTATGTTAGCAACTACTTACGCTATAACAAAAAAGGGTATTAACTATGATTATATTGCCGAAAACTGTGTTAGTTGGTTTACTAGTAATAAGTTTTGTTCTGTTAGTGAATCCTTTGGTATTGGTAAATCCACTTTAAAATCATTGGTAAGATTTACCCAAAGAGAGAAGCCTGCTTATGAATGTGGTGAGAATTCTATTAATGATAATGGTAATAGTTCTTTAAAATTAATGCTGCCTTTAGTTTTCTATTTAACAGCTAAAAAAGAAACAAAAGAAAAAGTATATGAAATAATAAAGAAAGTATGTTCAATTACCCATCGTCATGAATTATCAATATGTGCTTGTTATATATACGTTCATTATATTATGTTTATTTTAAATGGAAATAACAAGTTTGCTGCTATTAAAAAATTAAAAAGTGTTGACTTTAGTATGTTTAGTAATGCTACCTTACAATATTATTCACGTATATTAGTAGGTAATATTTATGAATTAGATATTGATGAAATAAAATCTAGTAGTTTTGTCGTTGATACTTTAGAAAGTGTCTTATGGTGTTTCTTAAAATCTGATAATTTTAAAGATTGTTTAATAGCTACAACTAATATTGGAGGAGATACATCTACTATTGGGGCTTTAGCAGGTTCTATAGCAGGTATTTACTATGGCACAAATAATATTCCTAAAGATTGGATAGATAATGTTCGTAAGAAAGAATATTTAACAGAAATAAGTGAAGATTATGAAAGATTTATTCGTTTAGCAAGTTATAATGATAACTTGTAAAATAATAGTAATTTGTTATAATAAAATTAGGAGGAGTATGTATGTCTAAAATGATACAAGAATTTAAAACTTTTATAGCTCGTGGTAATGTAATGGATCTTGCTGTAGGTGTTATTATGGGAGGTGCTTTTGGTAAAATAGTTACCTCATTAGTAGATAATATTTTAATGCCTTTTATTGGTTTAGCCTTACGTGGTGTTAACTTTTCTAACCTATCAATCAAGTTTAAAGATGCAACTATTCAATATGGTTTATTTATTCAAAATATTATTGATTTCTTAATAGTATCTGCTTGTATCTTTTTCTTAATTAAATTCGTTAATAAATTAACGCATAAAAAAGAAGAAGAAAAGAAAGATGAAGAAGTTAAAAAGAGTGATGAGGTTTTACTTTTAGAAGAAATTAGAGATTTATTAAAAGCCCAAGAAAAAGGTAGCAAGTAAATATTTGCTACCTTTTTAAAATAATGATAAGGCTGGAATAATTATCATTGTTCCTAACATTCCTACTATTAAAAGAATAATTAATATTTTAGATATTAGTTTTTTCATTTTCCCCACCTCTAAATAAATTATAATATAAATTAAGGAAAAATGGAATATTATCACGTTAATTAAATATAATTAACTAGGTGAAATAATGAAAAAAGCAATAGATAAACTATTAAACGTTGATAAAAAGATACTAATATTCTTAAGTATTATATGTATAATTGGTATTATTACAGGAAGCTTATTTATGACGGTTTTAAGTGAAAATGATAGATTATCGATATTTGAGTCGCTTGAAACATTTATAAGTGAATATGGCAGTTTAAATAGTAAAATAGAGCTTACTAATAATTTAATTATTAATTTATTATATATCTTTAGTATTTGGTTATTAGGTATATCCATAATTGGACTACCAATTGTTATTATAATAATCTTTTTGAAATCCTTTTTACTTAGTTTTACAATAACTAGTTTTATTATTAAATATAAAACAAAGGGTATTTTATTAAGCATGATATATCTAATGCCCCATCAAATAATTAATTTAATAACTATTATGTATTTAGGAGTTTATTCAATTAAATTATCTTCCTATATAATTGAAGCTATTATTTATAAGAAAAATTTAAATTTTAAGAATATAACTAATCGATATATATTAGTTTTTATTGTTAGTATAATTATAATTATATTAACATCATTATACGAAACATTTATTATGCCTATAATCCTACAAAAAGTCATAAATATAAGTTTATAATTAATAATCCTTATGTTATAATGTATATGGTGATTTTATGAAAGTTGTAATCGGTATGAGTGGAGGCGTTGATAGTAGTGTAGCTGCTATTATATTAAAAGAACAAGGATATGATGTTATTGGACTATTTATGCGTAATTGGGATACTAGTGTAAATGGTGATTATTTAGGTAATCCTGATCTAAATAATAATATATGTCCTCAAGAACAAGATTATAATGACGCTAAAAACGTATGTGATAAAATAGGTATTCCACTACATCGTATAGACTTCGTAAAAGAATATTGGGATTATGTATTTACTTATTTTTTAGATGAATTAAAAAAAGGAAGAACCCCTAATCCTGATATCATGTGTAATAAATATATTAAGTTTGATATGTTCGCTAAAGAAGCTCAAAAATTAGGTTGTGATTATATTGCCACAGGACACTATGCTAATATCGTTGATGGACAATTAATGCGAGCTAAAGATCAAAATAAAGATCAAACTTACTTTTTATCACAAGTATCAAGAGAACAATTAAAAAATGTTTTATTTCCTATTGGTAATCTAACGAAAGATGAAGTTAGAAAAATAGCTTTAGATAATGATTTAATTACAGCTAAAAAGAAAGATTCAACAGGAATATGTTTTATTGGAGAAAGAAATTTTACTAAGTTTTTAGAAAATTATTTACCTAATACTCCAGGTGATATAGTCGATATAGATCATAATAAAGTTATAGGTAAACATATTGGATTAATGTACTATACGATTGGACAGAGAAGAGGACTTAATATTGGAGGTTCTGAAGAGAGAATGTTCGTCGTAGGAAAAGATTTAAATAAAAATATTTTATATATATCTTATGGTAATACTGATTATTTAATTAGTGATTCATGTATTATTGATACAATTAACTTTAATACTGATGAAAGACCAGTAAAATGTACAGCCAAGTTTCGATATCGTCAACCTGATAATGATGTTGAATTAGAATATATAAATGATAATGAAATACTAGTTAAGTATCCACATGGTGTTAAAGCTGTTACACCAGGTCAAGCATGTGTTTTATATGATAAAGATAAATGTATTGGCGGAGGTATTATTAAAGAAGTAAGAAAAAATAATGAGAAATTATGGTATTTATAGTAGCACATTAAGTGCTTTTTTTATGCATAATTAAAAAAATGTGATACAATAATAATGATAATAGGGGTGACAACATGAAAGAAGAAAGAAAAACAATCTTTATTGGTTCAATATTTAACTTAATAGTTAGTATGATAAAGTTGGTTGGAGGGATATTATTTGGTATTCATGCTTTAGTAATTGATAGTATCTATACTTTTTGTGATTTTATTACTGATATTATATCCATTATTGGATCTAAATTAGCTGGAAAAAGACCTACTAAGTATCATCCCTTTGGATTTGGAAGAGTAGAATATCTTACTAATTTACTTATGAGTACGATGATGTTTATCGTAAGTACAATCCTTTTAATTAGAAGCTTTAATAATGAGTATGAAGTACCTAATATTTTAGCGCTTGTTATTTTAATGTTGGCGATTACAATGAAATTTATTATGATTACTTTCTTAAAACAAAGAAATAAAGAAATTAAAAGTCATCCTTTAGAAGAAGGTATTAGTGAATCAACAATCGATCTTATATCTTCATTAACAGTAGGAGTTGCAATTATATTATTACAATTTAGTAATCAAGTACCTATTTTAAAATATAGTGATTTAGTAGCGAGTATTATTGTAACATGCATGATATATCGTACATCTTGGGTATTATTAAAGAATAATATCTTAAATTTAATAGGAACTGTTGAAGTAGATGAAGAATTAAATAATTATATTAAAGAAGAATTAAAAGATAAAAAATATGAAATACATAAAATAGAATTAATTAAATATGGAAGATACTATAAGATTCATTTAGTAGTTTGTTTAGATGGAAATACAACATTAAAACAAGCTAAATTAATTCAACAAAAGATAACCAAAAAGCTTAAATTAATTAAGAAAATCAAAATAAAAGTAGTTAATGTCGATTTAGATATTAAGAATGTCAATTAGATTCCATTATTTAACATTACTTTACACTTGACATTTGACAAGGTAATGATATAATGATAATAGGAGGGTATAAAGAATGGATAGATTGGATAGTTTATTAAAAGAATTAGGTATTTCAAAAGTAAAATTAGCTAAGTTTTTAGGAGTATCTAGACAAATGATATATAATTATCTAGAATTAGATGATATTAATAAATGGCCTAAAGATAAAAAAGTCTTATTACTTAATTTACTAGGTGTAAAGTCTCCTGAAGATTTAAATAATATTAAGATTACAACCGATTATATTACAGAGGTTGAAGCTAGACTTAGTAGCATTTGTAGTGAAGGGGAGACCTATACTAATATTGAATCTGCTAATACCTTATTAAATGGCTTAAATCGTAAGGATCAAGAATTAATGGTAAGTATTATTGACTTATTAAAAGAAAAATTAGAAGATGCTAATGATACTGAAGGTCATAATACTGTTAAATATTTATATCATTTTATTCAATCATTAGATACATCTAAAGAACTAAAATATATTTTAGGATATGTAGCTAAAGAAACAGGATTTGTTAAACCTATGGAATTCGTCTTCAATGAAGAAGAACAATTTATCTTTGAAAGTATAATGTACTCTGCTTTTGTATTATATAACAGTGGGGGAGCTTCTAAGACAAAATTAGCTGAATGTCACAAGAGATTTACAAATCAAATTGAACAAAAAATGGAAGAAAAATTAAGTCGTACTTTAGAGCTTAATAATATTAAAGTTTTAGCACTTAAAGAATTAGGATATACAGAAATAAACGAACATAATGCTGCTGAAGTATTTGAAAAAATTGCTGAAATACAATCAAGAAAAGTTGGTAATTAATACTAACTTTTTTAATATAAGTCCCCTACTTTAAATTATAATAGGGAAGATAAGTATTAATTAATATACTATATAATTATATAGGCTTTCTATTTTGCATCGATATTATAATAAGTGAATAATTTTATATATCTTATTGCAATGATAAAATAGATGACGTTATATTTTGCATCGAGAATTATCTTTATGATTAATTATTCATCTTGCTACCAAAATTATAGACGCATTCTCGTGCATCGAGATATAAAATAGTGAAGAACTAATCATCTCATTATATCTATTTAAATAGTCTAATTTGCATAATATATAAAGATAGGGTACTTAATCATAAAATAGATAATTAACGTAATATAGGCATTTAAATAGTAAAATATGATGTATTAATAAATTATAATAGATTTTAATTAATAAATATTTAATTTAATAATTTATACTTAATAATATATGATATACTTATAATAGAAAAAAATAATAATATTAATAGGGTATATAGTTATAAAATTACATCTATAAATATTATAAGATGATTTCCTATAATGTATATTATGTTAA
>CANQON010000020.1 GCA_947625505.1 uncultured Bacilli bacterium
AAAAACATTGGTTTTAACCAATGTTTTATTTTGCTTCCTCGGTAGCTCTTGTCTCACGAATAACTGTTACTTTAATAGTTCCAGGATATTGTAATTCAGCTTCAATACGATTCTTAATATCACGAGCTATTTTATAACTTGTTAAATCATCTACTTCTTCAGGTTTTACCACAACACGTAATTCACGTCCAGCTTGCATAGCATAAGCTTTATCTACACCACTAGTTGTATTAGCTATTTCTTCAAGATCTGTTAATCTTTGAACATAGTTTTCTAATGAGTCATTACGAGCACCAGGTCTACTTGCTGATAAGGTATCAGCAATAGCAACTAATTCAGCAATAACACTAGTAGGTTCAGCATCACCATGATGTGATTCAATAGCGTTAATAACAATATCTTTTTCTTTATATTTTTTAGCTATATTAACACCTAATTCAACATGACTACCTTCCATTTCATGATCTATAGCTTTACCAATATCATGAAATAAACCTGCCCTTTTAGCTAACATAACATTCTCACCTAACTCAGCAGCCATAATACCAGCTAAATTAGCAACTTCGATGGAATGTTGTAAAACATTTTGTCCATAACTTGTTCTAAAATGTAACTTACCTAGAATCTCAATTAACTCAGGATCTACTTTCGTAATTCCTAATTCAAATAAGGCAGCATCACCATATTCTAAGATTTTAGCTTTCATATCTTTACAAGTTTTATCATATACTTCTTCAATACGCGCAGGATGAATACGTCCATCCTTAATTAACGTATCAATTGTTACACGAGCTATTTCTCTTCTTAAAGGATCAAAACTTGATAAAACAATTGCCTCTGGTGTATCATCAATTATTAAATCAACACCTGTAACTGCTTCTATAGTTCTAATATTACGTCCTTCACGTCCAATAATACGACCCTTCATATCTTCGCTTGGAAGATCTACAACTGTAACTGTTTGTTCTGAAGCAACATCACTAGCATATTTTTGCATAGATGAAACAAGTAATGATTTAGCATTTTTATCAACAACTAATTTTGCCTCAGCTTCTTTTTCTTTAATCATCGTTGCAATTTCAAGAGACATTGTATCTTCAACTTGTTTTAAGATAATCTCACGAGCTTCATCTTTGGTATAACAAGCTATCTTCTCTAACAACTCCATTTGTTGCTTCTTAATTTCCTCCACTTTTGCCTCTTCGTCTTGGATAGCATTTTGTTTATTTATTAAATTATTTTCTTTTTCCTCAAGAGAATTTTCACGATTAACTAAAGATTGTTCACGTCTTTCAATACTTTCCTCACGGGTATTTAATCTTTTTTCAGTATCTTTAGCCTCTTCTTTCTTCTCTTTAATCTCCTTTTCAGCCGTTTCTCTTAACTCTTTTATTTCCTCTTTTGCCTCTGCAATAGCATCTTTTTTTGCTTTATCTGCATCAGCATAAGCTTTATTTAGTATATCTTCAGCTTTATCAGTAGCCTTTGTACGTTTTATATAATTAAATAAAAACATTGCAAAAATTCCAACACCAAGTCCTACTAGGACTAGCAAAATGGAGATAAAAATATTATCCATAATATTTCCTCCATTTCTATTGAAAGTGATAACTCACTCTACTCTTATTGTAGATTGATTTACTTCGTTTGTCAATAAAAAAGTGATTTAATTTAAATCACTCTTCAACGCTATCATTAGCTTCAGGTGCATTTTTAATAACACCATCATTTTGGTAATAATCACGAACCTTCTTTTCAATCTCTTCACGCATTTTTGGATTTTTCTTTAGCCAATCTTTAACATTCTCTTTACCCTGGCCAACTTTTTCTCCCTTATATGCATACCAAGCCCCACTTTTTTCTAAAATGCCAGCTTCGGCTCCAAGGTCAACAATTTCACCACAAATAGAAACACCCTCACCATACATAATATCAACAGTACATGTTTTAAATGGAGGAGCCATTTTATTTTTTACAACTTTGATATTAGCTTTACTACCAATAACATCTGTACCTAATTTAATTTGTTCTCCTTTTCTAATCTCTAGGCGAACAGAAGCATAGAACTTTAATGCACGTCCACCAGGTGTTGTTTCAGGATTACCAAATAAAACTCCAACTTTTTCTCTTAATTGATTGATAAATATACATACAGTATTAGTCTTATTAATAACACCAGATAATTTTCTCAAAGCTTGACTCATTAAACGAGCTTGAAGTCCAACATGAGCATCACCCATTTCTCCTTCGATTTCAGCTTGTGGAACTAATGCTGCAACAGAGTCAATAACAATAACACTAATTGCCCCACTACGAACTAAAGCTTCACATATTTCTAATGCTTGTTCTCCATTATCAGGTTGACTTAATAATAAATCATCAATATTAACACCAATTTTAGCGGCATATGTAGGATCAAGAGCATGTTCTGCATCAATAAAGGCAGCTCTTCCTCCTAACTTTTGTGCTTCAGCAATTGCATGTAAAGCAAAAGTTGTTTTACCACTTGATTCAGGACCATATATCTCAATAATACGTCCTTTTGGATATCCTCCAATGCCTAACGCTACATCCAAAGAAATAGAGCCACTTGAGATAACATCAATCTTTTGATGTTGATGATCTCCTAAGCGCATAACTGCGCCTTTACCAAATTGTTTTTCAATATCTAACATTACTTGTTCTAGAGTTTTATCTCCTGTTGTTTTTACTGCCATAATGTACCTCCTATCACTTACATTATCATTATACTATAGGCATTTTTTCTTGTCAATAGTTTTTACGAACAAATGTACGTTTTTATATTTTTTTTCCTTTTTTTCAATTATAAATAAAATAAATGTAACGATTATAAAGTAGATATAATTTATAATTATAGAACGATATATACTTTGAAATAATATATTAAATTCAAATTGTAATTTTAAAGTTAACACTAAAAATATGTAGGTTAATGTTCGATATAGAATAATTAAAATATTTAAAAGAATAAATTTATTAAAAAAATTATCTGGTATATAACGATTAAATAAAATAGCTACATAGCCTAAAATAATGAAGATACCAACATTTAAGAATAATGTTTGCGTAAAAGTCATATCATATAGTAGACCTAATAATAAGCAGCATCCTAATAATTTTTTCTTATCATTAAATGAAGAATAAGCTAAAACGATAAATACAACACTAAAGATGGGATTAAATAAACTATTATTATTTATTAATGTTGATATATAACTATCAAGAAAGAAAGATATAACAAGTAACCAAATCAATTAGTTTGAGCCTTTCTTTTTAAGATAGTTACATATCCAATATTATCAAAATTTACTGATGGCTTTACTTGAACAATTTTACCTAAATCAAAATTATCGGTTGTTATATTATCTACATAACCTAATAATACACCACTAGGAAAGTTTTCACTTAATCCTGTTGTTGTAACCACACTATTAACACTTATATCACCTATATAACTTATACCTTCAATTTGATATAAATTATTTTTAGAATCATAACTTGTTAATAAGCCTGTTGCATATTCTCCATTATCTAGTTCAATTTTAACAGATATTTTTTTATTCATATTATTAAAACTTAATAATTGAATACTTGAACTATGATAACTTACATCCGTTGTATACCCTACTAAGCCATCTTTATTAACAACAGCCATATTTTTTATAATACCATCTTTAGATCCCTTATCAATAACTAATTTTTGATACCAATAGCCAGGATTGCGACTAATAACTGTTGCATTAATCTTATCATAATCTGATAAATTCTCATTTACTTTTAAAGTTCCTCTTAACTCATCATTTTCATTTTCTAACTCTTTAATTCGTGCATCCTTAAAATTAAGTGTTTCTCTTTCCTGTTCTAATTTTTTATACTTTTTATAAATCTTATCTTTTTCTAGATAAACTTCGACTTTTTCTTTTACAAAATTAATAGGTGCATATAATGTATTACAAGTAAAAACTGTTACATCTTTAACTATTTTGGAAGCAAAACTTAAATCACTTTCCTCACCAATAGAAAGAATAGTAAAAGCTGTTATAAGTAATATAATAAAAATTGTTGTCATTATTTTCCATTTATTTGTTTTCTTATTTTTATAACTTTTCATAAATCACCTATCATTTTAATTATACTAAAGACAAGAATCTTTTTAAAGTTTAATATCACCATTTTCTAAAAAACTATAATAGTTATCTTTACCTATTATGATATGATCTAAAAATTTAATACCTAATAATTTACCTATTTCGACTAAATCATTTGTTATTCTTAAATCTTCTCTACTAGGTAAAGTATTATTAGATGGATGATTATGAACACATATAATAGCTGAAGCACTATAATAATAAGCTTCTTTAAATATCTCTCTTGGATGTACAACACTATAATTTATTGTACCTATAAATAATAATTTCTCATATATAATTTTTTTCGAATTATCTAAATAAACACAATAGAAATATTCCTGTTTTTTATCACGCAATATTTTCTTATAATAATCATAAACAAGTGTTGAACTATTTAATTTCTTATTAATAATACTAGGTGTATAATTATGTATTCTTTTTCCTAGTTCAATAGCTGCTAATAAAACACAACTCTTTTTTAATCCAATACCTTTAATATTAATTAATGTCTGGTAATTAAAATTTTTTAACTCACTAATATTATTTAACTTCATCAAGATAATAGATGCTAATTCCTTAGCTGAATAAACATTAGTCCCTGATTTAATTAAAATAGCAATTAATTCTTCATTACTAAGTTTCTCTACACCTTGATTTATTAATTTCTCATAAGGTCTTTCTTCAATAGGTAATTCTTTCATTCTAACTGTCATTAATTACTAGCTCCTCATATTTAGATAATATTTGACTACATACTTCATTTAATACAGAAGCATCATCAGTATTCTCTATTAATTTATCAGCATTCGTTAAATAATTAATATAATCTTTATTAGTAATAAAATATTCTTCTGTGGTAACATCATAATTTAAGCTCTTATAATAATTTAATATTTTATCTAAATTATCTTTACTCGCTGTTATCCCAATATAAACACTAAACTTTCCATCTTTTTCAGTATAAATATAGTTACTTAAAGTAAGTGTTTCTTTCTCTAATGTTTCTAAAGAATCATATTCTCCATATTTAATATAATAAGCTGATATACCATCCACATTAACAGTCTTAATACCATTATAACTATGATATTCTTCTAATAAAGTTTTACCTAAAAAGAAACCTACAAGTAAACCAAAAATAATAGAGACCATGTACTTTTTCATCCTATCACCATCTTTAATATATTCTTTTTTTATGTCTATATATGTCGATATAAACACCATCAAAATAACATATTATAAATATTGTGACAAATATCGTTTTCTTAATATATGAAAGATATTTACTAAGAAAAAAAAAGAAATACTTAGCAATATTTCTTTTTTTGTACTATTCTTCTTGTGATTCATCATCTTCAGCATATTTTTTTAATACTTCACGTGGTTTAGATCCATTAGGAGGGCCTACTATTCCACGCTCTTCTAATAAGTCAATACAACGTGCTGCTCTATTATAACCTAAACGGAATCTTCTTTGTAATAAAGAAGTACTAGCTTTACCTTGTTCAATAACAAAGTCAACAATAGCGTCATATAAAGGTTCTTCCTGAGCATCACGATTAGTTCCTCCATTTTCATCAACCATTGAACTAGCACGAGCTTCTTCATCATCTAATACTAATGTCTCATCGTAATGAGCTTTTTGTTGCTTACAACAATAATCAACAATAGCTTTAGTTTCATCTTCAGATATAAAAGTTCCTTGAATACGTACAGGCGTACTTTCTCCTTGAGGTAAATATAACATATCACCTTTTCCAAGTAATTTTTCGGCACCTATCATATCTAAGATAGTACGAGAATCGATACCACTTGATACTGCAAAAGATATTCTAGATGGAATATTAGCTTTGACAACACCTGTGATAACATCAGTTGATGGTCTTTGTGTTGCTACTATCAAATGAATACCTGCTGCACGAGCCATCTGTGTAATACGCATAATAGAATCTTCGACTTCTTTAGCAGCTACTAACATTAAATCAGCTAACTCGTCAATAATAACAACGATATAAGGCATTAACTTCTTCTTTTCAGAATCAGGTAATCCTTCATTTTCTTTTCTTATACGTTCATTATATGAAGTAATATTTTTATTACCATTACGTTCAAATAATTCATAACGATTTTCCATTTCGACAACAATCTTTTTAAGAGCTATATTAGCTTTCTTAGGATCCGTTATAACTGGTGTAAGTAAATGAGGAACACCATTATATACAGATAATTCAACTTTCTTTGGATCTACTAAAACAAGTTTAACTTCATCTGGTTTCGTACGCATTAAGATAGTTGCTAAAAAACTATTTATTCCTACGGATTTACCACTACCTGTAGATCCCGCTACTAAAAGATGGGGTGTCTTATCAATTTCCATAAATTTTGGACTACCCATAATATCTCTTCCTAAAACAGCTAATAGCTTCTTTTCATGTTTTGGATCTATTCTTTCAGCTTCCGCGATTATTTCACGAACGCTTACCATTGAGATATGTTTATTAGGTATTTCAATACCTATAGTACTTTTACCTGGAATTGGTGCTTGAATACGTACATCTTTAGCTGCTAAATTTAGAGCTATTTCACGATTAAGACTTAAAATCTTACTAACACGAGTACCTGCTTTAATCTCTAATTCATATTGCGTAACAGAAGGTCCTACATGAGCTGATACAACCTTACCTTCAATACCAAAGTCTTGTAAAACACGAACTAAAATAGGACTATTAATATTAATCTGCTCTTGATTCTCTTTATTATTATTTTTTTGAGGTTTGTTTAATAAACTAATAGGTGGAAACTGCCATGGACTAGAAATAATTTCTTCCGTTACTTCCCCTGTCTCCTCATTAACTACTGTTCTAACTTCTGGTTTAGCATGAATCTCTTCCCTTTTAATAATAGTACGATGATCTTCATCTTCCTCTTCTTCATCCTCATTATCTTCATCTTCATCATCATCTTCTTCACTAGATTGTTTATGAATAGTAGATACAACTTTTTGAACACCACTTTTGGTCTTCTTAATAAAATCATAAACCGTGAATCCAGTAAACATAATAAAGCCACATATAATAAGAGCAATCGATACAACAACTGTTCCATCACATGTTAAAAGAGCTACCATAATAGATGCAAAGAAGGCTCCAATTAATCCTCCTCCAACATCTGGACTAAGTGTAAATGATTTACCATTATTAATAAAGTTCATAACATTCTTAACAGTATTTTCCATAACTGTCCAAAAATCAGTTGCTAATTTAAAATCTTTAATATCTTTAATAAAGTTTAAATGGGATAATGTTAATATTGCTAAAACAATAACATATAAACCAATTAATTTAGTAGAAAATAATTTAGGTTTCTTACGTGTAAAGATCATGTATCCCCCACATATACCTACTAAGATAAGTAAAACAGCCCACCAATCTCCTACTAAAAAGGCAGCAAAGCCACGTATAATATTAGATACTATTCCAAAAGGTAAACATCCTATAATCATAATTAAGATTAGACCTATACCTTTTAAATCATTTATGAAAGAAGGTTCGCTTGTTTCTTGATCTTTTGTTTTTCTCTTCTTTTTCTTTGACATCTTATCACCTTATCCTGTCTCTTATAGTATAGCACAAATAAAATCTAAATTCCATAAACTTCAAAATAAAAGACACTTATTAGTGTCTTAACTTGCATCTGCTCTTTCATTTGTATCATCTAAGTTGTCATTATAAATTTCCACAACTCTAGGTGCTACAAAAATAACGAGTATGGCAACAACAATAACTATTAAAATAATTTTAGGCCATGGACTCTTCATATGTGGATCTTGTCTTCCTACCTTTGGCATGTTACCCTCCTTATCATCTATAAATATATTTTATCATATTTTTAATAATATGCATATATTAATTTATTAGTGAATAATATTTATTAGACATTAGGAGGAATGAATATGGTCAATAAAAAAGGTGTATGGTTCTTAACATTATTTAGTTTAATATTAGTATTAAGTGTCTACTATATAACAATGCCATCAGAATTATTAATGGTTAGTAAAGAAAAAAAGGAAGATGTCGCACCTACAGTTAATACTGAAGAAAGTACCCTTTTAGTCGCCTTACGTGTTGAAGATGAAGAAAAAGTAGAAAAAGAAATGGAATCTTTAAAAAAGATTATTAGTGATTCTGATAGCACCATTCAAGATAAAAACGCTGCCTTTGAAAAAATGAAAGAATTAAATAATAATCGTAGTATGGAAGAAAAACTAGAAGAAAAAATTAAAACAACACATAATCTAAATACTTTCGTAAAAATAAAAGAAAAAAATATTAGTGTGACCATTAATAACGCTAAACATAGTGTTGAATTAGCTAATAAAATAATGCGAACAATTCAAGAAGATTATACTGAACCAATGAAAATAACTGTTACTTTTAAATCTGAATAACAGTTATTTTTTCACGTTTATATCTTTGTAGCATACTATATCTATGAATAATCCACCCTAGTAGGAAGTGAGGATTTATGAATAAAAGCATATTAACTAAAAGAGAAAAAGAAGTATTCAACCTATTAATTCAAAATTATGCTACTAAAGATATAGCTAATAAATTAAAGATAAGTGAAAAAACAGTTCGTAATCATATATCTAATACAATTCAAAAATTAGGTGTTAAAAGTCGTGCTCAAGCTGTTGTAGAACTTTTAAAATTAAAAGAAATAGAATTATAAAAATGCATTAAATATGCATTTTTTTCATAATCTTAACTATGAGGTGATCTATGTTAAAAAGAATATGTACTAAAAAAATAATTATATCATCAATTGTTTTACTTATTATTGGTGTATTATATTGTATACCTACTAATAAACAAAACATCAAAAAAGAAATAAGTTATGTTAATTATGATCTTGAAACAAGTGAAGTATTTTTATTAGATCAAAATAATAATTTAAGTCGTGTTAAAATAGCTACTAATCATCAAGATGAAGAATTAATTGATGAAGTCGTTAATATCTTAATATGTAATGGTGAAGGAGAAGATAAAATACCTAATGACTTTAAATGTACAATTAATAGTAATACTAAAATAAATAGTATAAATTTAAAAGATAATACATTAAAAATAGATTTATCTAAACAATTATTAGATACGAAAAAAGAATTAGAAGAAAAAGTTATAGAATCTTTAATTTATTCTTTGACAGGAATAAAAGAAGTAAAAAATGTTATCCTATATATTGATGGTGAAATATTAACTAATTTACCCCAGAATAATATTACTCTACCTACAACTTTAAATAGAGATATTGGTATTAATAAAAAATATGATTTAACAAGCAATAAAGATATAACCAAAACAACTATTTATTATATAAATAAATATAATGATACTACATACTATACACCAATTACTCTAGTAAATAATGATACAAGAGATAAAATAGAAATTATTATCGATGAATTAAGTAATCGTATCTTACATAATAATTTATCTAGTTACTTAAATAATAATACGAAAGTATTAAACAGTGAAATAAAAAATAAGACGATGTATATTAACTTTAATGAAAATATTTTAAATGATTTTGATAATCAAGATATCTTAGAAGAAGTATTATATACAATATCTTTATCAGTAAATGATAACTATGAAATAGAAAATGTTTTTTTTAGTGTTAATGATAAGGAAATTGCTAAAACTACCATAAAATCACTTGAATAATATCCTTTTTTATTGTATAATGTACTTGTTCCTTTGGAACGGGTATGTCTCAGTAGCTCAGCTGGATAGAGCATCGCCCTTCTAAGGCGAGTGTCAGGGGTTCGAATCCCTTCTGGGACACCATATAAATATTATCTCGATATATCGAGTTATAAAAAACGACTTAATAAAGTCGTTTTTTTATATATCAAAATTTTTTTGCATCTTTTATTTGTAACTAAATATAATATTATTATTTTACTTCTAAACTTCTGCATTATCTCATTCATCTTTAATACATAAAATATAAATGAAGGAGGTATTATATGAACGAAGAAATATTTGAAAATGCTAGAAGAGTAATTGAATGCGCTAATCAAAATCGTCCATCAGGATGTTGTTTTGGACCTACAGGTCCTACAGGGCCAACTGGACCACAAGGTCCTGCTACGGTATCCATAGGTACAACTACTACGGGTATTCCTGGTAGTCAAGCAACTGTGACTAATTCTGGATCAGCCCAAAGTAGTGTCTTAAACTTTGTTATTCCAGCAGGTGCTACAGGAGCTACTGGTGCTACAGGACCTACTGGTCCTCAAGGATTACAAGGTATCCCTGGTGTTGATGGCGCTACTGGTCCAACAGGACCTACAGGTGCTACTGGGTCTACTGGTCCTCAAGGATTACAAGGTATTCCTGGTGTAAATGGTACCACTGGTCCAACTGGACCTACTCATACCCTTAGAAGTGAAAAAAAGGATGTTAATACATCCTTATTCAAACCCATATTTCTTTAACATATCACTAAATTCTGTTTCAGACATTTCCCCTACTGTTTTATATACAATTTTACCATTTTTAACTAATATAGTAGTTGGGAATATGGTAACTTCTTTCATATCTCCATTAGTGTTATTTAAAACGTATATAGGTGTTTTAATATTAGAGATTTCTTTAACAGTATCTTTTAAATTTTCACAATGTGGACAACCATCTAAAGTTACAATTGCAACAAAGGTATCTTTCCTATCTAATAATTCTAAATATATGCCATAGCTTATAGCATTTGCATCTAGACGAAATGTCATTTTATTAGATGTTGAAGATCCTTCTTTAATAAAGAATTCTTGACAATCTTTTTCTGCCATACATAGTTTATCATTATCTATAAATAATGGTATAGATTGTTCTTCTCCTCCATTATCATAATGAATAGTTATTTCTCCATCTTTATCAGTATATGTTCCTTTAACAACTACAGGATCAGAATCATTAACATAAGAACTATATATAAATGTCCCATCTCTTTTTAATTCAAATTCTGATTTTACAGTAGTTTCATTTTCAATATCAATATAAGTTACTTCATTAGTATATTTTCCTAAATAAGGTTTAGAATTAATTTTGATAATAACTACTACGCCTACTACTATGATAATAACAAGTATAATAGCTAATAATAAGAACAATTTCTTATTATTTTTTTTACTATCTACTTTAGCACCACAGTGTACACAAGTAGTAGCTTTATCACTTATATCTTTTCCACAATTCTTACATTTTATTAAAGCCATAATATCTCTCCTAATCTATCGTTATATAATTTTCTCTATGCATCAAAGTGTTATTCATTGTATCTAAGTTATTATCGCTTGGGCAATGAAATTCTTTGCCATCTCTTAAGCAATAAATAGGACTTGCTGTACCATAGTTATCGGTATCCATTCCTGTACTTATAATAGCATTTTTTATTTGATACTTATCAATAATCTTTTTAGCTTCATTAATTGTATAATTTTCAATATCGGTTCCTGATTCATATAATACACTAAATTCTAGATAATAATAATTGGGATTTAACTGATTAATTGATAAATTTTTAAAATTTAAACCCTTTTTTACATCTATTGTTTCTAATATTTCTTTAGCGTATCTATTATGATCTAAGTAATATAAATCAATAATATTGATATAATCATCTAATTCACTTACGTGTGCAAAACTTAATTCATTATTAAGTTCTTCACGATAGCGATAGATAATTTCACTAGCAAATACATAATCACTAGCTTTCTTTTCATTACGATGATATTGTAATTCATAATTACTAATTCTAATTTCTTTATTTAAACCATTACTATCTTCATAAGCAATTAACCAATCATAATATTCATGAAAACGAAATTGTTTAAATATTAAATATTTTTCTGTTTTAATTATCTCCCAATCATTATCAAAAGTATAATCTAAGTAATCATGGTATTTTTCCATAAAATTAATACTTTTAACAGGAAATAATATATTAAAACCAATATAAATACCTATTAATAAAATAAGGGATATCATTGTAATACCAAATATTTTAAGTTTTTTTCTAGTCTTAGTTTTTCTTTCTTGATTTATCTTGTCAATACTAATTATTTCGTGTCCACAATGTACACAAGTTTTAGCTTTATCACTTATATCTTTTCCACAATATCTACATTTAATTAATGCCATATTTACCTCTAAGCTTTCTTTAAAGTAAATTTACTTTGGCCTTGCTTAATAACTAAAGTATTACCATTAAAACTTACAATATCATAAACAATATCATTATTACCCATAATAAGTTTATTATTTTTTATACGATAGGAATATTCATAACCTGAAGGTATATTTGTATTAAATAATGATTGAGTAAAGACAGTATAATTAACACGATCAGAAGAAGAATAGAATAAAATACTCATATATCCCCAATTATATCCTGATTGAACAGAATAATTATAATTATTACCTACTAAATTAAAATATTTATCTTTTAAAATATTAGATACATCTTTATAATCTTTGATACGTTCAAACATATCTTTAGTACTAGAATAATATCCTTCATTATATAAGCTTTTAGCATAATTATAATGACTATCATAAACTATTTCTTTTTCTTTATCATCATAGAATTTAATTAAATATTTTGTATCTTCATAAATAGCTTTATAATTTTTTTCTTTGTAATACACTCCATATTGAGCATACTTTTTTAAAGTAGAAAATATATCTACATCATCATCTAATTCATAAGATATCTTTAAAGCTCTTTCATATTCTTCTTTATCAATATAACGTATCATTTCAATAGCTACTACATATTGATGTGATAATTCATGATATCCTAGTTCACTAAAAGATTTATAAGCCGCATCATAATTACCTTCTTCAAAATAACTAATAGCTTCATTATATTTATCATCTTTTTGTTTACTTATATGTTTATTTATACCTACAAAAGTTACAATAATAACAACTAATAAAACAAAGATAGAACTAATACTAATGATTAACTTTTTCTTAGTATTTTTTTTCTTTGGTAAAACTTGAGTACTTTCTTCTAATGGACATCCACATTCAGGACATACTTTATCATCTAAAGCTAATACATGTCCACAATCAGGACAGCATTTATCTTTATTATCATTTAACGCATTATCTTTTACTTTTTGATAAGGACACCCACAATTAGGACATGCATCTAAATCTATATCAAACTTTTTTCCACAATCTTCACATATATGAAGTTGTTCTTCTACTTTAGCACCACAATTAATACATACTAAAGAATCACTACTTATTTTTTTACCACAACTCTTACATTTTATTAAAGCCATAATTATACTCCCTTTATATCATAGTTATTATATCATAATAACTAAAAAAAGACTATCTAATAGTCTTTTATTTAGTACCAAAAATACGATCTCCTGCATCACCTAATCCTGGCATAATATATTTATTATTATTTAATTTCTTATCAATATTAGCACAATATATCGGAACATCAGGATATACTTTTTCAACTCTTTTAATACCTTCAGGAGCTGCTATTAAACATAAGAATTTAATCTTTTTAACGCCTTTACTCTTTAATAAATCAATGGCATCAATAGCAGATCCTCCTGTGGCTAACATAGGATCTAATAAAATTACTTCTCTTTTTTCAATATCTTTAGGTACCTTAAAGAAATAATTAACAGGTTCAAAAGTTGTTTCATCACGATACATACCAATATGTCCTATTTTAGCATTTGGTATAACAGTAATAACACCATCTAACATACCCATACCTGCTCTTAAGATAGGAACAAAAGCATATTTATCTTCATTTAATTTACCTATCTTCATCTCTTGCATTGGTGTTTCAATTGTTACTTTCTCTAATTTAGCATCTTTAAAAGCTTCATAACAAAGAAACATAGCTATTTCTTTTACTAATTCACGAAACTCTTTAGTGCCTGTATTCTTATCTCTTAAAATAGCTAATTTATGTTCTATCAAAGGATGTTTTAACTCAATAACCATTAATTATTCCTCCTTTATTTTTTTGCTTTTTTAGTTGTCTTCTTAGTTGTTGTTTTCTTAGTAGTTGTTTTCTTAGTAGTTGTCTTTTTAGCTTTAGAAGTATTAGTACTCTTAACTGTTTTTTTCTTTTCTACTTTAGCTACTTCAGGCTTTACTTCTACTTTAACTACTTCAGGTATTACTTCTTCCTTAGTTTCTACAACTTCTTTTTCATTAGGTAATATTAGATTTAAGATAATACCTATTACAGCTGCTAAACTCATACCAGAAATAGTAATAGCTAAATCTCCTTTAACAATAGATATAGCAGCGCCTCCTAAACCTAATACTAACATAGTAGATGCTACTACAACATTTTTTGGATCTTCAAAATTAGTTTGATTCTTAATTAAAACTTTTAAACCATTAACAGCAATAAATCCATATAGAAGTAATGATACTCCTCCTAATACAGCATTAGGAATAGTACTAACTAAAGCTGTAAATTTACCTAAGAATCCAATTACAATAGCAAATATTGCAGCTAAACCAATTACCCATACAGATGCTACTTTTGTCATACCTACAACCGAAGTATTTTCACCATATGTTGTATTAGCAGGTGCTCCTAATGCTCCTGCTGCCATAGTAGCAAGTCCATCTCCTAATAAAGTACGATCTAATCCAGGATCTTTAATTAAATCTTTACCAATAATATGACTTAATGAAGTATGATCTCCTATATGTTCACACATTGTAACTAAAGCAATTGGCGCAATAGTCATTAAGGCTCCAAAAGATGGTGTATAGTTAACAAAAGGTAATACAAACTTAGGCATACTAAAGAATGTTGCTTCCATAACAGGATTAAAATCTACTAATCCTAAACATATAGCTGCTATATATCCAACAATAATACCAATTAAGAAAGGAATAACTTTTAAGAATCCCTTAGCTCTTGTCATAGTAATAGCCGTTACTAAAAAAGCAATAACAGCTACTACTACAGGTTTCCATGCAAAAGTTGAACTAGCATCTAAACCAATATTAGATATAGCTGATGGGGCTAAACCTAATCCAATAATCATAATCATAGGTCCTATAACAACAGGTGGCAATAATTTATCTAACCAACTCTTTCCTATAAAATGAATAATAATCGCTACGATAACATATATTAAACCTACAGCCATAATACCTGTCATCGCACCTGACATTCCACCTTTTATATAAGCAGCAGCAATAGGTGCAATAAAAGCAAAAGAGCTACCTAAATATACAGGTGATTTTCCTTTCGTACATAAAATATAAATAAGTGTACCAATACCAGAAGCGACTAAAGCAACAGGTATGGTAAGTACTGTTTCCCCAGCTGCTTGATTTACTAAGATTGGAACTAATATAGTTGCTCCAAACATAGCAAACACATGTTGTATGGATAAGATAATCCATTTAGCAACTGGAGGTTTTTCATTGACATCAATAGTCATTCTACTTTTCATAAAACTCCTCCTTATATAGACTGTAATAGATATTAGGTATAAAAAAAGAAGATCCTACACCATTAAGAATCTTCTAAATAAACATACCAACCATTAAAAGAGAAACACCAAAGAAAACAATTACTGGAATTGCTACTGCATAACTATCTTGTCTTTTTTTCTTTTCTAATGTTCTCATATACCATTACACCCTTACACAAAGTTTAATATATTTCGAATATAAAAGTCAAGTATTTTTTTAATAATCATAAAATTATAATATGAATATTGAAATAATTTATGATAATTCTAACTTATCTATTGAAGAGATATTAGAGCAATACTTAGATATATATTTAAAGGAAGATTACTTTGAATAATCAATATAAAGTAGGTATTTATTTAAGACTATCTAAAGAAGATAAACTAGATGAAAGTCAAAGTATAACTAATCAAAGAATATATATTATGGATTATCTAAATAAGAATAATTTATCAGTAACGAAAGAATATGTTGATGATGGTGTCAGTGGAACTATCTTTAATCGTCAAGGTTGGAACGAACTAATCAATGATATTGAAAATAAAATTATTAATATGGTAGTTACTAAAGATACAAGTAGATTAGGTAGAAATATATCACAAGCCTTATATTATTCTACAGAATATTTTCAAGAAAAAAATATTCGTTATGTAGCTATTAATGATAATATTGATACTTTTGATAATAACCAAAATACTGATATGTTATTATTTAAAGCTTTTTATAATGAAATGTATGTAAAAGATATATCAATGAAAATTAAAGCTACATTAATTTCTCAAAAAAGAAATGGACACTTTATGGGAGGTATCCCCCCTTTTGGTTATGATAAAAATATTTATAATAAACATGAATTAGTAATTAATAAAGAACAAGCTATAATTGTTAAAAAAATATATAACTTATTTATTCAAGGATATAGTATTCATATGATTGCTACTAAATTAACTAATGATCATATTCCTATTCCTAGTATTATGAAAAGATTAAAACGTGGTATTAAATCGCAAGTATATGGTATTTGGCAAGATACAACAATTAAAGAAATACTCACTAATCCTACTTATAAAGGTGATCTTACCCAAAATAAGGAATATAAAATTAGTTATAAATCAAATAAACGTCGTAAGCATAAAAAAGAAGATTGGATTATTGCTCCTAATAAATGTCCTCCTATTATTGATAATAAAACATTTGATTTAGTTCAAACAATATATAATCAAAATAAACATAAGCAAAAGAAAAGCCATAATTATTTATTAAAAGGTTTACTATATTGTAATGAATGTCATCATAGCATCGCTATTAATAATCATAATTGTTATTGCAATAATTATAAAAAATATTCGAAATATCATGTATGTACTCCTCATAAAATTAATTATTTATTATTAGAAAAAGAAATAATTAATCATTTAACAAAAATATTTAAAGATAAGATTAATACATCAAAACTAAAAGAAATAATCTTAAATCATCATAGTCTTATTATTGAAAAGAATCGTATTATTCAAGAATTAAAACATACTTTAAAAGAAAAAAAACTAAATAATGAATACTTAGTCATAACTTATCAGGATAAATTAAAAGGCTTAATTAATGAAGAAATATATACTAAACAAACAGATATTATTAATAATAAACTAGAAAGGTTATATGAAGAAATAAATAATCTTAAAGTTAAATTAAAAAAAATTAGTGAAAGAATAAACAATATTAATGAAACCTATGTAACAAAAACATTAAATAATTATTTAATGTTAAACGACCCCAAATTATTAGCGCACATTATTAATAAAATATATATAGATGAAAACTTAAATATTAAGATATTTTTAAAATGTAATGACAAATAAAAAGCATATATTTTATATGCTTTTTAACAAAACTCTCTAGATTCTTTATCAACATCTATTAAGCATTTACTATTTTTATCATATTTTAAAGTAATAATACTTTCTCCTGTTGTTACTTTAATTTCATTATTTTCAAAGAAATAATTCATATCATAAGTAATAGGATCACTTGAAGAACTATTACTTGTCTTTACCTTAATTACTTCTTTTCCTTTACCATTATCATTAAAAGTAATACTAATTGTTGTTGTTACCTTACCAAAAGTTTCATCATTTCTTTCTTCTTCATTTGTATAAGTATTACCAATAATTATATCTTGAACTTGTGAATCATCTAATTCTTTTTTACTACCACAACCACATAAACCGACTAATAAAACTAAACACACTATCAATGTCATTAATGTCTTTTTCATTTTTATCTCCTCTCAATTATATGCTTATTATACCACGTTTTTTCCATTTTTTCACTTATAAGTGGATGAACAGGCGCAACTGGTCCTACAGGTGTTACTGGAGCTACTGGTCCTCAAGGACTTCAAGGTATCGCTGGTGTAGATGGTGCTACTGGTCCTACAGGTCCTACTCATACAACTATAAGTGAAAGTGTAAACTAATTTTTTAACCATTTTTCTAATATAATGGTTTTATTTTGTAACAAATATTAACATTTTGTTCTTCATCTATCACTATTTTGTCAATTAGTGATGATAAAAGTTTTTTGCTTGGTTTTTTTAAAGATAAAAACTCTTTAATTATGTTTGTATATCTCATATTATCTTTATTAGCTACCTTATTTTTAATAGCATATAACTTTGTTTCAATTTCGTTTGCTTTTTTCTTTAAGTTTAATGTTTCAGTTGTAAGGTTGTTATATTGTCTTTTAAACATTTCTTCATCTATTAGACCTTTTAACTTATCTTTATATAGTTTATCAACGAAAATTGTTTGTTGGTTTATATCATTTTTAATTTTAGTTAGTTGTTTTTCTAAATCTAATTGTATTTTGTTCATTTTATCATTGTTTTTTAGTAAATCTTCAAAATTACTTGTCTTTAAATATGATTTACATTTTTTTCTAATATCTTTTAATATTTCAGTTTCTAACTCATCATAATCTAGTCTATGTGGAGTGCATACATCATATCTTGAAAACTTTTTCCAAAAGTTGCAATAGCAAATATTCTTTGTTTTTTTAACTCCGTTGCAACTCCATTTTGCTTGACCTATTGAAATAGTGTGTCCGCACTCTTTACATACTAGAAAGCCCCTTAAAAGATATTCTAGTGAATTATCATTTCTATTTTTATTTTTAGAGTACATATCTTGAACGATATTAAAAGTTTCTTCATCTATGATAGCGGGACAAGCCCCTTTTGCTATAATCCAATTTTTTCTATCATTTTTTCTTCTTTTCTTTGATTTATAACTAACTTTATACTCACGACATTGTGTTAAATCTCCCTTATAAGTGGGGTTTGTAAGTATATCACTTATGGTTGTTTCTTGCCATACTCCATATATACTTGATTTAACACCACGATTAAGATTTTTTTGTATGCTTGGTATAGGTACTTTTTCATCAGTTAGTAGATTAGCAATTTTTTTAACTCCCATACCATTTATGAATAAATCATATATTCTTTTAACTATGGTTGCTTGTTCTTCATTTATAATAAGTTCGTGCTTATCATAAGGTAGGTTTCTTTCATAGCCATAAGGTGCTATACCACCCATAAACTTACCATTTCTTTTTTGAGAGTTTAAAGTTGCTTTAATTTTAGTAGATATATCTTTTACATACATTTCATTATAAAATGCTTTAAACATTAACATATCAGTATTTTGTGACTTATCAAATGTATCTATTCCATCAGTTAATGCAATATATCTTACATTTTTTTCTTGGAAATATTCAGTTGAATAGTATAAACTTTGTGATATATTACGACCTAAACGACTTGTATCTTTTGTGATAACCATATTTATACGACCATTTTCTATATCTTCAATTAGTCTATTCCAACCATTTCTATCAAATTGAGTACCACTTACACCATCATCAATATACTCATCAATAAGCATTAAATTATTTCGTATAATATAATTCATTATATAATCTCTTTGGTTGCTTATGCTTTGACTTTCATCATCTTTCTCATCATCACGAGATAATCTTAAATATATACCAACTTTGTATGTTTCATTAGTATTCATAATTTAACTCCTTTCACTTACTAACGAAACAACTTTTAATATACATATATATTATAACATTTTTTGCCTTATTTTTAAAGGGTTTTAGCCAATTTTATGCTTAATTTTCGGTAATATTTTCGTTATAAAATATGATTAAAAATTGTTCCATAATCTCTTGTAAAGTTTTGCCATTTTCATCAAATGTACTTGTAATTTTCATAAGTTCACCTATTTAAACTTATGCCGACATAGTTTTTTCTTTCCTTTCTTGCTTAAGCACCTACATAATAGCAGTAAAAAGCCCTTAAAACGACCAACCAAAAAGACCTATTTTTTAAAAATAGACCTATTGAAAAATAAGAAAAAACTTAAAAAAATATTCATTATTTCGGACAAAAATAAGTAAAATAAGACCTAAAAAAACTCACGAAAAACTATTTTTTTTTGCTTTTTTTTAGAGTATGATGAAATCACAAAGCAAAGGTACCAAAGTTTTGTAAAACAAGAAAGGGTGTGAAAAAATGATAGATGAAAAAACAAAAGATATTATGGACTTATACGACATTAAACAAGAATTAATTAAAACAATGCTTAATAAATACTCTACAAAAGAATTAAGCAAAGAAGATTTTACAAAGTTCTTTAAATACTTAAACTTACAACTAAAAGATAACAACTCAAAAAACAATTTAGATAGTCGTATAAATAGTATTTACAAAGTTATTCAAAAACAATATGACAATTATATTAAATTAAACGAGATTATAACTCAATTAGACTAATTTAAAACAATTTTAAACCTTATACAAGCAATTTTAGACTTTTAAAGTTTAATCTTGCTTGTAAGGGTTATATAATTAAAGATTTTATAGAAAGAAAGGAAAGGAAAAGATTATGAAAAAAAATAGTAAAAATATTGAAATGGAAAACAAATTAGAAAAGGAGTTAATTGCTTTACGAACAATGGTAAAGATGAGATTATTAAATATGGAAGAATTTAAAAAAATAGTAAAAGATATAGGGGAAAGATATAATATACAACCTATAATAAGAAATCACGATTTAACTACTGATACAACTACAATAGAATTTGTTTAAAAACAATGGTTATCTAATTAAAGATAATCTTTTTTTATGATATAATTGTTATATGGAGTGTGATTATATGGGTGCATATCACAATAAACTTGATAAGAAATATTTTAATAAATCTATCTATGCAAAAAAGTTTGAAGAAACATTTAATATTAAACTTAAAGACTACCCCTTACAATATGATATTTTGCTAGATACTTATAATACTATTTTGTGTGTTAATAATACTTTATTTTCATTAAACTATATTCCTATAAATCAAAAAGTAGATAATCTTATACATATCATAAATGCCTATATAAACAAATATAAGAATAAGATTAAAAAGAGTTATGATTTACAATGTATATCTTTCTATAATGGGTTAGAAAATTATTTAGATGAATTAAATGAGATGAAAGACTTACACGATAGGAACAAGAAAAACACTTATAATTTAAAACCTTTTGAAAAAGAAATGGAGCAAATTGTTGATATATTAGATAAGGTTAATTTTGATAAATTGGTAGATAGTAAAGATATGCCATATAATAAAAAGCCAAATGATAAACTACCTAAAAAGTATAATCTAAAAATAGTTAATGATTTAGATATTAAAGCAAGTACAATATATGATGCCGAGAAACAAGAAAAACTTAATAACAAGTTTATCAACGATTATTTAAAAACAACAGGTATAAATCTTAATGAAGAACAAGAACAAAAAGACTTTATATTTGATACCCTTAATAGAATTAAAGACCTTAACAATGCTATTGTAGATTATGTTATTTATAAAGATAAAGCCGTATTAAATATATTTAATTATTACTTAACAAATGACTATTTAAAACAAGATATTTCTTTTGTAAAAGATATAACATATATTAATGTATTTAATAAATTAAAAGGTGTTTCAAATGCAATTAATGAAGATAAAATAGATATAGCACTAGAACAATTAAAAGACCTTATAGAACAATTTAAAGAATTATACGAAAGGATGAGTTAATTATGAAAAAAATAAATGTATTAGACCTTTTGTGTGATGATATTATAAAACAATATGAAGAAGAAAAAGACAATTTATATATGTGTGTTAATCAAGATAGTATAGATAAAAATGTTAAGTTGTATATAATACCTTATTTAGAGAAAAACTATAAGTTGTTAGATTTAGATTTTCATTTTAATATCAATTCAAAAGATGAAATAGTTAAATATAAGAGTTTATCTTTATTAAGTTCAGTTATTAAAGGAGTATATGATTTAATATCATCAATGCCTAATTACTTTAAAGAATATGAAAAAGAATATAATACACAAGTTGCTTATGAAGAAATATGTTTAAGGGTTTTAATTGGAAATATACTAGATATTAAAAAAGGACTTAATAAATACGAAATGACAAATACTTTTAAAGAATATTTAGATAATATTAAAAGTATTATAGATAATGCTTAAAGGGGTGGACTTACAATAAGTTTATTCCTTTTTATTTAATATTAAATAATAAAATATATAATATATATAAGAGTAAAATTAGATTTTATAATTAAGTTAAATACTAATAAGTAAATTAATTAAATATAATATATATTAAGTATAATATAATAAATATACAAATTATCTTTCATAAGACCAATTATAAATAAAATAATAACCTTTTGAAAAGATAATATAATATTTTTCTTTTTCATAAGGTAATAATACTTGTATCTTTCATAAGACTAAATATATTAATACTTATTCTTTCATAAGATTTAAGTATTACCTTACACAAGATTATATTAATATTATAAATTATATTAAGTACCTTTTGTAAAGTATTAGATTTAACAAAAAACATAATTAAAATAACTGACCTTTAAATACTTAATATAACGATATTTAGGTGTTAAATATATAATTTATTAAGTTAATATAATTTAACTCTATATACCACCTAAAAATGCTTATTTTAAGGTGTTTAAATAAATTAAAGAGTGATGATATTTTATTTACTTTCATCACTCTTATTTTTTTTATCTTCTTTAAATAACATAGTTATATCTATATCAAGCACAAGTGCTAGTTTCCAAAGTGTACCTAGTGAAAATGTTTGATGATTTTTAGTGCTTTCTATGTTTGAAATGAATTGTGTTGAATAACACATTTTATTTGCTAGTTGTTCTTGTGTTAAGCCTTTTTCTTTTCGTATCTTTTTAATATTTTTTGATACCAATTCATAGACATAATTTTCATCATTTCTATCAAACATAATTCACCACCTTTATCTTCATATATAATTTTCCCATTTTTTCGCCAAAAATAATTTACACTATTCGAGTAAGTTGTGGTATAATGGTAAGGAAAGGAGTTTAGTTATGAAAAAATGCAAATATTGTCAAAGTGAAATCGATAGCAAAGCAAAGGTATGTCCTAATTGCAAAAAGAAACAAGGACCACATATTGTTAGATGGGTTATATTAGGAGTAATCGTTTTAGGTTTAGTTGCCTGTGTTATGGGTGGAAATGAAGAAGAGGAAAAAGAAAGTAAACGACAAAAAGATTTTACACAAAGTGAAATTGCTACTTATAAAGATGTTGAATACTCAATTACAAATGTTGAGAAAACACAAGGAACTAATCAATTCGTTAAGCCAAAAGATGGTTACGAATATGTAAAAGTAACTTTAAAAATTGAAAACAAATCTGACAAAAAAATATCTTATAATGCATTAGATTGGCAAATGGTAAATGCCGACGGACAAGAAGATGCTTGGGGAACTTATACAGCTGATGATGATGTAACTCTATCTAGTGGTGAATTAGATGCAGGTGGAAAAGTTGAAGGTGTACTTGTTTGGGAACAAAAAAAAGGTGACAATAATCTAAGATTAAGATACTACGATAATGTCTTTGATGATGGTTATACAATTCAATTTAAACTTGATTAACTTTTTATGGGGAATATTCCCCATATTTTTTTTCTAGTTGGACTTTTCCGCTAACACTCCATTTTGAAAATACAATATACCCCTTAACTTTACCCACTCCCCACCATTAAATAAAAACACCACCATTTTTAGCCCCTTTTTAGACATTTTTAGGTGTCGTATGATGAATTACACTAGAAAGATATTTTCGTTGCTTCTAGATAGCGGAATTTGGTGTTTTTTAAGGTGTTTTATATTCTTTTTAATATTTAGTTTTTAAGTTATTTTATAATATAGGTACTATTAAAAACTATTTATATATTATCAATAACTTTTACTTTTTTTGTCATTTCTCTACTATTAAATAGGGAGATGATAGAAAGTGAAATATTACACTTTAAAACAAGTTAGTGAAATGATTTTAACTCCTATTCCATATTTACGAAAGTTAATAAAGGAACATAAGTTAAAAGGTAGGTTTATAGGTAGGCAATATATTGTAGAAGAAAAAGACTTAAACATATTTATCAATTCGTTAGGTGTTAAAAATGAGCGATAAAGAGTTATTAAAATTACTAGGTTTAACTGATAGGACTATTACTTTTGGTTTAGATGAAGATATACAAATAGCAATAGAGCATAAAATTGATAACTATCTTAAAAAACTTGATGAAGAAAAGAAAAAAGAAGATACTATAAACTTATATAAAAAAGAATATGAAAACTTTAAAGAAAAAAAGAAATATGTTGATACTTTTAATGATACTTTTGTTTATGGGAAAATTAAAGACAAGTTAATTCGTGATGGTTTTATATATAGGTGTCCTTTTTGTTTAGATGTATCTAGTCAATATGGAAAACCTAATAAGAGTTATAATCATACTCACAACTAAAAAGAGATAAGTTAAGTTTGATACTTACTTATCTCTTATTTTTTTTACTTACTCATATATGCACGAATAATTGCTATTTTTTCAATATTATATGCTTGAAACTCTTTTACAAAATGTTCTAATAGTTTATCTTTTTCTTTTTGTAACAATTTTGTTTCTTTGTAACTTAATTCTTCATTTTCATTTAACATTTGTTGTAATACTAACAATTTTATAATTGTTTCTTGCATTTCTTTTGTTAAAGTAAATCTCATTTCTCTAAACTCATCATATTGTAATAAATCTTCAACCTTTTTTGCCATAATCTCACTCCTTTAAAAGTTATTATGTATATCAAAAGTGTTTCATCAGTATTTTAAGCACTTTTTACTTACTTTCACTTTTAAGGGTATGAACAGGTGCCACTGGAGCTACTGGCCCTCAAGGACTTCAAGGTATACCTGGTGTAGATGGTGCTACTGGTCCAACAGGCCCTACAGGTGCTACTGGAGCTACTGGCCCTCAAGGATTACAAGGTATCGCTGGTGTAGATGGTGCAACTGGTCCAACAGGTCCTACAGGTGCTACTGCAAACCATTAAAAGTGGCACTTTTGTTACCAAAAATTGGCTACAAATATTTGTTGAAATTCTTTACACTAAGCATAAAATATTATATAATAATGTCAAATGAAAGGAAGGTAATGGATAATGACAATATTATCAACAAAAGCTCTTAAAGGTTTACTTGTTGCCTCTGGAGTTGCAACTGCTGTTGGATGTATAATTGCAGTAAAAAATAGTCCAAATGAAACTTATTTACTTGACGCTAATAATTCTACCAAACTAAATAATACAAATGTAGCGCTTAGTGAAACACAAGTAAATGATTCTCAGGTAGAAGAAGCAGATCAAAAATTAGTGGAAGCAAAAAAAGTTGAAGCTGAAGCTAAAGTTGAAGAGAAAAAAGCAACAGAAGAACTTAACAAAGCTAAAGAAGAAAAAGCTGAAGCATTAACGGAAGTAAAAGAAGTAACAGATAAACTTAACAAAGCAAAAGAGGAAAAAGCTGAGGCACTATCTGAAGTAAAAGAGGCTAAGACGACTGAAGAAAGAAAAGCTGCAGAAGAAAAAGTTAAACATTTAGAAGAAGAAATTAAGAAAGCTGAAAGTACAAAAAAAGAAGCTGAAAAGAAAGTTCAAACAGCTACTGAAAATGTAAAGAAAGCTGAAGATAACAAAAAGAAAGTTGAAGAACAAGTAGAGACAGCTACTGAAAACGTTAAAAAAGCTGAAGAAAATAAAAAGAAAGTCGAAGAACAAGTAAAAGCTGCTAAAGAAAGCGTACAAAAAGCTGCAGAAAGTAAGAAGGCCGTTGAAGAATTAGTTCAAGAAAATACTAAAGCTTCAGAAATGGAAAAAGTTGTACAAGAAGACACAAAAAAGGAAGCAACTAGTAAGCAAGAAACTAAACAAACGGAAACTTCAAAAGAAGAAGAATCTAAACCTGGTTCTTTACCTCAATGGGTATTAGATGCAGCTGCTAGAAGTGAGCAAAAAGAAAAAGAAGAACAAGCTAAATTAGAAGCAGAAAAGAAAAAAGCAGCTGAAGAAGCTAAAAAGCAAAAAGAAGAAGAAGCAAAGAAAAAGGCTGAGGCTGAAGAAAGAGCTAAAAAAGAACGTGAAGCTTGGGAAGCAGATATCAAAAAACAAAGTGATGTAGTTAATGGCTATGATACTTATGATAGAACATTTAACTTCAGTAGTGGTCCATCTAATGCTGAAGAAGAAAGATACATTCAATCTTTAGATAGAAAAATATCAAATACTAGTGAAATAAAATATGAAACTGGAAGTATTACAGTTCCTAAATCAAATAAGCTTATTAATGGACAAATTTGGTGGGTTGAAATGAGTTGTAATCTAAAAACATGTGAAGGATTTACAGGACATTTCAATACTGCTAAAGTAAGTGTAAGACTTGAAGGATTAAGAAGTAGTGTAAATAGCATTACTCTAACTGCTCCAAAAGCTAAATCAGGTTATACATTTGCAGGATGGAGAACTTATACTGTTACTTATAAAACTAGTACTGGAAATATTGATATAAGAGGATTTGAAGCTGTATATAAACCATACGTAAATTAAGAAAGATTTAAAAATCTTTCTTTTTTTTTATTTAAAAGAATAAACTCTACTAAGGAGGTATATCATGAAAATAATTACTCACTTTAATGATAATGGAGAAAAATTAAATAAAATAGTCGAAACCTTATTTAAAAACACTATTCAAAAACATTAATATGTATGATAACTTTTTAAGATATGTTAATGTTATAAAATATGTTATTTATACACGACTATCCAAAGAAGAACAAGGTAAAAGTTTTGATGATCAAAGTAGAAGTATAAAAAATCAAATTAAAGTATGTCAAAATTATATTGAAGAAGAAAAAAAGAATTACCCTAATTGTCAATTTATAGAAATAGCTATTTTAAAAGATGATGGTGTTTCTGGGACTACTTTTAATCGTGAAGATTTTAATAAACTCGTTAAATTAATTGAGCAAAAAAAAGCTAATATGGTTATAACTAAAGACTTATCAAGACTAGGTAGAGATCATATTCAAACAGATGACTATATTGAAAAATGGTTTCCCGAACATAACGTTCGTTATGTTTCAATAATGGAAAATATCGATACTTATGGCGATTTAGTAAGTAATGAAATTGCCCCTATTATTAATTGGAGTAATGAATATTTTGCTAGGCAAACATCTAAAAAAATTAAAAAAACTTTTAAGGAATATCGTAAAGAAGGTAAATGGACAGGAGGAGAAATACCTTTAGGCTATAAAAAAGATCCTCATAATAAATACCATTTTATAATTGATGAAAAAGGTAAAGAAATAGTAGAAAGAATATTTAATTTAGCTTTAAGTAATATGAGTCTTGATAAAATAGTAAAAATATTAATTAAAGAGAAAGTTCCCCTTCCCTCAGTTATTAAAAATAATAAAAGAAATTTAAGTATTAATCTATGGAGTACTAGAACAATAAAATCTATTTTACAAAATGAAATGTATTTAGGACATATGATTCAAGGAAAAACAACTCGCTTAAATCATAAATCTAAAAAAGTAATTTATCTTCCTAAAGAAAATTGGAATATTGTAAAAAATACCCATAAATCCATCATTGATGAAGAAACATTTAATAATGTTCAACTATTATTCAAAACAAATAAAAATAAAACTATTAATTCTTATAATTATTTATTAAGAGGATTAATAAAATGTCAAGAATGTCATCATAGTATTAGTATTCAAAGATATCCTAAACGAAAAACATGTTATACCATATGTAATTATTACCGAAAATATGGTAGTCAAAAAAAAGTATGTACCGCACATCGCTTTAATTATCAAGATTTAGAAAATTTAGTCTTAACGAGCATTAAAGAAGAATGTTTTAAATATATAGATAAAAATAAATTAAAAGAAATATTAAAAAATGATTATCAAAATAAGCAAATAACTAACAATATTAATAATAATATTGAAAAAAGTAAACAAGAAATTATGAAATTAAAGAAACAAATAAAAGATATATATAATGATAAACTAGAAGGAATTATTACAAAAGAACAATATCTAAATATAACTAAAGATAAATATGAAATACTAGAATATGAAAAAAAGAAACTATCTCATTATATTAATAGTTTAAAAGAAATAAATAATGAAAATAAAGAAGATTATAATCAAATTATTGATAACTTTTTATCATTAAATAATAAGATGCTTCTTTTAAATTTAATTGAAATAATCTATTTAAATGAAAATGGAAATATCGATATTTATTATAAAATATCAAAGCCATCTAATAGTGCCACCTTTTATGCTTAGCAACTGGTCCTACAGGTGCCACTGGTGCTACTGGTCCTCAAGGATTACAAGGTATCCCTGGTGTAGATGGTGCTACTGGTCCAACTGGTCCTACAGGTGCTACTGGAGCTACTGGCCCTCAAGGACTTCAAGGTATACCTGGTGTAGATGGTGCTACTGGTCCAACTGGCCCTACAGGTGCTACTGGAGCTACTGGAGCAGATGGTGAAACTCCAACATTAACTATTGGAACAGTTACAACAGGATTACCTGGATCTGATGCTGAAGCAACAATAACTGGTACAGCTCCTAACTACATACTTAATCTAACTATTCCAGCAGGTCCTACAGGTCCAACAGGAGCATAATACTATGAAAATTGCTGTTTATGCTATATGTAAAAATGAAGAACAATTTATTGATAGATGGTATAATTCCATGAAAGAAGCCGATAGTATCTATGTTTTAGATACAGGCTCAACAGATAATTCATATAATAAATTAAAAGAATTAGGAGTAAACGTTACTAAAGAAATAATTACTCCTTGGCGCTTTGATGTAGCACGAAATCATTCTTTAGCCTTAGTACCCTTAGATTATGATATATGTGTATGTACTGATTTAGATGAAGTATTTATATCTGGTTGGCGTAAAAAATTAGAAGAGTTATGGAATAAAGATACAACAAGATTAAGATATAATTATAATTGGCGTCTTAATGAACATAATATACCCGAAGTAAACTTTTATATTGAAAAAATACATACAAGACTTAATTATCATTGGATACACCCTGTTCATGAAGTGCTGCAATATGAAAAAGAAAAAGAAGTATTTATAACAACTGATGATATAACTGTTAATCATTATCCAGATAATAATAAATCACGAAGTAGTTATCTTCCCCTACTTGAACTATCTATCAAAGAGCAGCCTAATGATGATCGTAATATGCATTATTTAGGTCGTGAATACATGTATTATGGAAGATGGGAAGATGCTATTAAAACCTTAAAGAAACATCTTGAATTAAAAACAGCTACGTGGAAAGATGAAAGATGTGCTTCTATGCGTTTTATAGCTCGTTGTTATAAAGCCTTAAATAATTATAATGAAGCTAAAGTATGGTTAGAAAAAGCTATTAAAGAAGCACCCCATCTTCGTGATCCCTTTGTTGAAAGAGCCTTATTAGAATATGAATTACATGATTGGAATCAAGCTATTAATTATTGTTTTAAAGCCTTAGATATTAAAAATAATCCTAAAACTTATATTAATGAAATATTTTGTTATGATCATACTATTTATGATATCTTATCTATATCTTTTTATGAAAAAGGTTTATATACATTTTCTTTAACAGCAATTAATGAAGCATTAAAAATAAGTCCAGATAATGTAAGACTACAAAATAATAAAAAAATAATTGAAGCTAAATTAAACTCTAACTAATGTTAGAGTTTTTCTTTATTTTTTTATTCAATCATGGTATTCTATATATAGGCCGAATTAGTTTAATGGTAAAACAAGTCACTCGTAATGATTAGCTGTAGGTCCGATTCCTACATTCGGCACCATACGCTGTAATAGTATAGTGGTATTACGAGGCCATGGTAAGGCTTTAATGTAGGTCCGATTCCTACTTACAGCACCAGATAGATACCAAACTCGGACTTTTATAATTCGAGTATGTATAACAAAAGACAACTTGCAAAAAAGTTGTTTTTATGTTATGATGAATACGTCAAGGAAACTTGCATAAAATAAAAAAGGATACATTTGATTGCAGGAATCAGATGTTATCCCTTATGGAATGCATCTGAAATCAACGATTGTTGAAATCAGATGCTTTTGCTAT
>CANQON010000021.1 GCA_947625505.1 uncultured Bacilli bacterium
CACTTACTTTCTTTATTACTCCTATATTTATTATACCAAATTGCCATAAAAAAAGTAAGGTTTGTAAGCTTTTTTTTAGGAATAATAAAGCAACCTTACAAATACATTATACTAAATTTTTATAAATAATAAAAGACTATTTTCAAAATTTCTTTTGTCAACAGTCTGAGATAGTTAATTAATTAACTATCTTGTCATTTCATTTTCACTAACTTGTGACATATATTCTACATAATCTTGTTCTGATGCCCATACTGATCCATCTGGTGCATAATAGTATTCATCTTCACTACCAGTACCAACATTTTCTGTAGCAGCAGGAGCTTCTTCTACTGGAGCAGCTTCTGTTTCAGCAGTATAACTTGCAGTATCTACATTAGCATCTTGTCCAGCTATAAAATCTAAGTAATCTTGTTCTGATGCCCATACTGATCCGTCTGGAGCTGTATAATAATTTTCTTCTTCAGCAGCAGGTTCATCAATAACTGGAGGTATTTCAACTATAGGAGGCTCTGTAACAGCTTCATTAGAAATAGAATTAATATAATCATTGTATGAAGCTTCTGAATCCCAATATGATCCATCTGGCGCTACAAAGTAAGAATCTTCACCTTGTCCAGTTTGTGTTTGTATGCTATTAATATAATCTAAATAATCTTGTTCTGAATCCCAATAGTTTCCATCTGGATCTTTATATGAACCATCTGATATAGGAGGTTCAGGAATTGGTGATGCAGGTCCAGGTTCTGGAGTTACTTCAGAAGTACCTGTTGTATCTTGATTTTGATCTTCATTTAAACTATTAATATAATCTTGATAATCTTGTTCTGATTCCCAGAATGATCCATCAGGCGCTACATAACCATTAAAATCTGTAGGCACTTCAGGATCTACCGTTTCTTGATTGTCTCCTAAACTATTAATATAATCTTGATAATCTTGTTCTGATTCCCATACTGATCCATCTGGTGCTACATAAAGACCTTCATCATCGATATCAACATCTTCAATAATTTCTTGTCCAACATCTTCAGCAGGTACATCTATAAAATTACCGTCTTCATCTACAGCACCTACTGTTACGCCATCAGAAGGTGTAACTTCATCAGCTTCTTTTTGAGTATCTAAATCATTATTCATATCTAAGTTTTCAACATCTAAATCATCAGATGCAAAATCGATATCTTCTAAATCCTCTAAATCTTCCTGATCATCTTCTGTTTCTTGTTGCTCAACAATTTGTTCAGCACCACCTACTGGATCAACAGGCGCAGCTGTCTTATTATTGGCACATCCACCTAAAATAGTCATAAGTCCTAATGCAACAACAAAGCTTCCTGTAACAATCTTTCTTTTTGTTTTATTTGTTACAGTTGCCCACTTGTTACTTAATACACGTTTAATAGCACTAGGATTTTTAATTAAGTTTTTAATATTCATAATAATCCCCCTTCTTTATGAGACGGTTGTTATAATAGCACTTTTTTTATCATTTGTCAATTTTATCTTTTAAATAAATATAATTTACTATGATTAAGAATATTATCCTTTGGATTACCATCTTTTTTACTATTCTTATTTTTAAAAATTATAGTGTTATAACAACAAATATTATAATAGCTTGTGACTTGTTTATTAAAAAAGTCTTTCCAGCTCTCTTTCCTATGTTTATTATATCATCTATCCTTATAAATCTCAATTTTATTAGTTATATTAATTTAATATTTCGCCAATTTTGTCAAAAAATATTCCATATTAATGTAAATACATCATATATTTTATTTATGAGTATGTTATCAGGATTTCCAAGCAACGCTAAAATAGCTAAAGAAATGTATGATAATAAACTTATAACGAAAAATAGTGTTCAAAAAATAATTTTATTTTCGCACTTTTCTAATCCTTTATTTATTTTATCAATGATAAAATATCATCCTTTATTAGTTTTAATTATTCATTATCTTGTTAATTTTATTATTGGTTTTAGTATTAGAAATATTTATTTAGATCAAGATAGTAATACACCTATTAAAAATAATATTCCTTTTTTTGAAAGCTTAACTAATGCGATTAATAATGCCATGACTACTCTTTTATTTATATTAGGTACAATAGTTACTTTTTATATACTATCATCGATTATTAATATACCGTTTTTTAAAATTACTTTGGAAGTATCACAAGGATTAAATTATCTTAATCTTCTAGATATTAGTATCAAATATAAAACCATGTTAAGTGTCGCATTATTATCTTTTGGAGGATTCTGTGTTCATTATCAAGTATATGGTATCTTAAGTAAATTAAAGTTAAAATATTATCCTTACTTTTTAGCGCGTCTTAGTCATGCTATTATTTCTAGTATCATCATTTACTTTTTAGTATAAACAAATTAATTATATAACATATACTATTTATAGATAAGGAGGCTTTATGAATTTTTATAATCCATACTTATATTCTTTACCTATAGAAAGTACACCTAGTCTATTAAGTCGATTTAGTTTTAGTTCATTAATTAATGGTGCTTCTCGTACTTTAAATTTAGTTAATCAAGCAATTCCCGTTGTTAAACAAATGTCTCCCATTATGAAAAATTTAAAAACAATGTTTAATGTTATGAATGAATTTAAAAAAACTGATATTGAAAATACTAAAAAGGAAGAACTAAATAATAATCTTATAACTAAAAATGATGAGGGTCCTACTTTCTTTATATAAAAAAAGGGATTTATCCCTTTATTTTTGTAATTAATTTTTCTAAAGCATTTATTTCTTTTTTATTTTTATATCTTGTATACCAATTTGAATTTTGTAACTCTTCTTTTATCACAAATAATTTATTTAATTCATATATTAAATAATTCATATCTTTTTGAGCAATAGGTCCATACTTTAAATCTAACTGATGATATTTCTTATGTCCTTTAATAAATTTAATAATAACATATTTCTTATTTCGCTCTTCAACAAATTTTTCATCATCGATGATATATCCTAATTTAGTAATATATTTTCTTAGAGTATATAATTGATTGTTAGATGAGATAACTAAATTATCAGGTAAAATCTTATTTTCTAAGATATGCATAATTGTTTGCGTACCCATACCTGCTATAACAAGATAATCATCTGGATTAATATTAATATCATTAATACCATCTGTACATTTAGTAGGAATATCTACTTTATATTTACGAATATTATTAATAGCATTATCTAAGGCTTTAGTATTAATATCAGTTGCTAAAGCCGTACACTCTTTTTCTAATACTAAATAAATTGATAATAAGCCATGATCACAACCAACATCAATAATATGACTACCTTTAGGTATCATATTAGCAATTGTTTCTAATCTTTTGGATAAATGCATTATTCACCTATATAGTCACGTAATTTACGACTACGTGAAGGATGTCTTAATTTACGTAAGGCTTTAGCTTCAATTTGACGAATACGTTCACGTGTTACACCAAACATTTGCCCTACTTCCTCTAAAGTACGTGGTTTTCCATCTTCTAGACCAAAACGTAATCGAATAACTTTCTCTTCTCTTTCTGTTAAAGTCTCTAATACTTGACTAATTTCATCTTTTAACATTTCATTAGTAGCAAACTCTTCTGGACTTAAACTACGTTCATCTTTAATAAAATCTCCTAAATGAGAATCATCTTCTTCACCAATAGGTGTCTCTAAGCTAACAGGATCTTGACTAATCTTATAAATCTCACGTATTTTATCAACACTAGTATTCATCTTTTTAGCTAATTCTTCTTCCGTAGGTTCACGATTTAATTCAAGTGTTAATTGTCTTTGAACACGAGCTAATTTATTAATTGTTTCAACCATATGCACAGGAACACGAATTGTTCTTGCTTGATCAGCTATAGCACGTGTAATAGCTTGTCTAATCCACCATGTTGCATATGTCGAAAATTTATATCCTTTAGATACATCAAACTTATCTACAGCTTTCATAAGACCAATATTACCTTCTTGAATTAAATCAAGAAATAACATTCCACGTCCTACATATCTTTTAGCGATACTAACAACTAAACGTAAGTTAGCTTCCGCTAAAATATTTTTAGCTTCATTATCTCCTGCCATAATACGATCAGCTAAAGCTGATTCTTCTTCTAAAGTTAATAATTTAATTTGTCCTATTTCTTTTAAATACATACGTACAGGATCATTAATAGTTAAATCTTTAGTTAAAGAAGAATCATCAAGTAATAATTTATCACTATCACCTTCAGTATCATCATCTTCGGATACAATAGCTATATTATTTTGACTAAAAGTATTATATAAATCATCTAAAGAATCAGAATCTAAGTCTAATCCCTTTAAAGATTTAGCTAATTCTTCATATGTAATAAAGCCTTTCTCTTTACCAATTTTTACTAATTCTTCTTTTCTTTGATCAAAAGTTTTTATTTCATCAAGCATCTTCTTCACTCCTTAATTTATATTCGATTAGTTTATTAGCTAATTCAATCTTTTTATCTAAATCATGTGTTAAAGCAAGTTCACTTTTATATTTATCAATTTTTTCTAAATCATTGTATTCTTTTATATTATTTAAATAGTCATCTATTTCTTCAATTGTATAGTCTTCTTTTAGATTTAAAGATGATATTTGTCCTATCGCATTAACTGTTTCTTCATCATCTCTTACCTCAGTTAATAAGTCAGCGACATTAATATAACCATGCTGCTTATAAAAAGCACTAATTTGAAAAGCTAAATGACGATAATTATCGTTAGGAATATGAGTTACCTTTTTATCATAAAGTTTTATTACTTCCTCACTTCTTAACATATAATATAACAAGTGTTCAATAGACTTTTCATATTTATTAGATTTCTTAGGTTTAGGTGTTTTTATTATAATAGGCTTTTCTTCTTTTTTATTTATTTTACTTAATATTAATTCACGATCAACCTTTGTCTCTTGAACTAATCTATTAATTGTTACTTCTTTTAAAATATCATCATCAATCTGATTAATTTCATCAATCATTGACTTAATGTAATTAGATATTCCTTCAGCGCTACTTAAATCGATTTCTTCTTTTAACTCACGCTCTTTAAACTCCATTACATTGATAGCTTTATTTAATAAGTTAACGAATTTATCTTTACCATTCTTTTTAATATATTCATCTGGATCAGCATTACCAGGTAATCTTACTATTTTAGGATTAATACCTATTTGTTCTAACTCTTTAATAGCTGCTTTCGTACCTTTTAATCCTGCATCATCACCATCAAAACATAATATAACATTATTAGATAGTCGCTTTATTAAGTTAGCATGACTAGAAGAAAATGATGTACCCAAAGTTGCGACAACATTTTCAATACCAATCGTATAGGCTCTAATGACATCCATTGGGCCTTCCATAATAATAATTTCTTTTTTATCACGAGCAACATTTTTAGCTCGATGATAATTATATAAAAAATCACGCTTTTTAAATAAATCGGTTTCTTTAGAATTAACATATCGATTAACAATATTTCCTTCATAAGCACGTCCATTATAACCTATAACATGACCATAAGGATCGTGAAGTGGAAACATAATACGATTACGATAAATATCATATAAACCATTCTCATTAGCATTAGCTAATCCACTCTTTAAAATATCTTTATCAGAATATTCTTTTTTCTTTAATAATTTAACTAGTAAATCATAATCATTAAGGGATAAGCCAATTTCAAATACTTTAATTTCTTTATCAGTTAATCCACGTCCATATAAATATTCTTTAGCTTTTTTACCAAAAGAACTATTGATATTATTTTGATAAAATTTATGACTAACTTCATACATCTCATATAAAGTCTTATTCTTTTTTAACATCGTATCTTCCATCGAAGGTGTTAACTTAATATCAATGCCACACATATCAGCACACTCTTTAACAGCTTCCATAAAAGAAATATGTTTATAGTCTTGTAAGAATTTAAAAACATTACCTGTTGCTCCACAAGAGAAGCAAGTATATATTTGTTTATCTTTTGAGACACTCATACTAGGTGAATGATCATCATGAAAAGGACATACACCAAAATAATTCTTTCCCCTAGTTGATAGTTGGATATAACTAGAAATAATTTCAACAATATCTACTTTACTACGTATTTCATTTATTAGATTATTATCAATTTTCATCTAATCACTTCCAGCCTTAATAATTAACGTTTCCATTAATAATATACGATAAAAAATAGCGATTTCCTTTTTTTGACAGTCATTTTTTTAATTTTTTTCAAAAATCGTTACTTATTATAGCACATTTTATTAAAAAAAGAGAACATAAAGTTCTCCATCTATATAAAAACGCTAATGCGATTAGCGTACAATATTTACATTAGTAAATATATACGTATAATTACAAAGCATCTAATTACCATTAATAAGTTTTAGGTACACTCGCCATATAACTTTCTGCTTGTTTAAGGAACGCTTGAATATGATCATTTGTAGGCATTAAAGATAAGCGCGTGATGACGTTTCCTATAAACTTTTGAAGATAGTCTCGAGAGACAGCTCTTTCATAGTCATATTCATCATCAAATGATGAAGGGTCAATACTTACATCTTTATGATATTGCCAAAATTTTTGAAGATTAAATAAAAGAGAATCATTTCTAATTTCATTTAATTCGATATTTTCAAAAGTATCACCTTTATTAACGATTTTATCGATAATACCATCTAAAACTGTTTGATATAATTCATCAAAGACAACATAATCTTCTTCAGTAACTTTAAGTAAGTCCTTATCGGTAATCTTCTCTTTAACTAAATATGCTTTAAAAGCATCTGATTCATGTAGTAAAAAGAATTTTTCATATCTTTTAAATTGGGGAATAACTGATTTTATAGCAAGTAGTGTTTTAGCTTTTATAGCAAACTCTAATTCATCAATCGTACTTTGTTCTTCTTTAGATACTTTAGCGTCATACTCCATACGTGAAGTTATTTGAAGAGGCTTAGGAATACGATATCTTAAAGCTGTAAAAACTTTTGTAATATCATTAATATCAAAAGGATTATTTTTATCATTACTTAAAAAATCAATAAACCAAAAACCTGTATCTTCGTCATAAAAAAGATTTTTATTCTTAGCTTCATAACCCATTTCAAATAATAAGCATCCATCACTAATAAGCTTTTGATAATGGGAAAAAGGTATATTAAGAACAAATTTTAAACTTTCGACTAATTCATTAAAAGATACGCCATATTTACTATAATTAGTACAATTTGTTCCTTTACATTTTTCCTGAAGAACATAACATGTCTCATAATCACCTTCAATAACTCTTTTAAGAGCAATATGTCTTGGTGTATTAACTCCTAAATCTGCTTTATGATTTATTCCCTCCATAACTTCTTCTTCCATTGAACGAGCATGTTCACCATTTTTCATATATCTCAAAGAATCTGAATACTTAACCAAAACGACATCCCCAAAATCAAAACATGCACTTCCACCATTACTCATATTTTCTTTATTTTTAGCTAATTCAATAGCTTGTTCAATACTAATCATTTAAATCACCTAAAAACATTATACAATAAAAGTTCTAGCTTGATAAGTATCTACATTTTTTTATATCTATTTTATTTTTCTTTATTATTAATTTAATACTTCCATCAGTATCAGTTCGATAAATTTTAGAATTCTTTAAATTAATTAATGCTTCATCATTAGGATGTCCAAACTTATTATCTTTACCTACAGAGATAAGCGCTACTGAAGGATTAATATTAGTAATAAAGTTTTTAGAACTACTATATTTAGATCCATGATGTCCTACTTTTAATATATCCACATCATGAATATTATATGTATGCATTAGATATTCTTCCGTTTCATATCCTGCATCACCCATCAATAATATTTTATAGTTATTAATAATCGTATATATAACTAAGCTATCTTCATTTTCATTATTCTCATCTATATCATTAAGAAATGTTAAAGTATAGTTATTAATCTTTAATCTATTATGACTAAAAAAATAATAAGGTATTTTTTCCTTTTTCAGTTTGGTAATTAATTCTTGTTCATTATTATTTATCTTTCCTTTATTTAGAATAACATTATCAACTTTAATATATTCTATTACTTCTTTTAAAGCTCCTATATGATCTTCATCACCATGCGTTATAATGGCGTAATCAATTTTATGAATACCCATCGCTTCTAAGTAAGGAATAATTATATCTTGCGCTGTTGATGAAATATTATTCTTTTTTGTCCAATCATCTTTAACATAATGTTTAATATTACCACAATCAATTAAGATATTCTTATTATTTTTTAAGGTTAAGATAATAGCGTCACCCTGTCCAATATTGATCATCGATAAAGTAGGATATAAATCAAAATAACGAATATTATAATGGATTATTAATAATATTATTAACACTACAATATATTTATATTCTTTTATTTTAAATTTGTTCAATAAAAAATAAATTATAAAATAATATAAAAAGAAAAAAAGAATAGATAAATGACTAAAAGAAAAAGTTAAATTATTTATTTTAGAAAGTAAAAATGATATATATTCCATTATTTGAATAGTAAATAAAAATGCTTTATCTAAGAAAGGAAAGATAAAAGTTAATAAACTTAATGGAAAAATAATAATAGTTATCATGGGAACAAAGATTAAATTTATAAAAGGTGTTAAAAAGTTTAAATGAAAGTAACTATTAATACTAATAGGTAAACTAGCTAAGAAAGAAATAAATGATGTCATAAATAATTTAGTAAAATAGTGTGAATAATTATTAGCTATAGAACCAAATTTAATTAAGAAATAAGAAATAACATAACTAAATAGAAAGCCATTATTATATATATAATAAGGATTATAAAATAGTGATAAACTAAAAATTAGTATTAAAAGATAATCGGTTTTAATACCTAACTTTAACTCTTTATTTAATATACATAAAATAAATAAAAAGGTAGCTCGAATAATGGATGGAGAAAAATTCGTTAACATCATATAAAAAAGTAAAAAAGTAAAAATAATACTATAAATGATTTTTTTATTATGCATAATCCTATTTAACATAAATAAGATAATGGTTGTTAATAATGAAACATGCATACCTGATAAAGCAAATAAATGACTGATACCATTTCTTTGATAGCTTTTAGATATATTACTATCAATCATACTATTATCACCTAGTATAAAAGTCCTTAAATAAGCTTTTGAATCATAACTATTAATATGCTTTATAACCCATCTTTTAATCTTATAAAAGATATTACATTCATGCGTTATTAATGTAATATCTTCTGGTTTCATAACATAATATATCTTTTTACTTAATAAATAATGTTGATAATTAAATAAATAGAAATTAGTTTCTCCATTAGGAATCGTCTTATCCCCTTTAACTTTTATTTTATCCCCTACTTGATACTTATCTATTTCTTGTTCATCCAAAGCATAGTAATCAACTAAAACATTATCCATATAAATTTTAAGATTATTGCCATCTATCTTAAGATCTTTAATAATACCTGTAACTTCATTTTTATCTTGTTCTAAATAATTAATATTATTTATAGAATAAATTACATATAATATCGATATTAATAATATTGAATAAATAAAATATTTAGACTGTAATATTATCTTTAACTTTATTATATAAGGATTCTCCTATACCTGATACATTAAGTAAATCTTCTATCTTAGTAAAATTACCTTTAGTCTTACGATATTCAATAATAGCTTGAGCTTTAGACTCCCCTATACCATCTAAAGTCATTAACTCTTCTATGCTAGCACTATTTAAATTAACTTTACCATTTACTTTATTACTACTATCATTACTATTATTTAAACAAGTTGTATTATCAACTGTAGGACAATTACATTCTTTAATCATATAATTAGCTGAACTATTCTCTAATTTAAATTCTTCTATTTCTTTTTTTGTATATATCCATATAACCATTTCATCAGTAACTTTAGCGCTTAAATTAATATAATTAGTATTAGCGTCTTTCTTCAATCCTCCTGCTAAAGCAATAACATCATTAACACGATAATTACTATCTACTTCATATACTCCAGGTTTATTAATAGCTCCTTTGATATCAACTTTAATCTTCGTATCAACTTTCGTTTCCTCTTTTATAATAGGCTCTTCTTCATAAGTAATAGCTTCTTCTTTATCCATATTACTAAAAAGAAAAATACTTATACCTATCACAATAATTAATATACCAATAATAATTTTCTTTTTCATATTACCTCCTACTATATTATTATTGATAACTTTTCTATTTCCTTTTTTATTTTATCTTTTTCCTGTATAATATTATTAGATATAGAAAAGAAAGGAGTATTCTATATTGAGCACCAGAGCCTAAGGGTTGACGAGGATAGTAGTTGTCGAAAATTCGGTGGATACTACTACGGATAATACATTCGTTAGATATAATAAAAAAAGCAAAATCAACATTGTAACAAAAGTTATATCATGTATTAAAGGAGGATAAAGATGTGTGGAATTATAGGTTATGTAGGTAAATCTACTAAAGCCATAACGAAAACTATTTCCTGCCTCGAAAAATTAGAATATCGTGGTTATGATTCGGCAGGAATAGCTTACATCAATAATAACCAGATAATAATTAAAAAAGAAAGAGGACGTATTGAAGCTCTAAAAAAAGAATTAGACTTTAATACTAATTCTAATCTTGCTATTGCACATACAAGATGGGCTACTCATGGTGATGCTAATAACATAAATGCTCATCCTCATCAAGTAGGACATGTAACGCTTGTTCATAATGGAATAATAGAAAACTATCTTGAATTAAAAGATATGTTAGAAAAACTAGGTTATACTTTTAAATCAGAAACTGATACTGAAATAGGCTGCGCTATGATTGATTACTTATATCAAAAAAATAATAATCATTTAAAAGCATTAAATGAATTAACCAAAATATTAAAAGGTAGTTATGCATTAGGGATTATTTTTGATGATGATATTAATACTTTATATGCTATTAGAAAAGATAGTCCTCTTATTGTTGGCATAAATAAAGATGAATTCTTTATTGCATCCGATATACCTGCTATTTTAGAATATACTAATAAATATATTACTTTAGAAGATAATGATATCGCTATGATAAATAATGAAGTAAAAATATATCATCATTTAAAAGAAGTAAAAAAAGATATTCAAAGTTTTGACTATGAATACGTTAATCAAGATAAGGGTAAATACGAACATTTTATGTTAAAAGAGATTAATGAACAACCTGCTATTATTTATAACTTATTAAATGAAAACTTAGATAATAATCTTAAAGATTTACCTGATCTAACACACTATAAACGTATCGATATTGTAGGATGTGGATCAGCTTATCATACAGCTTTAGTTGCTAAAACATTATTTGAAGAATATGCAAGTATCGAAATAAATTGTTATATAGCTAGTGAATATCGTTATCAAAGAAACTTCTATACTGATAAAAGTATCGTTATCTTTATATCACAATCAGGAGAAACAGCTGATACTTTAGCTTGCTTAAGAAAAGTAAAAGATCATAATATTCCAACATTAGCTATTGTTAATGCCTATGGATCTAGTATTGCTAGAGAAGCTGATCAAGTAATATATACTAAAGCAGGTAGTGAGATTGCTGTCGCAACGACTAAAGCATATACAGCGCAAGTAACTATCTTATCTTTATTAGCTCTTAAATGTGCTTATAAGAAAAAGATTATTACTTCTTTAGATGATATTAAAGAATCATGTCATCAAATAAAAGACATAACTAATAAATTAATTAAAAATACCGATTATCTTAAAATAGCTAAAAAGATTTATAAAAAGCGAGATATTTTCTTTATTGGAAGATTAATTGATTATGCTACAGCCTTAGAAGGTTCTTTAAAATTAAAAGAAATATCATATATTAACAGTGCTACATATCCTGCAGGAGAATTAAAGCATGGTACTATCTCATTAGTTGAAAAAGATACACCTGTGATAACTATTTTAACTTATGATGCTATTAAAGATAAAACCATAAGTAATATTAAAGAGGTAAAAACAAGAGGAGCTAGAGTAATTATTATTTCTAATCAAGAATTAGATAGTCAATTATATGATGACTTAATAATTATTCCTAAAGTTAATATTTTTATACAGCCAATATTAACGATTATTCCTTTACAATTATTAGCCTATCATGTAGCTAAATTAAATAAATGTGATATAGATAAACCTAGAAATTTAGCTAAATCAGTAACCGTAGAATAAGAAAGAAGCAAATTATTGCTTCTTTTCTCTTTTAATTAATTTAGCATGTAAAACAATCTTTTCAGAATCATTTTTACAAGTTGATAAAGATATGATTTTATCATTAGCGTTTAACTTAACTCTATAATTATAAACACTACGTTTTTGTAATTTAGTTAAGAAATCTAAATACTCCTTATCACTATCAAAATCGATTTGTAGATAATCATTAGTAGTCTTTATAGAATAAGTACTAAATACTTGCCATAAAGTATTTTCTGTTGGTGTTGAAATTTTAACAATATGATTGTCGGGATTTCCATACCAACTTTTTTTGATAACTTTCTTTAAAGATCCAAACATGGTTTTATTTAATCTTCCATGAGCATAGATAATAGTATTTTTATCAAAATTATTTTTATTATTACGATAATCCATAAATACCCATCCAGCGGCATTATATTTTTTATTAAATTGATGTGTTAAATAATATGAATTATTATTTCCTTGAACAAAAGGATAATTAACAGTCGTTCCTGCTACCTGTATCCAACCTACGACATCTTTATTAGTCTTCTTTAATTCATCAAAATTAACATCAATAAGATTAACTTTAATATAATCCCAATATGGATCACTTTTGTCTTCTTTAGGTACAGGATTAACTACCTCTGTCTTTTCACTATCCTCTTTTTCTTCAACCTCTACTTTTTCTTCTATTTCATCTATTTGTTTATCGATTTCTTTATTATCCTTACCCCATAAGAATATTTGATAACCAGAATAAACTAATAGTCCTAAGCAAACTAACATAAATAATAATATGATTGCCTTAAGTACTTTCTTTTTCATAGTTCACCTCTATTTAGTACTATCTCGTGTTTCTAATTCCACTTCTAAGACTTGCTTATCTATGACTGCCCCTACTTTAATATTTTGTGATTTAACATAGCCATATCCTTTAATATCATAATCAATATTAGCTAAGCGACAATAAGTAATAACTTCACTACGAGCCCAACCTTTCATATCAGGCATTGTCACTTTTTTATCATTAGTAAGTAAGAATACTTTATCACCTGTAACAATCGTTTTATTAGCTATAGGATATTGTCCAATAACTTTATCACCATTACCAATTGTTGTAACTTTCATACCCATTTTTTCCAATGTGTTTTTAGCGTTAATAGTTGTTGAACTTACATAAGATGAAAGTGTGTATTTTTGTGATGTAACATCTTCTTCTTCAATCTCTAAAAACATATTACGATATTTAGCAATGTTTTTAATTACTTCTACAACATAAGGTGCTATAACAGATGTACTATCTGATTTTGGTTTTTTAATGGCACTATAAATAATTATCTCAGGATCATCTTTAGGAAACATTCCTGCAAATGATAATAAATAATTAGTTTTACCTTCTAGGTATTTACCATTTTCCGATATTTGAGCAGTTCCTGTCTTACCAATAACGTTAAATCCATTTATTTTATAAGAACGTCCTGTTCCAATTGAGGAATTGACTGTATTATACATTAGTTCTTTAATTTTTTCAACTGACTCTTTACTTGCTACTTGCTCACCTACTTCGACTTTCGTTTCGGTAACCTCACCAGTATTACGATCAACTATTTTTTTAATAATATGTGGTTTAATAATGTATCCATCATTAGCTATAATAGTTAATCCTTGTAATTGTTGAATAGGCGTTGTTGATACACCCTGTCCATAAGTAACAGATAACCAATCGATATCAACCTTTTCATTAAACTTTAATTTTAATTCTAATTCTCCACTTAACTCAACATTTGTTTTAGAGCCAAAGCCATATGATTGTAAACATGTTTTTAATTGTTTAGCTGTTAAATATTGCTGTGCTAATTTAACAGCTCCAACATTACTAGAATGAGCATATCCTGTATCATAAGAAATACTACCCCATCCTTTACGATTCCAATCATAAATAGTATGTTCACCTATTTTAATACTACCTGATTTATATTTAGTATCACCATTATAATTACCTGTATTCATCGCACATAAATAAGTATATGTTTTCATAACAGAACCAGGTTCATAAGTATAAGCCACTAATGGATTTTGATAATTCATATTACTAGGTAAACTATTAGGATCAAAATTAGGACTAGTAGCGCTACCAAGTATTTCTCCTGTTTTAGCGTCCATGGCAACCATAATAGCCCATTCAGGTTTCCACTTTTCTACTTGCTTCTTAACAGCTGATTCAAGGAAACGTTGTACACTAGAATCAATCGTTAAATAAATATCTTTTCCATCAATAGCTTCTACTCTTTCTTCAGGTGTATCAGGTATTTTATATCCTGATAAATCTCTTTGATATTTTAATTTACCATTAGTACCTTTTAATAAAGCATCAAATTTACTTTCAACACCTAGTTCGCCAACTATGACATTATCTGTTCTAGTTGAAACATCATTTTCAATAACATTTAAAATACCTCTAGCTATTAAAACATTATCTCCTGTTGTTAAAGTATACATTGTGCTTCCTACTTTAATAGCTTTAATAGAATCGATATTATCCGCTACAATACTATCATCATAAATAGTAAGTTTAACATCTTTATACTTATCATAATAAGCTTTATAATACTCTTTTAAATTAAAATCTTCTTTTAATTTTAAATTAATAGCTGTATACTCTTTCGCATATCCGATAATATAAGAAGCAAATTGTCCATTAGGATAAAATCTTTTCGTTGAAGTAATAAAGTCAATACCAGGTAACTCTAAATTTTCGATTTCATTTTTTTCTAATTCTGTTAATTTTGAACCATATAATCCAAATTCAACTTGATATAAATTCTCTTTTAATCTTCCATATATATAATCATATGGAGCATCTAATACTTCTGATAACTTTTGCGCTGTTAACTCTTTATCAACAACATGATTAGGATGTTTAGGATTAGTTGTTCTTGATTCACTTAAATAAGCAATTAAAGTATATGATGTAACATTAGTCGCTAAAACATTTCCCTCATTATCATAGATAGTTCCACGATTAGCAATTAAATCACGTGAAACAGTTGTACGATTAGCAGCTATGGCTTTTAAATCATCGCCATATACTTTAGGTGATAAAGTAATGTAAGCAAATTGTAATAGTAATAAGAACAAAATAAAAAGGTAAACAAGAAGAATCCTTTTAGGAACAATCCAGTTATTAGTAACTGACACTCTCTTCTTTTTTACCTGTTTCATACTATATCACCATTATAATTATAACATAGTTTATTTATTTATAACAACAATATTTTTATTGTTATAAGCAAGCCCCATATCCTCAATTACAGAGCTAATATTCTCGTAAGAAGTTAATTCATTTATTTGCATAGTTAATGATTCATTCTTACGTTCTTGACTTTCAATTTGATAATCTATCTTTTCAATATTCATCTTAACATTACTAATTTGTGCCCCAAAGAAAGTTTCCATAGCATATAAACTTATGCCACATAAAATAATGACAAAGAATAAGAATTTTTCTTCTCCAATATATTTAGCTTTTCTTTTTACTTTTTTATTTGCTTTCATACTATTTAACCCTTTCTATAACTCTTAATTTGGCACTTCTAGCTCGATTATTACTATTTATTTCATCTATTTTAGGTTCAATAACTTTAACAATACGATAATTAGGTAAAAGTTCTTCAGGAATAATTGGTAAAGAATTTAACTCTTTATCAATATGCGTTACTTCTTTAAATATTTCTTTACATATTCTATCCTCTAAAGAATGAAAAGTAATAACACATATTCTTCCATTAACTTTTAATAATTCTAATGCATCACGTAAACTCTTTTCAAAAACATTTAATTCATCATTTACTTCAATACGAATAGCTTGAAATGTTTTACGAGCAGGATGTTTATCACGTCGATATTTTATAGGTACATTATTCTTTATTACTTCTGTTAATTCTAATGTCGTCTTAATAGGACGACTATTTATTATCCCTTTAGCAATACTAGATGCATATTTTTCTTCACCATAACGATATAATATATCGACTAATTTATCATATGAATAAGTATTAACAACTTCATAAGCACTTAGTTCTTGTTCTTGATTCATACGCATATCTAATTTGGCATCTTGATGAAAACTAAATCCACGATTACCTTCATCAAGTTGTGGACTAGATACTCCTAAGTCATATAGAATACCATCTACTTTATCAATATTTCTTTTATTTAATTCTTCTTTTAGATTAACAAAATTACTTTTGATTATTTCATAATTAGAACCAATCTCTTGTAAATGATTCATACTATATTTAATAGCGTCACTATCTTGATCAAAGCTATATAAATATCCTTTAGGTATTCTTTTTAAAATTTCACCACTATGTCCTCCATATCCTAAAGTACAATCTACAATAATAGAATCTTCTTTAAGATTTAAGAATTCTAGACATTCAGTGAGTAAAACACTCTTATGCACTTTATTCCCCCTTATGCCTAATTAATTGTAAATAAAGTATCAGCTAAATCAGATAATTTATTTTCATTTGTATTAATAAAGATATCCCATTCATCTTTACTCCAAATTTCAAGACGATCATCAACACCGATAATTAAACATTCTTTTTCTAATTTGGCATAATCTAATAATGGAGTTGGAATATTTACTCTTCCTTGGGAGTCAAGTTCACAATTAGTAGCGCCTGATAAAAATATACGCATAAAGTAACGTTTATCTTTAGTATCAGGTATTTCTTTATATTTCGCTATAATATTTTCCCAATTAGATTTAGGATAAACATATAAGCATCCTTCTAATCCTCGTGTCATGAAAAAACTATTTCCTAAATCATCACGAATCTTAGATGGAATAATTAGTCTCCCCTTACTATCAATAGTATGGTGATATTCGCCCATGAACATTTTAATCACCCACTTTACTCCACTCTGCTCCACTATGTACCACTATTATATCGTAATAAAGATGCTTTGTAAAGACATTAAACCACAAATATAAGTAATTTTTTGTAAAAGCATGTAAAAAAGAGGTTTCCCTCTTTATATAATGCATGACCCAATAATAATCGCTAAAAGGATATATAAGACTACAACAATGACAAAATTTGATATACCTGTATTATGATTATTACCCTTTTTACAATTATTTTGTGTCACTTCTTTATTACATGATTCATTACAAGACATAAACTACCTCCTTAAATCCATGCTCCAAGTATGATTATTAAAAGAATAAATAATACTAATACAATAGCAGCTGAAGATACACCAGAATTACAACACATAAAATCTTTCCTCCTTTTTATCTATTCAAAACTATTTTATGAAGTTTTAGTGAATATGTGATTAAATGATTGAATTTTGTATAAATATTTGTTATTATAACTAAAGAAAGGATTGATATGATGAAAAAAGCATTATGTCTATTAGCTGTACTTACTGTACTATTTACAACAGCATGTGGAAATCCAACTATTAAAAATGGTGAAGAAGTAATTGCTGAAATAAATGGTAAGAAATATACAGCTGATGAATTATATAAAGAATTAAAGGGACAATATGGTTATGATATAGTAATTAATTGGGTTGATGAACAAATAGCTGAAAAAGAAGTAAAAACAACTGATGATTTAGAAAAAGAAGTTGATGAAGCTGTTAAGTTATACCTTCAATATGCTGAACAATATGGTATGCCAATTGGTGACTTTGCGGCAACATATATGGGATTAAGTGGTATAACAGATGAAGAAAGCTTAAAGAATTTCTTATTAACTCAATCAAAATTATCATTAGCTATTGAAAAATATGTTAAAGAACAATTAACTGATAAAGAAATTGAAGATTACTATAACGATAACTATAAAGAAGTATATACATATCGTGAAATCTTAATCATTGATGATGATGATGCAGATGAAAAAATTAGTAGTATTAAAAAAGCTTTAAAAGATAAATCAGATGAAAAATTAGAAGATGAATTCACTGATTTAGCTAAAAAATATTCTGCCAGTGATACAGCTAGTGATGGTGGATTAGTAAAGAAAGCTATTCAAAGTAATGTTGATTCTTCAGTATGGAAGAAAATTAAAGATTTAAAAAATGGTAAAGCTACAACTGATGAAATTAAAACTGATGCAGGATTCTATTTTGTATTAAGAGTTTCAAAAGATGAGGCTGAAAAATTAGATGATATTAAAGATTCTGTTAAAGATGCTTTAGTTGAAAGTAAATTAACTAATGATCCTACATTATCTTATGATGCATTAACAGCTTTAAGAAATAAATATAAATTAGCTTTCTATGATTCTGATTTAAAGAAAGATTATGATAGTGATTTAAAGAGTCTTGACGAATATAAACAACAATTAAAAGATTCTGAAAAAGAAGACTAAAAAATGGATTTTATAAATCCATTTTTTTATTTATATAATTATTTATATCATTAATATCAAAACCTTTAGCGTATAATTTTTGTTTTATTTTATTTACTAATTCAATGCCACTATATTTTAAAGATAATTTATGATAAAGTTTTTGATATGTATCATCTAAAATGCCATCATCCTCTACTTCGATGTTATCAAGTATTTTCCATATTAATTCTCTATTATATCCCATATTTACTAAATCAATAACTATTTTTTGTTTTACTTGATAATTAGAATATTTATGATTACTCTTTAATTTTTTAGTTATTAATTTACGAGCTTTATCTTCTATCACATTACTATCTATTTTAGCTAATTCATCTTCTATTATTTCTACAGGTATTAATTCACTTAATAGTTCTTCCCTTATTTTATCAGGCCCATCATTACTTAGATACAATTTATCAGAAATAAAAGCTTTAGCATAATTTAAATCATTAATTAGTCCTATTTCTTCTAAATGCTTAATAATATGCTCATTATCTTCTTTTTTTAGATCAAATTTTTCTAGATACTTTTTTATTTCTTCTTTACTTCTTATCTTACGCATAATATAGTTAATAGTCTTATTATAAGCATCATAATACTCAGTATCTTTACCTATTTGTTCTAATACTTTATCATCAATATCTTTTTTATATAATAAGTTATTCTTTAATAAGACATCATCATAAGTAGTTATAACTTGATTATCTAATGTTAGTTTATATTTTCCTGATTTCGTTTTTTCTATTTTATCTATATGCATATTATCACCATTTACATTATACCAAACATAAGTTTGGAGAGCAATAAAAAGAAGAGATTTTATTTCTCTTCTTCCATCATTAATTCTTTATTAGTTTTCATATCAAGAGTTGCTTCATTTATAGCATCATCTAAAGTTTTTATAGCATCACTAATAATACTATAGCCAATAGCAGCTCCAAAACCATGTGTTAAATTTTTAAACTCACGATTTAGCTTTCTAATATAAGCAACAGCTTTCTTTTCTTCATAATCAACCATATAGATTAAGAATTCGTTACCATCGGTTCTTAATATTTCCGTATTAGGCATTTGACTTTGAATTAAGATATTAGCAGCTTCCGTAATAACTTTATCTCCCTCTTCATGACCAAAGTTATCATTAATATAAGCAATATTATTTAAATCGACAATAATAATTACTTGAGGATATATTTCAGAATTATCCCATTTCTCCATATTATCATTTAAATAAACACGATTTTTTAATGATGTTAAACTATCAATATATTTTAGTTTTTCATCTTTAGATAAATGTGTTTTCTTATGTTTAAATAGGAAGACAATAAACTTTCTAATACGTCCAAAGAATTGTAAAATGATAATTAATGATAAGATAACAACAGCTATAAATAAGAAGATATTTAATCCTTCATACTCATAAGCATTAGCATAATCAATATTAACAATGGCATCTAAATTAGTATATTCTAGATAAAAATTAAATAGTTTCATAAAGATATCATTATCTTCACGCACTTTATATCCATAGTAAATATTATTATCATAAAGATAAGATATATGATAATTATTTAATTTACGAGTCTTATAATACTCATAATTACCTAAATCCATCGCTATAATAGTATCACTATTCATTTTCTTAAATAGACTACTATAATTAGAATAAGATGTTGTAGCAATATCATTTTCTTTTAATAAAGCATCTATCTTACTATTTTCTATAACTGATACTTTATAATTCTTTAAAGAATTTAAACTATTAATAGATACATTATTACTATTATTAGTTAAGAAAACAATTGTTGATTCAATCGGCATGATACTATTTTCATCATTATTAAGGGATGTTGTATCAAAATAAAAATCAATCTTTTTATCATTTAAAGCTTTATCTAATTTTTTTAAGCTCTTATATTCCTCGGCATAGTTCATATCTACTTGAGCAAAAAGAGCAAAGTCTTTAATTATAAAATAGTTTGTTCCACTTAATGATCTATGTGTTGTATTATCATATATACCATTTTCTACAAAACCATAAGTATAAACTTTAGAATTTAATTTGTTTAAATCCTTTTCTGATATATTTAATGTTTTAATATAAGTATTAAGTAAATTTTCATTATAAGATTGTTTTAATTTTTCATTAATGAATTTATTCATCTCTTTACGAACAATACTATTTCTTACATCATCATCACTATTAATACGTAAGACATAATATCTAGGCATATCTAAAATATGATAAGAGATATGATAATTATTAATTAATATTTGATCTAAATAACTAGTTTTTAAACCAATAATGCTATCAACAACATTAGTATTTAAAGCGTTTAATAAAGTCTCTCGATCATCAAAGCCAATAAATGTTACTGTTGTAGGATCAATACTTTTAGCTATCTCTTCCCCTTCTGCTTTGATATAACCTATTTTAAGTCCTGCTAAAGATTTAACATCTTTATATATTCCATTTTTCTTACTAATAACAACATAGTTATCCTTTAAGATTTCAATATCATCTTTTTCTACTTTGGATACAATATCGATAGAATATTCCCCTTCTATTTCAGGATCATATTCACTAGCACGCATTGTAATACCAGTATCATCAGTAAAATAAGTCATGAAATCAAAGAATAGTCCTTCACTATCTAAGGTTAAAGAAGCTACTCCTGTAGGCATATATAAGTCGATAGCATTATTCTTATTAGCATCTATCCATTGTTGCTCTTCGACAGTATAACTATAATTTTCTTTTTTACCAGAGAAGATATATACTCCTCCAGCTATTAAGCCAGCTAGGACTAATACAAGAATAACAGCAAATATTTTCTTTTTCATATTACTCCTAACTACCAAACAAAGTCTTCGTTTGAACTTCCATCAATTTCTTTATGATGTGAACCAATCATATTTAAATCTTTATTTTCTTTTTCAGGTCCAACTAATAATTCAATATCATAGTATTTAATTTCATCTTCAGAAAAAACTTTTAATAAATTCTTTCCCATCGCTTTAACATTAGCTACTGTCTCATCATCTTGTACTTTAATAACAACATCAATTAAATTACATTTAACATCCAAATCAACTAAAGTCATTTTATCATAATCTTTAAGAAATTCTTCAATCTTCTCTTTACGATCACTCGCTACAGGATGATTCTCCGTAATATCACAACGATCACCATACACACTTTCACGTGTATTAGGCATTAAATAATCTATAACTAAGTATGAAACTACTAAAGCTATAATAACTATAACTAAAATAATAGCTATAACTGTACATTTCTTTTTATGCGTTTTTATATACTTTTTAATTTTATCCATAAAAGCACCTCACATTAATTATACAATATTTTTATCAGTAAATAAATATATCAGTTGATGTTTCTCCCTCTTCCTTGACAATATATGACTTAATATCATTGATTGCTCTTACTTCGATGATAACTTTAATATCACCAAAATATTTAATAACATTTTGACTTAATAATTCACTAATATATAATAAATCACCATAACTATAATAACTTTTAGTAATAGTAATATCTAATTTTACTAATTTATTTCCTTGATAATGTCCTAAACCAGATACATAAATTGTTTTATCATAGTTATGAATTTCTTCAATAAAATGTTCAAAGTTATTATAATTATTACTATCTAATGACTTAACTGTACGACTATTCATATAATAATTCTTTTGATCAATATAATTAAATTCTATACTAGAATTATCATCTACACCATAATATAAGTAATTACCACTTACATTACTTTCAGGTGAAGATTCTACATAAAGTGCTACCATAATTGGTATATCTTTCAAAGCAAAATTATTTCGTACATAAGATATTAATTTATGACTAGCTGTATATCCATATTCAATAACTTCATCATTAGTTAAAGAAACATAATTATTATTTTGATCATAAGCTTGATAAGGATTAAGAACTATACCTAGAGACATACCTTCTATTTTACCATCTTTATTTAAGAAATCTTTTTCAAAAATACCTGCTACTATCGTAGGTTTTATTTTATGTCCACTTATAGTTTTTTCATCCTTAGTATTTAAATAGTCATCACTTAATAATCTTTTTAAATGTTCAACTGTTAAATATTGTCCTTCTTCATAATAATATTTATCTACACTAAAGACATTAGTAGATAATTGTATTAATTCTTTCTCTATTGTTTCAACATCAAAATCAACAACATTACTACTAATAATATAATTATTGCCTACCCCTTTTTTATATGGCATATAAATCTTATAGTAATCATCATTATATTTAATAGAATAATTATTATCATTCATCTTTGATGTATTACTACATCCAACAACAGCAATAATAATAAATAATATCAGTAATTTCTTCATGTATTAAGAAAAAAGAAGTCTAAGCTTCTTCTTTTACTGATTGGCCTTCTTCTTGTTTTTCTAATTTTTTAATTACTTCATTAGTAACAACAGATGCCTTTTCTTTAATTGCTGTAGCTGTTTTTTCCATAACAGGTGTACCTTTATCAACAACATATTTAACTAATTCATCAGTTTTTTGATTAATTAATTTAGCTTTTTCTTTAGCATAAGCTAATACTTTTTCTTTATCTAATTCAGCTAAAGATTTCTTAATATCTTCAATTTTTTCTTCAATATATACCTTAACATCTTCAGCTTTTAAATTTTTTGCTTTCTCATATAGTTCATCAAATTTAGCCTTTAACTCAGCTCTTGTTTCACTACCTTTTTTAGGAGCAAATAATATTCCTAATCCAGCTCCTATAGCAGCTCCTGCTATAAAGGTTCCTAAACGTCCTCTTCTTTCTTCTTTACTCATCTTCTTCTCTTCCTCTCTTTCTTCTAAATATAAAATTAATTCCATTAGAAATACCACTAATTATTTTGTCACTAAAGTTAGAAGCAATATCTGTAGTACGATCAATAATATCAAATAAGCCATCGACTTTAATCATCTTACGATTTACATCATCTAAGATAATATCTACTTTACTTAAAGTCTTAATTAATCTTATGACAAATACAATAGTAATTATGACTAATACTAATAATGCAATATATAATACAATTGGTAAAAGTTCTTCTAAATTAATCATCTAATCTTCCTTTCCTTCCTCATACATTGAATCAATTAAATTAAATAACTCATTTTCTGTTAAAGGAGTATCACTTTCTTCTTTCTTTGAAGCTTTCTCTATTTTTTCTTTCTTACTATTAAATGATTCCTTCTTTAAAAGTAAGTTATCTAATTCTTTAGTTAAGTCCATAGTTATTTCATCTAACTCACGAATATTTTTTTCTTGTTCTTTAACTGTTTTAGCAAGTTCAGAAGTATCTTCTAAACGAACCTTTTTCTCAGTGTCTTCTTTTTCTAATTCATCAAATAAATCTATATCTTCTTCAACACCCTTATTACGAACAACACGACTATTACTTCCATCATCATACATCGTTTCTTCTAATTCGTTTTCAAGTGTCCCATAAGCTTTATTTCTTACTTCGTCAAACTTATCTTGAACCATACCATCAGAGGCATGAGTTGGATGAACATCTTTCTTTTCAATAATATCATCTTTAGAATAATTCTTATCTAGAATACCATAAATTGGAGAAATAATTGGTGTAGGTTTAAAAGAAGGCTTTTCTGTCGTTAAGATTGATGTACTAGTATAAGTACCTGAATAATGTCCTCCATAAGGTTGTTGTTTTCTTTCCTCACGTTTTGGACGTACTTCCTCTTCCACTTTCTTTTCAATCTTCTTAGGCTTCTCCATCTCTAAATCAGCAAAATCATTATCTGTAAAGAAAACAGGTGTCTTAGGTATCTCTTCTTTCTCTTCAACCTTTTTCTCTTCAAAATCTACTTCTTCTTTATATGTCCCAATCTTTTCTTCTCTTTCGCGTCTTGTTTCGGTAACTTTCTTCTCAGTACGTGAAGGTGTAGGTTCTTTCTTTATTTGTTCAACCTTTAATTCTTCTTCTTTTTCTTCATCTTCACCTGCGGGTTCCGTAAATATCTCTTTAAACTTTTCAAATAATCCCATAATTTCACCATTCCTTTTTGTTACTAGTCAAATACCTGTAATCCAGTATTATTTTCATCCTTTTTATTTTTAAATACTTCATATTTTTCTTCACGATTATTTAGTTTTTCTTCATCTATCATTAATTTTATAACGTCTGAATTAAACTGAATAGTTGATAATATATATGCGGAATTTAGGACAACATCATTTATATCTTCTTTAGGTACTACTGACTCAATTTTAGCATAATTATAAACAAAAGTAATATAATATAAATTATTATCTTCTTTTATCTCTAAATATCCATCATATTTAAAGCCATCATCCTTTGTTAACTTACGAGAATAATATAAAGAACTATCTTCTTTATAATCTAGCGCAATTTGTTCATAATAACTAATAGTATCAACGTATAGATAATAATAATTACCATTAGAGTATAACTTATCATTAAGTTCATCAGTATCAATATAAGATACTCCTCTAGGTACATAGTATTTATATCCACGTCCTACCCTATTATATAACGTATTATCTTTTGATAGAATGACACTAACGATTGTATCTATATTACTTGTATCTATTCTAACAACTGTACATCCTGTAACCAGAAGAAGTATTAGAATACATATTACTAGTTTCTTCATATCTACCCTCACAATCTCATTATATCAAAAAATAGAAATTATTTCTATTATTTTACTAAAATTACTTCGATACTTCGATTTTATATATAGGCATACCTTTATTATGAAATTTTTCTTCATACTCAGTCGCTATATTATCAGTAATATCTTCACTATATAAATCAAGACAAAGATTATCTATTTGATATCCATAATCTGTTAAACTCTTTACTGAATATTCAAACAAATGACGATTATCTGTTTTAAATTCAATACTCTTTTTATCTATAAATATATTATCATATTTCTTTAGAAAATAATCGCTAGTTAATCTTCTTCTAGCATGACGTACTTTAGGCCAAGGATCAGAAAAATTCAAATATATTTTTTCTATCTCATGATTAAAAATATTATCTATTTCGGTAGCATCCATTCTAATTAAAAATAAATTAGGAATATCTAAATCCTCTATTTTTTCTAAAGCTCTGACTATAACACTATCAAATTTTTCAATACCAATATAATTAATATGGGGATTTTTAAGCGCTAAATCCTTAATGAATTTTCCTTTACCCATACCTATTTCAATATGAATAGGATTATCATTATGAAACAAATCTTTAAAATGTCCTTGGTAATTTTGATAATCTAAAACGATATACTCAGAACTTTCAATCTTTTCTTTAGCGCCTTTTACATTACGTAATCGCATAATATCACCTTGTCTTTTCTATTATATCATAAAATTAGTCAACAATTATCATAACTGTCATATAATTAATTAGACTAGGAGGTATTATGAAAAAAGATCGCAATTGTGGAAATACAATGTATCCAAATTTTACTGGTAATATGCCAATGATGGGAGTACCTACACCTATTGTTGTACCCCCACAAACATATACTATGCCACCAGTAACAAATTCTTATAGTTCACCCACTAATTATAATCAAACATATAATAATGTAGAAACGCAAATGAATAATATGCAAGAACAAATTAATAGTTTAGAAAATAGAGTTTCTAAATTAGAAAGTAAAATAAACACAACATATAATAATAAATATAGTGATTCTAATTACTATATGTTATAAAATAAATAAAATATAACATACTATTTTTAGGAGATGATAATATGAATATCAGTATAAGAAATAGTATCAAAAATAATTTTAAAGATAGTACTATAGATGATATTACATCATCTATTAATGATGGGATAAATGATAAAGATGAATTAACTTTACCAGGTTTAGGAGTCTTCTTTGAAGTATTATGGCAAAATAGTAATAAAGAATTAAAAGATCAAATTATTAAAATAATTAAAGATCATATATAAAAAGATAGAATTAAGTTAAAATTTGAACTAGTCAATAAAAAGTAGACACAAAAAGAGAATTTATAAGAATCCCAATTCGGTTCTATACTGGATTGGGGT
>CANQON010000022.1 GCA_947625505.1 uncultured Bacilli bacterium
AATTTATCAAAATTTGATTTTTAAAATTTGCATAAGAAAACCCCTAGAAAAAATCTAGGGGTTTGTCTACACTCTGAGATTTCATTTGTAAATGAAATCTTTTTATTTAGATCGTTGATAATATGTTACATCACCATTATCAACATTAAGTACTTGCCCTTCTAATCCTTCATCACCATAGTCAACAACAATCCATACATAATGCCATTTACTATCTTCAGGTATGTTAGTTGAACTTTTATCGATACCACCAGATATAATTTTTTTAGGAGTAAGTGTTAGGGTATATATATCATCATCTGTTACTTTGCCATTAGAATTTTGAATAATAGTATCTACAGAACTTTCATTTAGCCCAACATTTTTTAATCCTTCACGACCTGTTTCAATAGTAACTTTGCCATACCAATAATTATCATTTAAATCATTATATGACTGATACCACCAGAATTCATTATTATCAAATACCCAATATGTTTCAGCGTCAGGTGATTGTGTTTTCCAACCACCATATATTTCTAAATCATTCGTTTTAACATTTGATTTATTAAAAATAAATGGTGCAGCAACTAAAAAAATGATAGCTGATAAAAAAATTATAGCTAAGGCAATAATAATTACGATAATAAAAGGGCTTACACCTTTCTTGTTTGTAACTGGTTGATAAGGCATTTGATTATTTAAAACTTGATTAGGATTATAATTGTTGTACTGATTATAATAATTTTGATTCATTATTTATTCTCACTTTCCTTCTAAATTTTATCATTTACTAAATGAAATCGTCAATGTTAAAATACGATGTACTGTAAAGTTAAGAAAATATATTAATGAATAAATCATTGTAATAACTTAGTTTAAATATGATATAATCAAAATGAAGTGATAGTATGGATAATTATGTTTGTAAAATAGCAACTCTAGAAGAAATGAATACGAAATGGGATTATGAAATAGATCATGCAGAAGATAAAAATAATTGGATAATATGGAAAAAAGAAAATATTGATAGATTTAAGAAAGGCTTAATTATTCCTTATTATGGCTTATTAAATGGCCAAATAATATGTGAATGTACAGCAATGATTAATTCATCAGTTGTTCAAAATGCAAAAGGTTTAGTAGATGATAAAACAGCTTATTTATCAGCTTTTAGGACTATTTTAGAATATCAAGGTCAAGGTTATTTTTCTAAATTATTTAAATATATGCTTGAAGATTTAAAAAATAAAGGATATAAAAAAGTTACTCTTGGCGTTGAACCTGAAGAAAAGAAAAATAAAGAAATATATTTTAAATATGGATTTAATGAACATATAAAGGATTCTAAAGAAGTTTATCCAGATGGAACAGAAATTAATGTTGAATACTATGGTAAATATTTATAATTAAAGATGGTGTAATATGGAAATAATTGAATATGAAGATAAATACTTAGAAGATGTTAGAGATTTATTAACAGAATTAGAAGAATATATCGTAGCAATTGATAAGGATGAATTAGATCAAGTTCATCCAGAATATCATGAAAAAATGGCATTAGTTGATTTAAAAGAGGTTAAAGAAAATAATGGTAAATGTTTTTTAGCGCTTGATAATAATAAAGCTATTGGACTCATTATGGGGACCATTCCTCCCTATGATGAGTATGATTATTTAGACTATAAATGTCCTAAAAGGGGAATAATTACGGAATTAATAGTAACATCTAAAGTTAGAAGTAAAGGTGTAGGTAAAGCTTTAATGAAAAAAATGGAAGAATACTTTAAAGCAAATAACTGTGAATATGTTTTGGTTGATGTATTTGCATATAATGAAACTGCGATTAATTTTTATGATAAAAATGGATATCATCCTAGGATGCATACAGATATAAAAAAATTATAAGTAATACTTTTATAAGAGAGGTAGTTTTATGAATATAAATGATTTTTTTGAAAAATTAACATCTAACTTAGAATTAGGCAAGATGATAACTACACCATCAAGAGTTAGTGGTGGTTTAACTCATAAAATGTATAAAATAATAACTGATAAAAATAAATATATAATCAAATTATTAAATCCTAATATAATGAAAAGAAAAACTGCCTTGGATAATTTTGAAAAAGCAGATAAATATGAAGAATTACTAAAACAAAATAATATTGATGCCATATATTCTTTAAAATTCAATAATAAGAAATTGCAACTTATTGATAATCAATATTTTTATGTCTTTAATTGGTATGATGGAGTATCTTTAAAAGATGGAGAGATAAAGAAGGAACATTGTAAAAAAATAGGTAAAGTATTATCAGACATACACAATATTACTCTAAAAGAAGATATTTGGAAAGAAAATATTAAAAATATTGATTGGCAATATTATATAGATTTAGCTAAAGAAAAAGAGTCGCCTATCTATGATATTCTTTTTAATAATAAAGATATTTTATATGAAAGTATGTATAAAGGAAATGAAGTAGTTGATAAATTACCAAATTATATTGCTGTTTGCCATAATGATTTAGATAGTAAAAATGTTTTATGGTTAAATAATAATTTTAAAATTATTGATTTAGAGTGTTTAGGATATTCAAATCCTTATTTAGAATTATTCACCTTAGCTTTATGTTGGTCTGGATATGAATCATGTCATATTAATTTTGAGTTGTTTGAAACATTTATTAATAGCTATTTTGAAAATTCTAAACTAAGTAGAAATATTGATTGGGAAGTTCTATATTATGCCAATAATGGTAGATTAGAATGGTTAGAATATAACATAAAAAGGGCATTAATGTTAGAAGCTGATACCGAAGAGGAGCAAAAATTAGGTATAAGTGAAGTTAAAGAGACAATGGATCATATTATTTATTATCATTCTTTAAAAGATGAGTTGCTAAAAAAATTAAATAAATAGGAGTCAAAAAATGAATAAAGATGTAATTATTGAAACAGATAGATTAATATTAAGACAGTATAGAGTAGAAGATGCTGATGATATAGTTGAAGGACTAAATAATATTAATGTTTCCAAATGGTTAGCAGGAGCACCTTACCCATATACCAAAGAAGACGCCTTATATTTTATTAATAAATCACTAGATAATAATTTATATAATTTTGCTATTGAATTAAAAAGTGAACATAAGGTAATTGGAGGTACACAATTAACCAATATCGATAAACATAATGGAACAGCAGGAGGAGGCATTTGGATTAGTGAAAAATATTGGGGTATAGGCTATGGAACAGAAGCATTTGGTGCTAGAATAAAATATGCCTTTGAAGACTTAGGACTAAGAAGGCTAGAAAATGGATATTTTAAAGAGAACGAAAAATCACATAAAATGCAACTAAGATTTGGATATAAAGATGAAGGTATTAGAAGACAAAGATTTGTCTCAAGAGGTTCTGGTAAGATAGAAGATGAATATATAACGGGATTGTTAAAAGATGAATGGATAAAGTAAAAAGAGCTTAAAGCTCTTTTTGGTTTATTTAATAATTTTAGCTCCACAGTATTCACATACTATTTTTTTATTAGTAGGTGCACCACAATGAGGACAATGTGTAGGTAGATTTTCTAATTTGATTTTTTCATGAAGTTTCATTCCTTCTTCAATAATAGGTTTTACTTGTTGGGCACTAAAGGCCATTATTTCTCTTCTTTTAGCAATTAAGTATATTACTACTGATATTATAGCAGCTACTAAAATGATTATTCCTCCAAAGACATAATAAGGAATACTTTTAGCAACTTCTAAACCTTTACTAGATGTTTTTAATTCGTCATATTCTTTTATATAAGAACAATATTTATTCGTTATAGAATTGTGAAGATATTCGTTAAAAGAACAATAATTAAAATTTTCTTGTAAAACATTATTAATAATAATGATGTCTTTAGCTTCTTGATCTGTCTTATTATCTAAGGCACAATAGCTAGATGTTAATTTATTATTTCGATGAGAATCAAAAGTACAGCGTTTAAAACTTGGATCTAATACTTCTGTAATTATTTTTAAATCATACTTTTCACCATCATCGTAGTCAGCGAACACATCGTATTTTAAGCCTTTTTCTTCTAATTCTTTTTTCTTAGTTTCTAGTTTTTCTTTTTCAACTTTAATATTATCTTCTCTTGTTTTAGTAAGTTCTTCCTTTTTTGATTTAAGATTTTCTTTTTCTGTATCTATTTTTTTTAAAAGTTCTTCTTTAGATTCTTCAGAATATTTTTGATTAACTTTTAATTGTTTAGATACTCCTTTATATATAAGGAATCCTCCAATTAATACTCCTATTACTAAGATAATAATAGATATTAAAATTATTTTTCTTTTACTTTTTTTATATTTTAGTTCATTTATATTATTTTCATTATTCATACAGCGTCTCCCCAAGTATAATTATAACATGCTACTAAATATTAGTAAATAAAGGCATTTAAGTCTATAAAATAAATAATAAATCTATGATATAATGATTGTAGTTGATTTAAATAGAAGGATGCAGTATATGTTAGAGATTAAAAGTGATAGGTTATTTAATGCTACTAGTTCATTAATTATAAGTATTGGTTTAATTATTAGTGGAATATTATTGATTATTTTTAAAGGAGATTTATATTATCAGCTAGTTCAAATATTTATTTTAGCTATTTTATTTTCTTCAATTAAGCAATTTGTAAATTATTTTTTTGGTAAGAAAAAAGATAAAAAAATGAATTTTACCAAATGCTTTTTAAATTTATTATTCTGTCTTATATTATCTTTCTTTCAAGATATTCCTTTATCTATTATTCCTCTTATATTTGGAGGATATTTACTTGTTAATGGCTTAGTTAAATTAATTAATTACATTATTCTTTTAAAGAATAAAACTAATGGTCGATTATTTGAACTTTTTTCTAGTATTTTTTATTTAGGTATTTCACTTCCTATGGTGTTATCTCCTATTAAAAATATTGACATTATTATCTTTTTGTTAGGTTGTTATTTCCTTTTACTAGGTCTAAATTATTTAGGTGATTTTATTACTTTCTTAATTCCAAAGAAGTGGAAAAACAAAATAAAAAGAAGATTTAGAGTCAGTCTTCCGGCATTTATTGAAGCTATTATTCCTTTTACAGTACTAAGTGAAATTAATTATTTAATTGATAAAGAATCATATGAAAATCCTTTTGTTTTTACTAAAGAAAAAGAAAGTGATAAACCTGATATGGAAGTGTTTGTACATACTTCCAATAGAGGATTTAATCGTATGGGACATGTCGACTTATATTATCAAGGGAAAGTTATTTCTTACGGTAACTATGATGACAGCTCAATTCATTTTTTCGATATGATAGGGGATGGCGTTGTCTTTACAACTAATCGTGATAAATATATACCTTTTTGCATAGAGCATAGCGCTAAAACATTATTTGTTTTTGGATTAAAATTAACGGATGAACAAAAAAGAAATATTGATAAAGAATTAGATAAATTATTTTCACAATTACAAGAATGGAAACCTCCATATGTTGAAGCTTTATCTAAGTCTAAAAAAGTAAGTAAAGAATATGATGATTATGCTAGTGTTTTATATCAAAATACAGGAGCTAAATTTTATAAATTTAATTCAGGACGTTTTCAAAAATATTTTGTATTAGGTGCTAATTGCTGTCGCTTAGCTGATTTAATAATTGGTAAAAGTGGTATTGATTTATTAAAAATGAATGGAATTATTACTCCAGGTACTTATTATGAATATTTAAATCGTGAATATCAAAAGAAAAATAGTATTGTTGTAAGTAGAAATATTTATAATGAGAAAGCTAAGGATAAGAAAAGTGCACAAAAGATTATTAAGGGTTTTTCAAAATAAAAAAGTCATAAGACTTTTTTATTTTAGTATTTTGGTTACTGTACCAGTTCCTATCGTTTTTCCACCTTCACGAATTGAGAATTCAGTTCCCACTTCTAAGGCAACATTTTGATTCAATGTAATTGATATTTCAACATCATCACCAGGATTTATCATTTCTAGATTACTTGGAAATATCATAGTGCCTGAAACGTCTGTTGTTCTAAAGTAAAATTGTCCACGGAAATTATTAAAAAGTGGTGTTTTTCTTCCTCCCTTATCTGTTTCAAGCAAATGAATTTTAGTCTCAAATTGTGTATGAGCTTGAATAGTGTTAGGTGTAGATAATACTTGTCCTCTTTGCACGTCTTCTTTAGCAACATCTTTTAAAAGAAGTCCTACATTATCTCCTGCTTCGGCTTTATCTAACTGTTTTCTAAATGCTTCAATACCCACAACTTCAACTATTTTGTTTGTAGCGCCTAAACCAACTATTTGGACTTTATCATTTAGTTTAATACTACCTCTTTCAACTGTGCCTGTTACAACTGTTCCACGCCCTGTAATTGTAAATACATCTTCAATACTTAATAGGAATGACCCTTCTTTATCATAGTTTGTATTGACAGTATTATTAGGTTCATTACTATCATCTGATACATTACATTTGTTATCACATTGTGGACATTCTTGAATATTACATTTTTTAGTTTTATTACCTATTAAATATCCTATACCTAATCCTATTAATAATCCTACAACAATAATTATTACTAAAATTATAGGATTAATTTCCAATTTAGATGATTTATTTTGCATACTTATACTAGGTTGTGGTGTAGGCATATTAGGCTGTACCATGTTTTGATTTACTGGCATACTACTTTGAACGGGCATATTTGGTTGACTATTTGGTGTATATTGATTATAGTTTTGATTCATATAACTCCTCCTTATTTTCTTATTCTTCTAAATTATATCATATTAATTAAAAAAATTATATAAAATAAGAGTGATAAGATTGATAAAGGAAGATAGTTAATGTTATAATATATAAGGAATTGTTAGTTAAAACAATTTTGATTAGAATGAGTGTAAATTGACAAAATAAAAGTAATTTATGATATAATTTAATTAGATGGAAGGTAGATATTTTATGGCAAATATACAAGGGTTTGAAAAAGAGCCAATGAAGAACACAATGAGTGATAAAACACGTTATATTATTGTAGGGTGTGTTACAGGTATACTAATTGTGTTAATAGTTGGTTTATTAATATTTGGAAATAATGATGGAAATAAGAGTGATACAAATTCTGAAAGTAGCTCAACAAGTAAAAATACTAGTACAGAAGCTTTAAAAGAATTCTATGATGAATTTGAAAGTAAAGATTTAAATGTTATTATTTTTGCTCGTGAAAGTTGTTCTTTCTGCCAATTACAAAAACCAATTCTTCTTCAAGTAGCTAAAGATTATGATATGCCTTATTATTTATTAAATACAGATGCATTATCTAATGAAGAAAATACGGAGATTATGAAGGCTTTAGGTAATACAAAAGGAAGTACACCTATTACTTATGTCGTAAAAGATGGAAAAATAATTGATGAAACAGATGGTTTCTTAGATGGTAAAGCATATGTTGATTTCTTAAAAACAAATGGAGTATTACCTGAAGATGCTGTTTATTCTCAAGAGACAGAATTAGTTGATATTTCTTATTCAAAATTTGAAGACATAGTAAAAAGTAAAAAGAAAACAGTCGTTTTATTAGATACTTATGGTAGTCGTGTATGTGTACAAGTTAGATCAATATTACAAGAAGTTGCTAAAGAAAATAAAATTAAAATTAATTATATAAATCCTTATGGTTTATCACAAGATGATATTAATGATTTAGTATCCAATAAATTTAAAGAGTTAGGATATAAAGAAGAATCATATGTTAATAATAGTGAAATAAAAGTACCTTTATTATTTGTTATTGAAAATAACAAAATTAAGGATTATATAATAGAAAGTACTGGAGAAGATAACGATAAGGCCGATTACGAGAAATTCTTAAAGAAGAATGGAATAATTAAATAATGTCTAAAAAAGTACAAAAAAATAACAAGCAAAATATTAAAACCAAAAAGAAGCTCACTGAACATCAAAAAAAGATGATTCAAATTGGCATATTTAGTGTTTCAATCATTTTGCTTGTTTTGGCTTTAATATTAATATTAAAGTTTAGTAATCGAGCTAAATCGGAAACCCAAACAGTTATGGATAATTTTTATGAATATTATGAAGCTAAAGAAAATAAAGTAATATTCTATTATAATAGTTCAAATAGTGAAGACTATACAGGTAATTATGAATTAAATTATTTAATTCAAATTGGTAAGGATTATAAAATTGATTATTTTGTTGTTGATTCTGCTTTACTCAATGACAAGAATCGTTTAGAAATTGAAAGCAGTTTAGGTATAAAAGGAACATCACCAACAACAGTTGTTGTTAATAATAAGTCTGTTGTTGCTGTTCAAGAAGGCTTTATTGAAAGTAATAAATTAGTAGATTTTTTAGTAAGTGCTAAAGTATTAGAAAAAGGTTCATTATATAAGCCTGTTGATAATTTGAAATTTATTAATTATGAAGATTATCTTAACATTTTAAGTAATAAGAAACGTAATATTGTTGTTATGGGACAATCTGGTTGTGAATATTGCATGACAGCTAAACCTATTTTAAATAATATTTCTAAGGGATATAGTCTTGATATATATTACTTAGATCTTAGTGATTTGAAACGTGATGAAGTTACGGAATTATTTAGTAAATTACCTGAATTAGGGTATAATAATGATGGCTTGCAACAAAATAATAGTTTTCCTACACCAACTTTATTAATTATTGATAATGGTAAAGTTACTTCATATTTAGATAATGTTATTACTTTAGAAGAATATGTAAGTTTCTTAAAGGAAAACAAGTTTATTGAATAAATGAGGGTGATACTATGCGGTGTGAAAAATGTGGATATGTTAATTCAGAATATGATATTATTTGTGAGAAATGTGGATCACCACTTAAAATAGAGGATAATATTGAATTACAAAAAAAATATAACCACAAACAACGCGCCATAGATATAGATGAAATTGATATACCTGAGAATCAAGAAGCAATTTTTGATGATACTAAGAAGAAGATATCAAATATTTTAGTTGTTCTTTTGTTAATAGGATCAGCTTTACTATTAGCTATATTATTTGGTATTATTAAAGATTTTCGTTCTCGTGATATTATTAATCAATATAATAAATTTATGACGGAATCTGATCTTGGAGTATTGTATTTAGGTAGTGATTCAGAATTAAATAATTTTATAACTGATTATTCATCAGTATATAACTTTCCTTATTTATTTGTTGATACAGAAAATATAACAGCTTTTAAAAGAAATAGAATAAAGAAAGAATTAAAATTAAGTAAAATTAAGTCAACTGTTGTTATAATAAGTAAAGGTAAAAAAATTGCTGAAATGGATGATTGTTCTTTAACGGAGAAAGAAGAATTAATTTCTTTCTTACAAAAGAATAAAGTTTTACCTAATGATATTGGAGATCCTAATGAAGTAATTAAAAAATTTGAAACAGCTATTACTTCTAAAGAGCCAACAATTATATACTATGTTCATAAAAAAACCGATAATTATGACAAGAAAAATAAAAAAATAAGCTCTTTTTGTGAGAATTATTCAATAGATTATAAATATATTGAGGGTTATTATTTAACTGATAATCAAAACTTAAGTTTATTAAAAAAGTTAAACTATAATGAATTACAAGAAGAACTATTAATAGTTGTTGATGAAGAAAAAATAGTTCAAGTTATTGAGGATGTTAATCCTGATAGTGAGAATTATTTTAAAATTATGTCTAGTTATGGTATAATTGATGAAAGCAGTTCTAAAAGCTTAAAAAATATTAATTTTAATGAATTAAAAAATATCATTTTAATGCCTACAAAAAATGTAATTGTTTTTGGACGTGATGATTGCCCTTATTGTGAACGTTTAAATCCAATTATTGGAAAAGTAGGAATACAAAATAATATAACAATATATTATTATAAATTAGATAATAGTAACACTGTTGATGATTATTTATTATCAATAGGGTATAAAGGAGGGAAACTTACTCCTCCCGTTATCATTGTTACAGAAAATAATCATGTTTTAGATTATATGATTGGATTAACTGATAAAGAATTAATAGATCAGAAATTTAAAGAGTTAGGTGTAATTAGTTAGGAGAGATAATATGAGTACAGTATATAGCAAGTTACAAGAATTTAAAAGAAAGAATCCAGGTACTATTGCTTGGCGTATGAAAGCACATGCTAATGTTATTGAAAAACATTTAAATCCTGGTGAAGAAGTTTTATATGCCTTTGTAGGTCAAAAAGGATTATCTTCTCTTGAAATTTTTAATACTTATGCCGTAGTTGTTACTAATAAAAGACTTCTTTTAGCGCAAAAAAGAGTTATATTTGGATATTTATATGTATCAATTACACCAGATATGTTTAATGACTTAACAGTATCAACAGGTATTATTTGGGGTAAAGTTATTATTGATACTATTAAAGAAATAATTACGATATCTAACTTATCAAAAAATTCTGTTTATGAAATAGAAACAGCTATAACAGAAACAATGATGACAGAAAAGAAAAAGTATATAAAAATAAGTAAAGGCGAGGAAGTATAATCTCGCTTTTTAATTGCAAATCTTTATAAATTACTTTATAATATACTTAGTAATTATGAATTTGAGATGATGTTATGAAAAAGGAAAGATTAATAAAACTTGTTATTGCGTTTGCTTTATTATTTTTATTAATATTTCTTTGTGTCCGTTTTTTATCAAAAGGATATACTAATTCTTATAAAATAAAAAATAAATTTAAGGTAAATGAAGTATATACCAAAGATGAAGCTAATGAAAGAAATAATTACTATATAACGATTGAAGTTAATGACTTAACATTTGATTATCAATTTTATCGAGAATTAGAAAATAACAATAAAATTGTAAAAGATGTATTATACTATGATGGTGAATATAAGTGTATGATGCCAATCTTTAAAAATGATCTTAAAGTAGATTTTCATTGTTATAAAGATAACGTATTTTATAATTATATCGATGTTGTAGGTAAAGATGAAGAATTAGATAAATATATTAAGAGTTTATCTAAAGATATATATGATATAAATATGTTTAAAGATAATACTTCTAATAGTAAAGAAAAAGAACGTATTAAGTATTATGAAAAGAATATACCTAATAACTATATTATTAGTTTAACTACTTTAAAGGGTATAACTAATATTAATAATGGGGAAGTTAAAACTATTGATTTATTTGATAGTGATAGTTATAAAAGAGATTTAAGTATATATACAAATAACTATTATATAAGTGCAGATTATACAGAACGTCAAAATTTTAGAAATGTTTATATTGTAAATATTATTGATGGTAAAGAGAAAATAGTTAAAGCACCAGATTATATATCTTTTAATGCATATATACAAGGTGTAGTAGATAATGGTGTTTATATTTATGATATGACTAATGAAAAACAATATAAATTAGACTTAGATAATAATGAAATAACTTTAATAGGAAATGCTAATAATGGAATAAGATATTATCATGGTGCATGGGATAATATAACTACATTAAGAGCTAATAATAAAGTATTATTTACTAATACTGATGAAGAAATAAAAGACTATGAATATTACTATAAGCATGGCAACAAATTATCAGGTTTTTATTATTATTTTAAAGAAGTAGATAATGGCTATGAAGTTTATAAAGCTAATGTTCAAAGTCCACAAAATATTAAATATTTATTTACTGTAACTAATTATCAAAAAGTATTATTTGAAGATGATTATGTTTTCTATAAAGAAAATGATTCAATAAAAATGTATAGTGATTATACAGGTATAAAAACTTTAATTACAACAAGTGAATTAGAGTTTAATAGTAATATTATTTTTAACGTATATAATAATGGGTGATATATATGAAATTATTGTTAGATGAACGATGGTGTTTTCATAAGATTTAATTAATAGATAGAAGGAGAGATTTTATGAAAACAATTATAACTGGGGATAGACCCACAGGTAAATTACATTTAGGCCATTATTTTGGTTCATTAAAAAATAGAGTTGAAATGCAACATGATTATGATACATATATTTTAATAGCTGATGTTCAAGCATTAACAGATAACTTTGATAATCCAGAAAAGGTAACAAAAAATGTTCGTGAATTAGCACTTGATTATTTAGCAGCAGGTATTGATCCTAAACATAGTCATATTTATATCCAATCATTAATACCTGAAGTAGCTGAATTAACCGTATATTTTTCTAACTTAGTATCAGTAGCGCGTTTATATCGTAATCCAACAACAAAATTTGAAGCACAACAAAAACAAGATAAGTTTGGAGAAAAAGGAGAGGGTATTACCTATGGTTTTTTAGGATATCCTGTTAGTCAAGCAGCTGATATAACAGCCTTAGATGGAGATATTGTTCCTGTCGGAGAAGATCAATTACCACATATAGAACAAACAAGAGAAATAGTACGTCGTTTTAATAATGTATATGGTAATACTTTTAAAGAACCTGAAGCTTATTTAAGTACGACGCCACGTATTAAAGGATTAGATGGTAATGAAAAGATGAGTAAGAGTTTGAATAACTGTATTTATTTATCTGATAGTGAAGAAGAGATACTAAAGAAGGTTATGAGCGCTGTAACAGATCCTAATAAGATTAAAAAAGATGATCCTGCTAATCCTGATATTTGCATGGTATACTATTATCATAAATTAATTAATAATAATGTTGATACTATATGTAGGGAATGTAAAAAAGGAGAAAGAGGCTGTGTAGCTTGTAAAAGAGAATTAGCTACAGCTTTAACTAATTATTTAAAACCTATGCAAGAAAGACGCCATTATTATGAAGAACATCCAGATGAGGTCGAAGAAATACTAAAAGATGGTACTAATGCCGCTAGAAGTCGCGCTAAAGAGGTTATGAAGCGTGTTCGTAAAAGTATGAAATTAGACTATTTTGAAAATAAAGACAATTAGTAGCATAAAATATTGTAAAAACAATAGGAAATTTGTTGACTTTTCTATTGTTTTTTAGTACAATTCTAATTGGTACATTTTTATTAATCCCACATTCAGTAAGTCCTGGGAAAACTTACTTTATGTAAAGGAGAAAGGATATTTATGAAGAATTCATATATGCAAAAGAAAGAAGAAGTGGTACGTAACTGGTATGTTATCGATGCTACTGGCGTTAGCTTAGGTCGTTTAGCTACTAAGGTATCTAACGTGTTACAAGGTAAGCATAAACCTACATATACTCCACATGTTGATTGTGGTGACTGTGTAGTAGTTATCAATGCTGAAAAAGTTAATCTAACAGGTAATAAATTAAATGATAAGATTTATTATAATCATAGTGGATATACTGGAGGATTAAGAGAAAGAACAGCTCGTGAAATGATTGAACAATACCCAGTTGAAATGGTTGAAAGAGCTGTAAAAGGTATGTTACCAAAGACTAGATTAGGTCGTCAAATGTATAAAAAATTATTTGTATATGCTGGAAGTGAGCATCCACATGCTGCACAAAAGCCAGAAGTTATGGAAGTTAAATAGGAGGGTTTAAGATGGCTAAAATATATCGTGGAACAGGTAGAAGAAAATCTTCAGTTGCTCAAGTTACAATGACTTCAGGAACTGGTAAAATTACTGTTAATGGTAGAGATGTAAATGAGTTCATGCCATATGAAACTCTAGTTATGGATTTAAAGCAACCATTAGTTGCTACTAATAATGAAAATACATTTGATATTGATGTTAAAGTTTCTGGTGGAGGAGCTAGTGGACAAACAGGAGCAATCCGTTTAGGAATTACTAGAGCTTTATTAGAATATGATGCAGCTAATGAGGGTAAAGAAGATAGTTATCGTACTATTTTAAAAAGAGCTGGATTTGTTACTAGAGATTCAAGAGCTAAAGAACGTAAGAAACCAGGTTTAAAAGCTGCAAGACGTGCACCACAATTCTCAAAGAGATAGAAACATACCAAGCAAGAATATTATTATTCTTGCTTTTTTTTATGCTATAAAGATGTTATAATAATTATGGTGATAGTATGGAGTTAATAGATGTCATGAATTTTGATTTAGCGCTTCATCCTCAAACATATTATGAAGGTGAATGGGCAATAGATGGAATGTCTTTTGATGATTATGAAAAAAATTATCTTGTCTTAAATGCTAAAAAAGTAAAAGGAGAGAATGCTTATTTGGCTTTCTTACAAAAACGTTTTTATGGACCTTTAAGTGAAATATTAGGAAGTAAATCTTTAGTGCGTCCTTTTTATCCTAAATTAGTTTTAGAAGATGATGCGACGACGCATGAACGTTTATTACGCTTTTCTATGACAACTTTTATGTCACAACAATTATTAGGTTTAGCATCTCCAAGAGAAGAAATAATTGATTTAATTCATTCAATACCTAGTGATGCATCTGAGGACTTCATAAAAGAAACTATTCGTAATGCCTTAAGAAAAGATCGTGCGAAATTTGAAGATGTTAGAAGAAAGGGAAAAGCGTCTCAATATTTTCGCGATGTATATGAACTATATAAATATTTTATAGCTAATGGTAATTTAGGAGTTAGCTTTGAAGAATTTATTGATGGTAAAATAAGTTCTTCTACTAAATTGATCGTAGGATTAAGACATTATCCTGATTTCTTTCGAAAAGAAATTAATATACAAGAATTAATGGATTGTTTTGACTTTGATACTTTAGCGCTCATTATTGCATGTTCGGCTTTTGATACGTGTAAAGAAACTGAAAAAGATACTAATACTATTAATAATGCTATTTACTATATTAAAGTTTATTTAGATGCTGTAAAAGAATTAAGAAAAAGTAATCCTAAATATAATGCTAGAATAATTGGCTATGATATGGATAAACAAAGAAAGAAAGTTATAACAACTGATGATGTAGAAAAAGCTTATACATCTTTATTATCACGTCATCCAGAATTTACTTTTTATGAATTTGATGATCGTAAAATTCATACCATTCTTAAAATAAGTGGCGTTGATGATGAACGTATTGGTTCTTTTGATTATCGTAATAAAGAAGACTTAGAGTTTCTCATGAGCCTTATTAAAAAGTTTCATGAAGATCAAGAGTTAAAAGCAGCCTGGGAGATTATTCCTAGAGGTAAGAGAAAAGATGATGATATCCATCCGATAGATGGAAGTGTATCTACCCCTTTAGATGAACCTGAACGAGCTAGAAGAATGTTAATAAGTCGTGCTTATTTAGAGAATAGTAATTATATATATAAATTACTAGGTACAAATAAGTTTGATGGTTATGTAGGATATATTTATCCTAATGGTAAAGTTGTATTTGAAAAGTTTTATGAGAATTCTAAGACTAAAAAGGTAGCTAAGTCTTCAGCAACCTATGTTATGAATATCTTTAATTTTATTGCTTTATCAAAACTTAGTAAAACAGAAATAATTAATATTATTCAAAAGGGAACAGAAGAAGTTACAAGACATTTCCATTATCAAGATATGGATCGATGGATAGATGAAATGAATAGAGAACTAATTGGTAGTGATTATACCCCTGATATTATTAAATTAATAGATCAATTAGTTCAAAAGGATGCATTGAGTAAAAAAGAGGTGAAATAATGACATTAAAAGATTATATATGTGACTTATTAGTTGAAGAAAGAAGTTTAATTGAAGAACTATTAAAAGTCGATAATCATATATGTCAAACAAAACTAACTTATGATGTATTGTACGCTAAAATATATAGTGTAGTAGATAGTAATGAAGTTATTGAACATAAATGTAACTATATAACTGATGGAGAACCAGATAATGTTTTATTAGCCTTAATGAATGCTCCTAAAATTAAAAATTTACATATTAATCGTACTTATGTAGGTATAAATAAATGGTTAACAGAAAGAACTAAAGAATATTTTAAAGAACAAAATATTAATGTTAACTTAATCCTTGACATAGAAAAAGGATATCGTCGATATACAGATGATAATCATGATATTGTTATTATTGGACCTAAAGAATTTATTTATGGTATAGCTAGTATGTTTATCGAAAAAACAATTATAAAAATAGAAAGGTAGTGTAATATGTTAAATGATAAAATAGCTGTAGTAACAGGAGGAACTAGAGGAATCGGTTTAGCAATCGTAAGAAAATTCCTAGATAATGGAGCTAAAGTAGTTCTATTTGGTAGTCGTGAAGAAAGTGTCAATAAAGCTATTGATATTTTAAGAAATGAAAACCCTAGTTATGAAGTAAGTGGATATTATCCAAACTTATGCAATGATGAAGAAGTAAGAGAAATATTTAAAACTATTGTTGATAAATATGGACGTATTGATATTTTAGTTAATAATGCAGGTGTATCTGCTACAACAAGTATTGAAGAATATACATTAGATGACTTTGATAAAACAATGGATATCAATACTAAAGCTACATTTGTATGTAGTAAAGAAGTAGTAAAATATATGAAAGAAGAACATAATGGTGTTATTCTAAATACTAGTTCAATGGTAAGTATTTATGGACAGCCTAGAGGAGTAGCATACCCTGCTAGTAAATATGCTGTTAATGGTATTACAAAATCATTAGCTCGTGAATTAGGTAAATATAATATAAGAGTTAATGCTATTGCTCCAGGTGTTACTAATACTGATATGGTAGCTAACTTACCTAAGGAATATATTGAACCTTTACTTCGAACAATACCATTAGGAAGAGTAGGAGAACCAGAAGAAGTAGCGAATGCTTTCCTATTCTTAGCTAGTGACTTAGCTTCTTATATAACAGGAACTATTCTTCAAGTTGATGGAGCTGCGATGAATTAATGAATAAAGAAGCTTTAAAAGATCTAACATATGGTGTATATGTCATATCTAGTAAAAAAGATAATAGAGATGTCGGATGTATCGCCAATAGTGTTATGCAAGTAACAACGAATACGATAACTATTAGTATTAATGTTAATAACTATACTAATCAAGCTATTAAAGATACCAAAGAATTTGTTTGTATGGTTTTACCTATCGATGTAGATAGTAATATTATTGGTACATTTGGTTTTAAATCTAGTCAAGATATCGATAAATTTAAGGATATGGATACTACTATAATAGATAATTATCCTATCTTAAACTGTTCTGTTAGTTATATAAGATGTAAAGTAATTAATACTATTGAAGTAGGTACACATACCTTATTTATAGGAGAAATAGTAAGTAGTGATAAATTAAATAATAAAGAGGTAATGACTTATGCTTATTATCATGATATAAAGAAAGGTAAAAGTCCTAAGAATGCTCCTACATATCAAGAAGAAAAGATAGAAACAGGTAAAAAGAAATATCGTTGTAAAATATGTGGATACATCTTTGAAGTAGATGAATTACCTGATGATTATGTATGCCCAATATGTGGAGTCACAAGAGATATGTTTGAAGAAATATAATCAAAAGAGAAACTTAATTCAAGTTTCTCTTTATTTTAAATTATGATATACTAATTACGAGTGAGGGATTTATGATAAGAGTTAGTAATGAATGGCAAGACTATGAATGTATTGATGCAGGTAATGGTGAAAAATTAGAACGTTGGAATAATGTTATATTAAGAAGACCTGATCCTCAAGCTATGTGGAATGTAGATATGCAAAAAGATATATGGAAACATCCAGATGGACATTACTTCCGTAGTAATAAAGGAGGAGGCCACTGGGAATTTAATAAACAATTAGATGAATATTGGACAGTTAATTATAAAGAATTAACTTTTAAAGTTAGTCCTACGAACTTTAAACATACAGGCTTATTTCCTGAACAAGCTACTAATTGGGACTTTATGATGGATAAGATTAGACATGCTAATAGACCAATAAGGGTTTTAAACTTATTTGCTTATACAGGAGGAGCTACTATGGCATGTGCTAAAGCAGGAGCTATCGAAGTTGTACATGTTGATGCCTCTAAAGGTATGACAGAATGGGCTAAAGAAAATATGCATCTTAGTCATTTAGATGATTGCCATATTAGATTTATTGTTGATGATTGTTTAAAATTTGTTGAAAGAGAAGCAAGAAGAGGAAGAAAGTATGATGCTATTATTATGGATCCTCCTAGTTATGGTAGAGGACCTAATGGTGAAGTATGGAAATTTGAACATAATTTAGATCATTTAATTAATGCTTGTATGAATATTTTAAGTGATAATCCTTTATTCTTTTTAATTAATGCTTATACAACAGGCATATCTAGTACCGTTTTATATAATATCTTAAAAACATCATTAGAAAAGAAATATCAAGGTAATGTTGATGCAGGCGAAGTTGGACTTGCTATAACTAATAATGATTTAATCTTACCTTGTGGTATATATGGAAGATGGCAAAGTAATGATTAATGTATTATATGAAGATAATCATCTTATTGTGGTAGAAAAAGAAATTAATATTCCTACTCAAGCTGATGATAGTAAAGATTTAGATTTATTAACGATAATAAAACAATATTTAAAAGATAAATATCATAAACCTGGTAATGTCTATTTAGGACTTGTTCATCGCTTGGATCGACCTGTCGGAGGTGTCATGGTATTCGCTAAAACAAGTAAAGCAGCTTCAAGATTAAGTGAACAAGTAAGATGTCATGATTTAAAGAAAAAGTATTATGCTGTTGTTTTAAATGATATAGAAGATAGTGCTACTTTAAAAGATAAATTATTAAAGGATTCTAAAACTAATATTGTTACCGTAAATGATAAAGGTAAAGAAGCTATCTTATCTTTTAAATTAGTTAAAAAAGTAAATAATTTATCCTTAATTGATATTGATTTAAAGACAGGTAGATCTCATCAAATAAGAGTTCAATTATCTCATCATGGTAATCCTTTGTATGGTGATCAAAAATATAATAAAGATGCTAAAGTAGGAGAACAAATAGCTTTATTTGCTTATTCTTTATCTTTTTATCACCCTATAACAAAAGAAGTAATGACTTTTTCATTACCATTACCTAAAAGAAAACCTTTTAATATTTTTTAGAAAAGCAGTAATGCTTTTTTTTGTAAATGAATGTAAAATGCAAAACTTAGTTGCTATTTTGCCAAAATAATGTTATGATGTAGAGGATAATAGGTAGAGTAGTTAACAAAATATGATAGAAGCATTATTTACTTAAAATTGACGGAGGTGTTTTAGTGGTAAATAAGAAGAATAACTGGATATATATTCCAGTAATTATAGTTTGTCTTGTCTTATTTTATTTTGTCGGTGGACGAGTAATTAATTCCATTGAAGAAATAGTTGATGGTAATGAAATACAAGATGAACAAGAAGGAGATAATCAAGAAACAACAGGTGATGAGACAGAAGAAGGTACTGAGGATAGTCAAAGTGACTCTAAAAATGAAATTGGACAGTTTACTTTAACTTGGATTCCTGGTACAGATGGACGTAATGGAGTATTAGATCCAGATAATCCTACTATATTAAATGTTAGTCCAAGTGAAAATAACGTTTATGATGCTGAGAGTAGTACTGGTGGAGGAGCTGCTGTTACATACCAAGTAGTATTTAATATGGGAGGAGATGCAACTGCTCCAGCAGGTGCTGTTAATATAAAACTTCCTCGTAATATATTCTTTGGTCGTGATGGAAAAGCAGTTTTACAACATATAGATGTACCTTTAGTTCCTTATCCAGAAGAGGCAGGAACAGAATTTAACTATCGTGAAGAAACAGATGAAGAAGGTAATGAATGGATTATTTTATCTAATTATAAAGAGATTCCTTCAACCTTTTCGTTTGAATGTTCAATAAGTTATTATTTAGTTACACCTTCTGAAGTATCTGATACTTTTGAGAAAGAAATAACAGGAGAAGCTAGTTTAGACCTTGATTTAGATGGAACAGTTGATACATCATCTAAGTCAAATCCTATTCATTTAAATTATAATTCACATGCTTCACTATATTCGCTTAGTGAAAAATATGATAAACACACTGATTCAGACTTAGGTATTGAAACTAACGTATATTATGGATGGAATAGTAAATGGCCAGAAGCTATTAAACCCGAAGATGCTGATAATTATTTTTATGCTATATGGTATTTTAGTGGTAGTGTTAGATATGCTACTCAGCCATATTCAATATTATTTACAGCTCAGCCTGTTGATGGTCTGAATGGCAAGGTTATAGCTTATTGTTCTAATGAATATTGTACAGGTAAAGATGTTAAAACCTATACGGATGGAATAACTGTATCACAAGCTAAACCTAGTTCAACAACCAATACTTATAGTTATTATGGAGTGATAGTTCAATATCCTTTAGAACCATTAAATGATGAAGAAACGCATGTTCTAAAAAATCAAGTAACAGCTACTTTAACAGGTGTTGATGGGGCTACTGATGTTAAAACCACAACAGCTACTAGTTCTTATAAATTTATTAAGATTGAACCACCAGAACCAACAGAAGAAACAATATATATTGACGGGGAGATTCCTCTTCCTAGTAATTCATTATCAAAGACTGGATCTCAAACAATATCTGGAGGAATTAATAAACTAGAATTGGCTGAACCAAATACTGCTAAATTAAAAGTAGGTTATTCTAGTTATAGCTATAGTTACGAAGTAGATTCATATTTACAAGCTTATTATCTAACTTTAAAAGATAATGGTGAACCAGCCAAAATAGAAGATTATGGTGTAAATAAATATCGTTACAACTTAATTGATGACAAGTTTGCTTTAGGTAATAATGAAAAAGGTTATACATTCTTAAGTGATGATGACTATAAATTAAATTATTTCTATATGTATATGTATGTTACAGATTATAAGTATGAGACAACCGTTACTAAAAATGACAAACTTAACAAGACGACAACCAAAATTGGATGGCAAGTAATAAATAATTATGACTATGAGAATTGGCCAACTGTTAATGCTTATTATAAATTAGGTGGAGAATGGCATGAGTTAGGAACTCTAAAGGCTCTTTCGTCAGGTACATATACTTTTACGTCAATTGATGGTATTACCACAAGTAAGGTTTCATCATCAACACCGCTTGCTTTACCAGAAGGTACAACAGGAATTAAATTAACGGCTGACACTAATAACTATAGCTTAAAAATGGACTTATATTATAAAGCAGAATTAATTAATTCTAGGAAAGTGTTAGATATTATTGATAAAACAGATTCTGTTAAATTATATAATTTTGCTGATGCATTTAATTCAACTTTGGATGGTGAAACTATAGAAGTTGAGAAACATTCTAGTTTACCAAATGTTGAATTTAGCGCTTATTTTGCTCAAAGCGATATTGATGAATATGGTGCTAGTGTAGAACATAAATATTCAACAACAAGTCTTAATCGTTTATTATCAGTATCAGGATCTACTAATGAAAATAAATGGGTTAATTATACTAATGATGTAGCTGGAAGAAGAATTAAAGCTAATTATACAGCTTATGCATTTGATTATAAATCATACAATACTTCTTTATTTACATATAATGATATATTTGATGACAATATAATTATTGAACAACGTGATGGTACTTTCTATGATTTATTACCATATGGTATGACAGCGGATTTAGATACTGTTAAAATAAGTACTTTTGTTCCAAAAAGTAGTAGTAGTTTGTCATCTACCAGTTCAAATATTTCAGGTACGGGAGTAGAACTAGACACAACGGTTACATTAATCGATAATTATAAAAATTCCGGACGTACAATGTTAATTGCTCATGCTTCAATGCCAGAGGGTGTTTCTAATAGGCACTATAGTTCTGGTACAGCATATTCAGGATTTACTTTAAAGTTTACTGGATTATATTCATGGGATAGTATTTATGATTATGGTAATAACTTAATTAACTCTGTTGCATATCAATCTGGAAGTGGTCCTTTATCTAATGGATATAAGGATGATGCTAGTTCTTTATCTAATTCTTTTATAGATAAGAAATATTTATCTGATTTAGATGGTGATGGTAATCCTGAAGATACAATCAGTAATACCGTATATGCCCAAAGAGAATTATCATTCTCTGTTAATACAGCATCTAATTCAGCCTTTGATAAAACAGTTAAAACAAGCGCAATGCAAAGTTATCAAACTGGAAAAGATGAAGAGGTAGTAGCTAATGCTGGAGGATATTATACTTATCGTTTAAGATACGTATCTCAAAGAAATATTCAGACAACAAATCTAATTGTATATGATAACTTTGAAGTATTTAAAGATGAAACAACGGATGCTACATGGCAAGGTAGACTAGTTAACATCGATGTATCACAAGCTACGAAAAAGGGTATAGCACCTGTTATCTATTATTCAACAAAACATAATTTAAATTTATATGAGAATGGTAAATCAACTATCGATATGGATGTACCTAAAGATGCTGATTTAACAAATAAAGATATTTGGTCAACAGAACCTCCACAAAACTTAGCTGATGTTACGGCTATTGCAATCGATTATAGTAAAGATTCAAAAGGTAACGATTATACAGTTAAATCTGAAGAGAGTATTGTAGCTTTAGTAACAATGCAAGCTCCAACAAAGAATGCTGATAAGTTAAAGGAACAAAAAGCTCAAGCTTTAAATGCTGCATGGTGGGCTGGATATACACAACAAGGAAAAGATCAAAAACATTATAATTTCTCTGTTGATGAACATACAATTGTATATATAGATGAAGCTAAGATAGAGTTACATAAGTCATCTGATGTTGAATCAGGTACGAAAGAAAATCCACGTCTTGTTAAAGATAAAGATGAATTAGTATATGATATATCTGTATCTAATACTAGTGAGCATGAGTTATTATCTAATATTGTTATATATGATATTATTCCTAATGCACTTAATATTGATGAAGCTAATATAGCTTACTATATTGAGGGACAAGGAGGAATAGATAATCCTACTTTAATTACACAAAATGAATTAGTTAATTTAACTCGTGAAGATAATGCATTAACATTTAGAATTAGTCAATTAAGTGCTTCGCAAACAATTCATATTATAATACCAACTACAGTAGTTGCTAAAAAGGCAACTAAACCACAAATTGATAATACTGCTAAAATTATTGAATTTAATAATATTGAATATGAATTAAGATCTGAAACAACACATCATTATATAAAAGGTGTTGTACCTAATACTTTAGATAATGCAACAACATATTTTGTATTAGGAGCTGTAGGATTAATAGGATTAATAATTATTTGTGTTATTGTTATCTATACAAAACGTAAGCAAAAAAAGATTATTGAAAAACAATAATCTTTTT
>CANQON010000023.1 GCA_947625505.1 uncultured Bacilli bacterium
GGCAAGGTAAGAATTAACCTTGATACCGCTGGTGACGACCATGATATTTATTATGATGGCGAGAATGCTCAGATTTATGGTACCATTCTTGACCTTGCTGGTGCTCCAGTAGTTTTCTGCGAGCTTTCCGAGATTGCTGGCCCTGCTGAGAACTGCAATGTTTACACTATTACTCGTGATAAGGCTCTTGAGCTTACTTTCAGCGGCGCTGATAAGTATGTAGGTAAGACTATCCGCGTTGACTGCTATGCTCAGAAGACTAGCGGTGCTACTCAGCTTACTATTACCGCCGACAAGTTCGCTGGTAACTACTACGTCGAAGCTGACACTCTATTCCGTGAGCAGTACTCCGGTGAGGATATGCCTGCTGTCATTACTATTCCTAATGTTAAGATTCAGTCTAACTTCACCTTCTCCATGGCTGCTTCTGGTGACCCTTCAACCTTCACCTTCACCATGGACGCATTCCCTGCTTACACTTACTTTGACCGCACCCAGAAGGTTCTTGCCGCTATCGACTTCGTTGGTGAAGAGAACATTCACCCAGATGAAGCTGGTGCAACTACTGATGATACTTGTGCCGAACCAGAGGTTCACTTCGACTCTATCGAAGCTGGTGTCCAGGAAGACTGGGAGAAGACCTCTTACCCAGAGGACCCCAAGAATATCAACTGGAACGACCTTGGTAACAACCTACAGGCAACCATCGACCTTGCTAATGTAGATTTCACTGGCAACCTTAACCGTGTTGACAACTGGACTGCTTTCTCCGAGAATCCAGATGACCTAACTGGTTATTACTACCCAATGAGAATTACTACTGAGCCAGGTAGCAAGATTATCATGACTACCCATGATGGCGGCACCAAGGAGTGCACCATTGAAGACGGTACTCTTGAAATGATTAAGGCCATCCGTCCTGAAGAGCCAGTTTACACTGTCACTCTTGAGAATGAGTCTGGCGATCAGCAGGAGTACTCCTTCGACTTCTCAAAGGTTGTCTTTAAGTAACAATCATTACGAGGGGAGCTTCTTGCTCCCCTCTTTTTTGCTAGATTTGGGGTGATAAAATGGCTGTAGATTTTTTCTTTCGTGCAAAAAACTCAAGATATCAAGATATAAATAATGAGTATCTTCACTTCTTTGCACAAAACTCACGCGCTAACCCCCAAGGTGTCTATGCCGCAATTGAGAATGCAAGAAATTTAATTGCAAATATGGCGACACAATCAACAATTTCAACTGCTAATAGTAAATTTGCTACCACTCCAATGGATACAGAAACCAGAGAAACGCTAGAGAAGTTTTTGTCAGGACGGCTCTTTAGCGAAATGTCTGGAGGAGTTCCTGGAGACGGAAATGCTGATCTTCCCGCAAGTGACAATATTGCAGCAGTTCTTAATTCAATTAGTAATGAGTTTAATAGTGCTGCTACTAACGTTACTTCTTTTGGTAAAGCTGCGGAAAATGTAATTAACCAAATATTTTCTGCCAATAACATTAGTATGACTGCGAGAGAGTATGCGGGACAGGTGTTAAAAGAACTTCTTAACAGCTATGGTGGAGCTGTTACTACGGGTCAGATTGCCAATCAAATTGTGCGGTCGGTGCTAGAGAAGAATAATGCCAACTTCTTTACAGTTGATGTTAATTTGGGTAGCAGCAACGTTGGTAGAGTTGTTGCACAGATGGCCGCACTTATAGCCACTCTTCCTGAAGCAAACTTTGATGGACAGACTGTAGCAGTAGGAACCGCACATCTTCCAATAGAAACGGCTTTAGAGAGAAAATTTAATAGCTGGATTGGCTACTTAAATCATCATGCAGGTAGACTTGCCAACGCTATTGGCCTAGCAGATGTGGCTTCCCGCAGCTATGACGAACTTGATAAAGTTAATGTTAAAATTGGTGCAACAAAAGAAGCTTTGGTTAAGATTGACCCAAGTTTCTCTAGTGACTCTGCGGCAGTTAAGCAAGCTGCGGCCAGTATTAATAGTAAACAGTATAGCAATAATATTGTTCAGATTAGTGCTGGAAAGAATGGAGTTACCGCCACTATTGGTATTCAGACTAGGGGTGGCAGTAGTAACCCAATTACTCCCAATAGTCAACAGAGAACGTTTAATATTATTGAAGATAGTAATTTATTTGCGGTGCTTACTAGAGACGCCATGATTAATGGGTCAACATTAAATCAGTTGATACAAATTTTAACTTATCATGATAGCCGAGATAGCAATTATGAAGATAGTGCTGCGGAAACATGGAATGAAATCACTAGAATCGTTCCATACATTGCAGCGATGACCAGGTTGACAATGTATCTATCAAATACCAATGCGGCATTTGATAATGTCTTCTTTGCTTTTGGTGGCAAAGTTTGGCCTGCGGGAGTTGTTGTCCAACATATCTTAGGTCAAATGAGCTACCAAAATGGTTCGACCAACAGTGCAGCATACTTCTCTGGTAATATTGGTGGGCGTGAACAATTTGTTGGCATGAACCAATGGATTATGGATAAACGTCCTTCTCCAGAAGCTGGTAATATTCGTTCTGCTGAACTACATAGTGCAGTCTTAGGCAGAATGCAGTCTATAAAAGTTAGTGTTAAGATTAGACTTGCGGAGCTTGCTGCATTAAGCATGAGAAGTCTATAATATATTATACTTGACATTGTAAATATATGTGTGGTATACTTAAGGAGGTACGGTGAGCAGATTTATTTTAGATGAATCTAACCCGCTATACAATAAAGTTTTACAACAGTGTCCATCTGCTAAAATTGAAGATGGTCATATAGTGGTAGAATCTCTAGAATATCTAGAGCTAAGATTTCCGAGAGACAAGGAGTAAAAATGATTCTAGACCTACAAGAAGAAATGAATCGTACTTTAACTACAGAGCAAGTTACTATGATTCTTGAATTTGCTATTCAGGCTGCGGAAGATGATGGATTTATTAACAGCTACATCTATCAGAGAGCTATGTATGTATTTACGGCAATTGTGCTATATCCAGACCGTCAAGAAGAAATTGGTAGTATCATTGGTGCTAACGGTGATATTAGACTTGCTTGGGACGCACTTCTTCAAGACGGTACTATTGAAAGTATGATTAAAGATTTTAGTAACGATATTGACTATCTAACTAATGTAGGTGAAGATTGGTATAACGATTATTGCGACTATGCTCACTCCGCACGTGGCATACTAAGTATCTTTAACAATTTCTCTGGGTCTATTCTAGAAGAAGCTTATAATAAGCTACAGGAAGTTTCTAATAGTCAATTTATTGATATTCCAGAAATTGCTAAGGACTGGGGCATGGACCGTGGACTAGATACTCCAAAGGACCATACTCTACATCAGTTTTTGGAAGGTTTAAATAATGGTACTATTGAACCTCCTGAGAGTATGCCAGACTTTAAACCAATGGAGCAAGATAATTAATTGGTCAAGATAACATAAAATAGAGACTCCTACTTTCAAATAAGAAAGTAGGAGTTTTTTTATTAGACTTAGGAAATAGAAGGAAGGTGGTCCTCATAGCTAAGTATAGTAATACTGTAACATGGAATTTACAGACAAAATATGACTCTGGCAACATCGCTAAGATGACCGCAGATCTAGAACGTATGGGGACATTAATCGAGCAGAATGCCCAGAGGTGGGAAGAAGGTATCCTTGGTAAGGACATATCTTCCGATCAAGCTATAGGTAAAATTTTACAGATTCAAGAAGCACTTGATAAAACTTTTAATAGACAAACTAATATGTTTAATGTTAAAGAGCTTAATAGTGCATTAAACAATATTGGATTTGATAAATTTATTTCTCAAATTGCTTCCGCAGATAGTGGCATTAATGGGCTCAATGTAAGAGCGGTCCAATTTGCCAATAATCTTGCCGCAAGTGTAGGGAAGATTAATACTAACTATACCACTCTTGGTAGCACTGTTGATAAGGTTATGAATACGTTTGGTAACACCGTTCGTTGGGGTATTACTGCTAGCGTATTTCAGACTATCCAAAATTCTATTTATAGGAGTGTTGAATATTTACGTGAACTAGATACTTCTTTGAATAATATTAGAATTGTTACTGGATATAGCGCAGAAGATATGAAGACTTATGCCGATTATGCCAATCAAGCTGCGCAGTCTCTTGGTGTATCTACGACTGCATTTACAGATGCTGCACAGTTATATGCGCAAAACGGTTACAATGTTGAAGACCAACAAAAGCTAGCTGAATTAACTATTAAAACCGCTAATGTTACTCAGGCAGATGTTGTTGATACATCAGAGCACATTACCGCACTTATTAATGGGTATCAACTATCTATTGATGAAGCGGAAAAAGCTCTTGATGGTATGGCAAAAGTAGCTGCGGCAAGCGCATCAGATCTTGATGAATTAGCTACTGCACAAGAACGCGTAGCATCTTCCGCACATATGCTAGGAGTAAGTCAGGAACAATTGACGTCACAAATTTCAACTATTGTTTCTGTTACACGTCTTGCTCCTGAATCTGTCGGTACAGCACTTCGTACTCTCTATTCAAGATTTGCAGACCTTGAGCTTGGAGAAACTCTAGAAGACGGTGTTAATCTAGGAGAGGTTTCTAAGGAGCTTGAAAAGGTTGGAGTTAATGTTTTGGATGCCAACGGAAATCTTCGAGATATGGGAACTATTCTTGAAGACTTAATGGGGGTATGGAACGAACTAACTACTACTCAACAACAGGCTCTTGGTGGAACTATCGCGGGTAAACGTCAGACTAACATGCTTGCTGCATTGCTTGAAAATCCTGATATGTATTATAATCAGCTTCAAATGGCGCAAGAAGCTGCTGGTACGCTTGATGAACAGCAAGAGATTAGAATGGAAAGTCTTGAAGCTAAGATGCAAAGCTTGGCTACCGCGTCACAGGGTATTTGGCAGAACCTATTTGACGTTGAAGGTATGAAACCACTTATTGATGGTTTAACACAGATTCTCAATTTAATTACTGATATTATTAAATCTGTTGGTGGTAATAATATACTAGGTATGATTGGATCTTCTATTATTGGAGCAAATGCTGGAAATATTGGTAGAGGTATTGCTACAATGGTAGAGAATCAAAGATTGGCAAATATGAGCCAACAGAACTATAAAGCTTTAGCTGAGGGACAACTAATATCTAGACTTGGAGATAATCTACCTAGTGATTATAGGGAAAGATATAGTGCTCCACTTGATTATATTGAACAAATGATGCCTTATGTCAACAATATGAATAAAACTCAAAAAGAGCAGTATAATACCAGACTTGAGTCGTTAACTCAGCTTGCAAATCAAGCCGCTCAAATGCATAACGATTTGAATAAAGCAATTGATGAAGCTAATAGTGTTTTTGAGGAAATAGGTAGTCCCAATAGATTAAGTAAAATTGAAGGTGTTGGTCTAGCATCTAGACAAAAATTCCTTGCTGACATTGAAGCTCAGGCGAACGATGTTCGTCAGCAACTTATTGATTTAACGAATGCTAGAGAAATACTTAATACTCAACTTCAAGAAATTACTGAAAATCAAAATAATCCACAATATAGAAGAAATAATACAAATCAATTTTATGCAGGAAGAAACAGGGGAGAATTCTTAACTAGACCTGAAGGTTTAGCAATGGATATGTATAACCTTACTCAGGACTCTGGAATAACTCAAGTCATGGGGGCTCTTCCTGAAACTATTAGATCTCAAGTAGAAGCTGCAAATAACGCTTTAGTCCAAGGAATTAATGGAAGCAAAGAAGAGGGCATAGCCGCAGCAAAAGAATATGTGCAACAGATGTCAGAAATTTTTCCTCAACTATCTAGTAATATTAGTACTGCTTTAGAATCTACAAAAGTAGAACTAGATAATTTAACACAGGATATTGCTTCTATTTTTGACACACAGGTTAACAATTTAAGAAACCAGATTCAGGGGTACGAAGAAGCTATTGAGCAATTGCAAGCTTTACAACGGGGATTTGCTAATGGCGACGAAGTATCAATACTAAATGCGATGGGCGAGATTCGAGATAACCCTGAGTTATATAATTTAACGCAGCAGCAACAACAGGCTATTAATGAATTATATCTAGATTTCAATGATGGAACAATTAAACTTGGCGAGCTTACCGAGCGATTTAAACAAGAAGTGTATGATGATATGGGCGAAGTTGTAAACTCATTTACTACAGCAGAGCAAAAAGCACAAGAAAGTATTGGTAACATAGAAACCAAGAAAGGCCAGGTTCTTGAATTACTAGGTGCTACGAATAATGTGGACCAAGCTCTTCGTTCTGAGACTGCTGGCGGTAAATCAGATGTACAAAGTCAAGAGTTACAAAATAGATATACACAAATGGTTAAACTTGCTAGTGCTGCTAGCGGCTTAGCATTTGCTTTTCAGTCTGTAAAGAGTATTGGTTCAATTTTTAGTAACGAAGATCTGAGTGCTGGAGAAAAATTTGTAAGCATTCTTGAGAATTTAGCGATTTCAGCACCGATGGTTATATCTGGTATTAGCCAGCTTGGAACTGCTTTAAAGGAATTAAAGGTTGTTGATGCCTTTAAAGAGCTACCTACAATTTTTAATGAAGCAGGAAAAGGTGTCGGGGGATTTATTAAAGCTATAACATCCTCTACCCCAGTAATGGTAAGTGGTATTCTAGCTGTAGTCGCCGCATTGGCCACGGTTATATCTATGCTAGAAGATGCTAGAAAAGCAGCGAGTGAAGCAAGACTAGAACAAATTGACCAAGGTAATGAATCTTTAGCCATGGTTGTCGATAATGCAGATTTAGTAAATCAATTTAGACAAGCTAAGGATGCTTTTGATCAGACTGGCATAGTGACAGAAGATTTAAAAAATACTGTTAGTCAGCTTGCAGACGCCTATGGTGTTGCTATTGACCAGGGTTCTATTACTGCGGATAATGCCGAGTTACTCAATAGTCTTCTTGAACGTCAGATTGAGTTAAAGCAGCAACAGGCTGAAATTGATGCTCAAATTGCTCTACAGGCCGCAACTGATGAAGCTAAGGCAAATACTGAACGTATTTGGTATAACCCCGCAACATGGGGTAAGACCTCAACTTTGAAGCGTTCAGATTTACAAGATACTAGTTTCTTTGATGAGGTAATTAGCCAAGGTGCTTCTGCTATTAGCAGAGAAAACATGGCTTCTGGTATCGATTATATTAGTGCAGACGTCGATGCTGATATTCAAGATAAACTTCAAACCTTAGCTGTGGCAAGAGAAGCCCGCGATAATATGATTCGCGACTTTGAGCAGCAAAAACTTGGTGCGGATAGAGAGCAAACCAAATCTCTTGACGACCAGATTAAAGCCATTAATGATGACTACGCTCAGTTACAGGATACTTTTGGTCTTACTGATGAACTAATAGAATCTTCTACTCAATTAATTACTCAATCTGCACAAGCTTCTATTGCCGACTGGAAAGAGGCTTTTAAGGATACAGATAATGTTGCTGGTGCTCTTCATACATTGATGGAAGACCCAGAAATTAAAGCTTATCTAAATACCATGGGGCAAGAAGAGGGCGCTACTTGGGTGTCTAGTTTGCTTGCTGGTATTTCTGGTAATCTAGAGTCAGAAGAATTAGTTAATCTACTTTCTCCATATTTTGATGATGCTATTCTTAATTCTATGCTTGGGGTTGGAGAAGAAGCTGAATCATACTTGATGGATATCTTTGGGCAACAAGAAATTAATACTGATAGTCTAGAAGCATTAGGCGGTCAAAGAGATTCTTTGAATGAACTCTATGATACCTATGAAGAAAATGGCTATTTAACTAACGATAATGTTCTTGATATGCTCACTGAACATCCAGAATATGTTGATTATCTTGTTAAAGTCGGTGACCAGTATAAGCTAAACAAGGCCGCAATGACCGACTGGAACGATACAATGCGGCAACAAGAACAAACTATCCAAACTATTACTGGTGAATATGTTGATATGTCTGAGCAGACTCAACAATTACACACATTAATGACTGCAAACCAAGAGGATGACTATTGGGGTGGTCAATTAGATGGCATACAGGAATATGCTCAGCAAATAGTTGATCTAAATAATCAGCTACAATTTGGAGATTTATCCAATACCGACTATATTACTCAGGTTAGTGATATTTATGCAAACGCATTCTCTAAACTAAGAGATGAAATCGAAGCATCTAAGTTAACCATGGAAGATTTCTTCCAGACAGCAAGCGGAGAGGGCTGGTCAGACTTTATTAATGCTATGACACAAGGCATTGGTAATTCTCTACAGAGCCTTAGTAAACAATTCCAAGCTGGACAGATTTCTGTTGGTGAGTATGCGGACAGCCTAATTAAATGTGCTGAAATGACCAAGGATGTTGGTAAAGAGTTTATTGATACCGCCAGTGACCAGAAGAGAGCCACTAAGGCGCAAGAAGATGCTATTGATGCCACTGAAGATTTAACTGAAGCCAATAATGAACTTTATCGTAGAGGTCTTCAAAAAGTAGATAAAGCGACATATGATGCAACTAAATCATATAAGAAGTATGAAGATGCGGTAAATGACGCCCAAGATAGCGTTGAAGATATTGATGATGCTATGGGGTCAGCAAAAGGCGCAAGAGATTTCGCTAATTATATTACTGATAATTATGATGCAATTTCAGCTTTTGTAGACGATAGTTGGAATGTAATTGATAGTGCTATGACTGCATCTGGTGGCATCCAAGAGCAATATCGAGAAACTGTAACCGGAATTGCGAATCAGATTAGAACATTCACATCACAATCAACAACAGCATTTAATACCGTTGCTCAGAATATGGTGAGTACTGGTGAAGTAACACAGCAACAGGCATATGAATTACTTGCAACGGGTCAGACCACAATGCATGGACAAACAGTATCTTTTGAACAAGCATTAATGAATAGTGCCAATTTATTTAGCGCTGCGACTCAAGGTACTGCAATTTCCGCAGAACAAGCAATTTCTATGATTGCTAGTGGTATCACTGGGTTACTACAAACTGTTGTTAATGCTATTACCGGAACCCAAGGTTCAATTAGCGGTGATGTTCAATCTAAGCCTGGTCTACAAACGACCTATGAGTACGCAGATGATCAAGGTAAGAAAGCAACGGGTACAATTAATGTTCCTGGCTTCTTAGTTACCGTTCAAGGTCAAGCTTCTGGTGGTAGTTCTGGAATTGCTAGCGGCGCAGGAAACGACCAAGCAAGTATTAATATGGCAAGGATGCACGCTAGAGGACAAACAAATACCGCTTCGTACTCACATGCTCGCTCAACAAATCGTCTATCTGGTACCGGTGGTGTAGATAGTACCGCAGGTAAAATCTATGGCTATGCAAATCAGCTTGCCACAGGTCTTGGTGCACTACTTGGTGGTTTCACTGGTGGACTAGGTGACTTTGCCCCAGCGAATTCTGGTGGTGGCGGCGCTGCTTCTCCATATCGTCCATCCTCCGGTGGCGGAGGTGGTGGCGGTGGTGGAGGGGGAGGCGGCGGAGGTGGCGGTGGAGGTGGTGACGGAAGTGGAGACACTTTCGAGCCAGACTTCATGGATTATGAAGAAGGCGAAGCCGACCGCTACGAACGCGTTAACGCCATGCTTGATGCTATTGGCAACGAAATTGAAAAGATTGCTGATGAGCAGGACCGCCTAGTTGGTGAGGACCTAGCTAAGAATATGACTGAACATATAGTTCTACTTGAAAAGCAAATTAAGCTTGAAGAGAAGAAACTAGAGATTCAGAAGCAGGAAGCTCAAGAACTTCGAGACCAACTTGCCACACAGTACGGTATTGAATTTGACGACCAAGGGTTTATTACTAATTATGAGACTAAGTATAATGAACTATTAGCAAATATCAATGGTCTAATTGACCAATATAACTCTGCTACATCTGAGGAAGCTCAGGAAGCTATTGGCGAGCAAATTGACCTTGCCAAGGAAGCTTTGAGTGAGTACGAAGATGCAGTTGAAAGTTACGATGATTTATTTGCAAATGGTATTAGAGAAACAGAAAAAGCAATTGAAGACTTAAAAGACGAAATTGAAGATATACAAATTGATGCATTTAAGAAATCAATAGAAGCAGTAGATAATATCAAAGATTTGCGGGAAGCCTTCATTGACTTCGACGCCACTTTAAACCACTTTGGTGATACTGATAATCCTCTACGGGCCGCAGAGGTTAGCGCTCAGAAAATGCAAGAGTACTGGGACCTTGGCCTAGAAGGTATGGAAGATTACTATTCTAAGTATCTACAACTCAATAGAGAAGCACAGAAGCAAGAAGGACTTAGTGAGGAAAAACTAAAGTGGCTACAAGCTAGAGAGCAGAAACTTCTAGAAGGGCAAGCACAACTTGGCCAAGGTACAATGGAAGCTGGCGGTCTTGGTTACTTTGATATGGAACTAGACAATCTAAATGCTATGGTTGAACAAATCAAGCAATGGAGAGAAACTGGTTCCTCAGACATCTTTGGTGAAAATGCCGCTGAGATGTTTGAAGTTGCTCAAGATATTTATGATTCCGCAATTGAAATGGTAGAGAACTATGAAGAAGAGTATGAAAATCTCCACGATGCAATTCTTGATATGATTGATGAACTTGGAGATAAAATTGATGAACGTCTAGATAGGTTCAGCGCCATCAATGATGAATTTGACCATTATGCTTCAATGGTTGAAATGCTACGTGGCGAGAAAGCCTATGATGAACTAGACGCAATTTCAAGAGGTATTATCTCTAACAATGAAGCAACTATCAATGAATTAAATCAAGAGATTGATGTGTACAAAGACCTACTAAGTACACTTAAAGAAGGTTCAGAAGAATGGCAAGCCGTCCAAGAGAAGATAACTGAAATGCAGGAAGAACTCTTGGATAAGACAGAGGAAACAGTTGAAGCAATTGTCGAACTCTATCAACGTGGCGTTGCTAAAGCTCTAGACCAGTGGACTGCTAACACTCCTCTTGGCTCAGACCTCGATTGGATGGGTGAACAGTGGGAGTTAATCAATAGAAATGCAGACCAATATCTTGATAATACTATTGCCGCATATGAGACACAAAAACTACAGAATAAATATTTAGATTTACTTGATAATACAGATGACTTAAATCTACAGAAGAAAATTACACAACAAATGCAGGAACAACTTGGATATTTGCGGGAAAAGGATAAGCTATCAGAGTACGACGTTGCCTATGCAAATGCACAACTTGAAATCCTACAGAAACAAATTGCTCTAGAGGAAGCACAGGCAAATAAGTCTCAACTTAGACTTCGCAGAGACACCCAAGGCAATTATTCATACGTATACTCCGCTAAAGAAAATGATAACAGGGACGCTGAGAATGATTTACTAGACGCACAGCAGAATGCTTACATGCTAAGCAAAGAAGCTATGCGACAGACTCAGGATGACGCTTTGTCCGCACTTCAAGATGCCAAGGATATGTTGAATGAAATTTGGACAGATGCTAACCTAAGCCTAGAGGAAAAGACCAAGAGAACTCAGGTAATTCTTGATTCTCTAAAAGAATATCTCGCGGGGTGTGGTGAGCAACTATCAGTTTCTGAGAAGAATATCATCAACGATTTCATTGGCATGGTTGATTTAATGACCGACGAAAACAAGGGTCGTCTAGAGGACGTTTATCAACAAATCATTCAAGGTAACACTGACGCCTTCGACCAGATTGACGATCGTTGGTCTACCTCAATTTCTGAGTGGCTATATGATATGGATGAATTTAGTGCTGCTACAGATTCAACCTTCAACACACTTATTGATAACTTCGGTGAGTATGAAGCACGCCTAGGTGAACTTGGCGACTATGCCAACATAACCTTCAACGACATGAGCGGTGTCATTATGGACACCACAGATAAGACTAGAGACCTCGCAGCAGAGACCTCAGACTTTATCAACCTTCTAAAGGAAGGTTCCGGCACCATCAAGCAGTATGAAGGCACCATGACAGAAATGGCTGCTAAGATTACCGATATGACCAATAAGATGGCCGCATACCGTGAGCAAGTCAATCAGCTACAACAGGACCTTGGAAACCAACAGCTAGAGAATAAAAATCTATCTGAAAGAAACAAGGAGTTAGAACAGCAGATTGAGAACGCAAAACGTGGTGACTATAACTACGACGCAGGTGGCTCCGGCGGTGGCGGTGGCGGAGGATCTGGTGGCGGTGGCTTTAGAGTTGGTTCTAAAGTTGGTTTCCGTGGACTTTATTACTACGACTCTAATGGTGCTAGACCAGCAGGTAATCTATTTGCGGGTCAAGCTGGAGCGGTAGAAATCGATCCTTACTCCAACACCAAGTATGGTGGTAGGCAGAGTAGGACCGGTTCATTTGATGTCCACATTCGTTCCGCAAACTGGCAGCGAGACGGCTACGGAGATCTTGGTTGGGTTAAACCTGATCAACTCTTCGATACCGGTGGTTACACTGGTGACTTCAGCGACCCAACTGGTTCAGGACGTCTAGCAATTCTTCACTCTAAAGAATTGGTGCTTAATAAAGAAGATACTGCCAATATTCTTGAAGCTGTTTCCGCGGTTAGAGATATGGCTAATATCTTTAGAGCATCATCACTTGACTCTATGCTATCTTCTCTTGGTGGGCAGGCGGCACAGTTACTTGCGGGCAGGGCTCCTCAGGACACTTTGGAGCAGAATGTTCACATTGATGCTAACTTCCCTAATGTACATGATGCTAGAGAGATTGAAGAAGCAATCCTAAGCTTACCAGACCAAATCAGCCAAATTGCCTTTAGGAATATTTAGGGCAAATATCCATTAGAGTATGTTCAGAATATTGATAATATCCTAGAGCATACAAGGATGAACTAAGGCGGGAGAGCCGTAAATGCTCTCTCGCCTATTTTTTTGTTTATAAAGGAGGTGTTGTGATGGCGAACCGATTTCAAGATGCACTTGCAGATGCTGTCAATTATTTAGTTGATAAGAGTGTCAGCAAGATTGACAGAGATAAAACTATCACAGCAACTGTTGTTCTATGTAACAATTCTTTAACTAACGAGTATAAACTTAACTATAACAATGGTGTTATTGTTGCTTATGCTAACGAGGGAGCAAGCTATCGACAGAATCAACTAGTCTACGTTTTAGTTCCAGAGGGTGACTTTAGTAAGAGAAAAATTATACTTGGTCCCGCAGCCATGCTAGATAACGATGATAATATTACTTTTGTTTCATCATTACTTAATGACTATAACACTATTGGTGATAATGTTATTAATGATACACATAACCAATATCCATTTGGACTTCATAGCTATTTAAGGGAAGATTACCAGCTAATCTATGATAGAGATTTAGCTATGGAAGAACCAGATGAACCACAGGTGTCTATTGATATTGATAAATTAAATAATTATTTAAAAGATGCTGAAGCAATTATGATTGAAGCAAGCTTTCAAACTAGGCTTCCAAAAGCACATAGACTTAGCAAAACTGGTATCTATGGCATTCAATTTGTTTTAGCATTTAATGACAAGTCTACGCCTGATGCAATTAAATATACGTCATATACTCTAGATTCAAATAATATGACGGGCAATCCACTTCTATATAATTCATTAACAGATCAGTATGTAATTTATCCAATAGATGCAGAGAACTTCCTTTACATTGAAAGTATATTATTCTTTAGTCAAAACTTTGTTACCGCAGATGATTATATTAATAACGAAATGTGGGGCGCAGACATTTTTGTGCGGGACTTGGAGTTCTACGGTCTACGAAAGATTGATACCTCTAGTGGAGATTACAGACTCAAGGTGTCAACACCTAAAGGGGCAACATTTAAGACAACGACCGCAGACGAAGAGTTGGTAGCCTATGGCCGCACAACTTATCAAATCAATAATGATATTTCAGACTATACCACCTACTATTGGTTCATGAAAGATGATAGAATTAGCTCTTTAACTGAGGGCTTCCAGATGTATGGCGGTGTAGGCTGGAGGTACTTAAAAGATAAAGGTAATTCAAAGCAAATAGTTACAACAGGTTTTGAGAATAGAGCCTATAAAAATAAATATTTGTGTGTTGCAGTTTATAAAGATAGTGTAGTTCTTAAAGATTATTTCACTTTATATAATGAAGCTTCTGAGAGAGATATTACTATTACTTCTGACTTAGGGTTAAGATTTAGTTTTGATAGAGGGAAGCCAAAACTAACTTGTTTAATTGATGGCAAAGAGAGTGATTTTGATATCAATAAGCCAGATGAATATTTTAGCTTCTCTTGGAGTAAGCGAAATCAAGATGGTTCAATAACAGTATTCAATAGAACCCTTGAAGAAGTACAACAAGAATATGAGCAAGGACTTAGAGATGGAGTAGGATACTCTACGCTATTAAATCTAAAGAACTTAATGATAGAGTTAGAAGGTGTAGAGGTTAATCGAAACCATTTCAGTTATCCGGTTAAAAACATTGATTCTTCTGCGACTTTTAGTTGTTCTATATATATTAAAGATACTATTGATGGAGAGTCTTACTTTGCGGGAAGTGCTGATATCACCTTAGTTAATGAAGGTGCTGCAACCCCTAGTGATTATTATATTTTAATCACTAATGGAGAGCAGGTGTTCCAATACTCCGAGAGTGGTGTTTCTCCAGCAAGTGAGAGATATACTAATCCACTTCCTATTCTACCTCTAGAGTGCAGGTTCTACGATCCAGCAGGTCTAGAAATTAATCCTGGGACATATTCAATTAAGTGGCAAGTACCATTGACTAATTCACTTATTGTAGCTCCAGCTGAGGGGTTGATAGCTAATCCCGCAAATGGATTGTTAGAATGGTATCCTTACTCAACTTACCCAATGGCAATTGCTGAAAACTTTAACTATCAAGCACTACTAAATCAAATTACTTGTATTGTTACTTATAACGGAGTAGAGTATCAACGCAATACAGATTTTAGCTTTGTCAAAGTTGGAGACAATGGGACTAACGGTACAGACTTTGTTGCTAAGATTAATGAAACAGATATTAAACTTAACAACGAACCATTAACCATGGAAGTCTATAATAATATTGCTTCAGGGTACAACACTGGACAAACTATCCGTGACGTTCCGCTAAGATTTGAGCTATACAATAGAAATCAGTTAGTATCAGGAATTGACCCAACTAATGTTAATTGGTCAATTCAGGGCGGCAATAATTATTCTTTACACATGACCGCAGAACAAAGTGGAGTTGGTGCTTTACTTAACTGGCAATCATCCAAGAGTGGCACTAGAATGAAGAACAACATGGTAGTGAAAGCAACTACTAGATATGATGGGCAACAATTCTACGCCTACTATCCAGTTCCAGTTGTTTATTATCCCTCAACAGGTTCTCCAAAAGTCCACTTTAATGATTTATATTTGCTAAAGCAAGTTATTTATAATGCAGATGGTCATAATCCACTTTATAACAAGAACCAAGGTATTGCATTCTCTATTGGTACTACTGAGAGTTCTAGTTATTCAGTCACCTTAACAGTTAGTGGTGGTGAAAGTGATAATAGTTCAACAGCGCCATTTAAACTTTCTGCGACTCGGGACGACGATATTGGCAGTACTAGTGTAACAATCACCGCACCTAATAATGATTTCATTTGTTATGTTATTCCAGACCTAATGTATGGTGGTGAATATACCAATAACGTAGTACATGGTGTAATTAACGGCACTGGTATTACATTTGATGTGCCTATTCACTTTATGCTTAATACTTTTGGTTTAGCGTCACTCAATGCATGGGACGGCAATCATATTGAAATTAATGAGCAAGATAACTATATTATGGCTCCGCAGATTGGTGCTGGTTATAAAGACGAGCAGAACAAATTTACCGGTATTGTTATGGGGCAAGCTAAGACCTATGACCAGACAATTAATAACAAAGAAGTAAGTTCTACTGGTCTATTGGGGTATTCTAAAGGGCAGCAATCAATCTGGTTGGATGCGGAAACAGGTAAGGCTGTCTTTGGTTTGCCCGAAGAGTTTGCTCAGACTCCTAATCATCAATTAGAGGGAAGAATTGAGTTGGTCCCAGGTGGTACTTCAAAGATTGGTAGCTGGAAGCTTGGAGCTAACGTTCTCTATAACTCTAAGAATGAACAGGGAAATGGCGATACTGAACCAGTTACTAGAGGACCTATTGGGGTTAGTGGAGCTGGAGTTCCTACAGGTGCTCAAACTTTTATTGGAATGAAGAGTCAGGGCATTTTATTAAGTGCTAATCCACCATATCTATCTATTAAGAGTAAGCCAATTCAAAGTATTAATGATGATGATGCAAACAATTTGTTAAATATTAATGATGCAGTAGAAATTGAAATGGACCCAAATAGGCTTTCAGTCTTCACTGTCTATCGTCACTATATAGATGGCAGTACTTGGAGACGTGAAGCTATGGTTGGTATTAATAATAATGGTGAGTTCTATACCAATGCACTTCAACATGCTAATACCAGTTTCTCTCTTGGTCATATCGGAGCATTCTGTAGTTATGCATATGCAAAGAAATGGATTGGTAATAGAACAGGCTATAGTACCGGTAGTAGTAGTGTAAATATTGTAAAATTCTTTATTGATAATACCAGTAGAAGTGCAAGCTCAACACTTTATATTTCTGGAGCAACTAGTTCAAGCGACGAATATCAGAGACCAATTAGTATTCACGGTAAGACTGTTAGTTTAATGTCTGGTAGCGGCTGTAGTACAGAAGGTGATTACAAGGTTACTATTGGTTCAGAGGGGTTTTACGGCGGTGCTGCAGAAGGTACGCATATTTTTCTTTCAAGGACTGGTGCTTCAGACTTAATTGTAAAAGGAACTTTTAATGAAGAGTATGATAGTAGTTTTACATCACATATTTCTGGTACAGCAACTTCTACAGTAGATAGGTCTGCAAATTATACCTACGGTGCTGGTGTTACTAATAATATCACTGGAAGTCTTACAGAGACAATAAGTGGAGCTTGGTCTGCATCTGGTTTTACTTCATTAAACTTCTCACAAGGGAATGGTAATGGGGCAATTACTTTAGATAATACTGGATTTAAAGCTAAAGCTGGTGCTAATAATTCATTCTCTATTCCCGCAGGGGAAGCAGGTTCAGCCACTTTAATTGCACCTGGGTTTGAAGCTGATATTGGAAATGCTGGTATTAATATGCATACCACAAGTTCCAATGGCGCAATTCTTGAAGCTAAAAGTAGCGTTGGTGGGACTTCATCCAGGCTATCACTAACTCCACAAATGGGTGGGGGTTCAACCTTCAGCTTAATCAGTGACCGTGGCACTATTGAGAGTAAATGGGATACAGCATTAAATAGAGCGGTAGTAGAAATTCATAACTATCTTACCGTCCCAGATGCAAGTGTTACTGGCACTCTTAAGGCACAGAAGATTGAGGTTGGTGCTCAGGGTATTGAGTCTGCTGGACAGATTTCTGCCAGAGATAAAAATATTGTTGCTTATGGTAGTGGCAATGTTTATGCAAGATGGGAAACGGGTGAAGGTTGTGATCTACTAACTACTTGGACTGATTTTAAGAAACACCGTGATGCTAAGTACGACTCTAGTGAAAATCCACACCAGTTACATGAGCTTAGAGATAATGTAAATAACGCGAAAAGTGCAGCGGATGAAGCGAAAAGGATTGCTGGAGAAGCTAAAGATGCTGCAATTGCTGCTGCTAAAGACGCTGTCAATTCTGCCCTTGCTGGGAAAGCGAATAAGCCATCCGACGTTTCTGCCAGTGCTAGTAATATTACTCTCCACTATAAAGGTCATAATGGAGACAATTTAACAGCTTCTGTCGCTTGGACAAGTACAACTGATGTTGCAAATGCTTGTGCAAGGGCTATTAGCGCGATGTAAAAAGGAGATAAAATGAATGACCCAACGATCAACCCATATGAACAAAGACTTGCTGTTCAGTCAACAATTAGGAATTATATTAGCCAATTAATGCTAAATAACAACCTTTCTCCAAGTATGATAGAGGATGCATTGAATAAGACAATTATAGATTTACATCCATTAATTATACAAGAAGTCCTTGAGGATGGAGAAAGAATTAAAAAGTTTAGAGCAGCTCAAAATGATGTTAATGAAGCTGTTGAAAAACTACAACAAGAACAAGAATCATTTTTAAGCTCACAGGAGGTAGATGATGGCACAGGAGTCAACACAGACAATAATTAGAAAAGGTGCTGTTAAGAGTCCAACTGGCAGCTTGACTCGTAGGAGAAATATTGGGGCTAGCTTTTCAGACGTTCTTGATGTTGACAGAGATTCTGCGACCAATATTTCTCTTGATATGTTTTTTGACAACGTAATGGCATTCTTTAATGAAGCACCATTTATTTACTATGGAAGAACTGAACCCACCAACTCACACGTTATGATTTGGGTCGATACTTCCACAGACAATCAAGCAAATCTAAGTTAGCAAGAAGGGAGGTAGGTCATGGCAGTTACAGCCATTTCTACGTTATATCCTCCAAAGATTGATACGTTTGCTCCGGCATTCATCAAGACAACGTCACCAAATATTGCTTATGAACTATCTCCTTATAATGATGAAGCAATTATTCAAAGAGTCCATGTTTCATTGGTTGAGCAAAGAACTAATCAAAATGCACTAACTGATGAAACTGGTATTTATATTATTGAAGGTTTGCAGAAGGATGAGGATAGTGGTCTATATTATGTAACAATTCCTGTAGACCACATCCTTAACTCTACTGGAGAGCAAGGCTGGTTAAATAATACCTACTATAAATTACAGCTACGCTTTGATAGCTATATGGGGCAAGTCTATAATAATAGTGACTACTTCATTAACAACCTAGAGTTCTTCTCAGAGTGGTCAACTGTTTGTTTGCTTCGGCCCATCGACCAACCTATCTTGATGCTTAACAACTTTGAATCTGACGAGAATAGTGCAATCACCTTCAATAGAGGAATCATTCCAATTTCAGGTAGACTATTCTTCGGTAGTGGGCCAATTGAAACAGAAGAGGATACTCTACAGACTATTAAGGCACAGGTCCTAGTTTCTGAGACCAAAGAATTACTACTTGAGAGTGACGAGATATATACTGGTGACCAAGTTAACCCAAATAGCTTCCAGTATTATTTTGACCTAGCTTCAATTGACACTTCTGAGAATACAGACTTTATTCTTAGAATGCAATATACTACTAGATGTCAATATCGCGGGCAGAAGGATTATAACTTCTCCTTAGCAGACTATGTTACAAACGAAAACTTCGATCCGCACATTGAAGTAACCATGGATGATGAACATGCTAGAGCAACATTACATATTACTAACACAAACACAGTGTTCGGTACCATCTTTATTAGACGTTCCTCTAACCTATCTAACTTCAAGAAGTGGGAATTAATTAGAGAAGAATACGTTGCGGGACCTGTTGATGTTACTGTAGTTGACGACACTGTTGGCAGCTTAATTTGGTATAGATATATCATCCAGTTAGAAGATAGTGGTGGAGCACTCACTCCAATCTACTACTCCGCGAAGATCCATCCACAATTCTTTGATGCCTATTTAAGTAGGGGCGGGAGACAATTTAAACTACTCTTTGACTGGAACATCACAGATATGACTCCAAAAGTCAATAGACAGAAGATAGATACCATAGGTGGTAGGTATCCAAAGTTTGTTGAAAACGCATCAATGCACTATAAAGAGTTTAATGTTAGTGGTTTGATATCTGCGGAAGCAGATGACCTAAAGATGTTCCTAGAGGAAAGAGAATATTTCCAAGACGAGTATGATAACTATACTGTCTGGCAGGAAATGTATGAAATTCCAGAGTCCTATAACTATTTGTGGGAGCGGGAATTCAGAGAGGAAGCTACAGAATGGCTTAATGATGGTGAAGTGAAGCTTTACCGCTCAAAGACTGAGGGTAACTTAGTAGTAATGCTAAGCAATGTTAGACTAACTCCAAATAAAACGCTTTCCCGCAGATTATGGAATTTTTCAGCTACAATGACAGAAGTGGAAGACGGTAACTCTCTGGAGATTGCTGACTCTCTTGGTATCTATAAAGTAATAACTCCTGAAGCAGAACTTGACATTGGTTCTATTGGTACTGGTGGTAGTGATCAACCTGGCGGCCCAATTGACTATGTTGAGAAGGCTATTCCTGGTCAAATCTATGTTCAGACTGTTGGTGATATAGTTACTGGCAATGTAGATATTCTTGGCAATTATATCTTCCCAAGGATTCAAGAAAGATATGCGGGAGTCCTTGAGAATAAAGCTCCAAGAGAAGCTTTCCTAACTAATGTTAAAATTACATTCCTCTCCCAGCCGCACGTTTTCTTCCAGAGAAATCCAACCTCTCCATTAGTATTGGTTGATGATATCACTCAATATAACGATGAAGAGAAAAAGAAAATGCGGCTAGGCTTTAGTCTAGAAATCAACAGTGATGGTAGTCCTAATACTAACAAGGTATTCTTTGTTAATCAAAGTGGCTATTATCAAATTCCAGAAAATGTTGAAGTAACCTCACTCTACTTCCCGCAGAGCGATGATGTAGTGTTAATTGAGTACGTTCTAAATTACAAAGAAAAGGAAGTTACTACGAACAGAGTCACATCACAGAGGGTTGAAAGAACTGTCTACGGTCAAGATGCTAGAGCATTCCAGCCAGATGTTTGGGTTGGCGAAGATATTAGACGTAGATATTCTTACACTATTCCTTACGACTTCTTCCAGAATATGCAATGGTGGGCAGGAATCAGTATTGATTGTGCTCCATTTGCAATGTTTAGGATTCAATTCCAAGGAGTTGACACTAACTGGTACGACAGAGAGGTTGGCTTCACTGGAGTACTTAATTTAATTGAAACCGTACCAACTCAAGACATTCAGTTCCTTGGCCGCAGATTAATCAAAGTCGATGCAGAGAATCTTGAACTTGCGGAAGAGTGGAACTATGCTGAGGATGAAACTCTCTACAACTCTTGGAGTGAAATAGAAAAACCACAAATACATATGGTCTATAATATTGGTGGCACCAAGTATATTCACTACATTGATGGTGAGAACTATCCAATAGTAGAGAACTATGATGGTCATAGTAATATTACTTTAGCCAAGGTACCAATTGATGGCCTACTAAACTATTACGGAAATGTAGTAAGGTATACTTACGGTTAAAGAAGGGGTGAGATAAAATGTATATTAAATATTACCCCTATCTTCAAAATCCTTGGTATGAAACAAAAACACAACAACAGGAAAGATTAAACTTTTTAGAAAAAATTGATAGGTTTATCAACCAAAAGCAGTATGTGAAGATGACATTGCTAAATTGGGACGAGAAACCTTTGCGGGCCATTGAAGGCGAAATATCTGGCGGCAGTCTCAGCAAAGACGGTTCATCTGCGGTGAGACGTGCCTGCCAGTTTACTGCATCATTAGATGCACAAAGTTACGATGTGTTAGACCTAGATAGTAATTTTAGCATTAATAAAAAAGTATATCTAGAAATAGGTGTTAAGAATTATACTAATATGTATAAAGACTACCCTATATTGTGGTTCCCACAAGGCATGTTCCTAATTGCATCATTTTCATGTAATACTTCTGCATCTGTTCCTCTTGGAATCTCAGTATCACTTAGAGACAAAATGTCACTATTAAATGGTGATGCTGGCGGAGTTATTCAATCAACAACTATCTTTGATGAAATGGATACTCAGTTGCCTACTGGTGAGGAAGAAGTTGTGAAGGTTCCAATTTATGGTATTATCCAAGAGGTAGTTAATCACTTCGGTAAGGAGGACTTAAACAACATTGTAATTGAGGATGTTGATTTAAGAATTAAAAGAATTATGAAATGGACAGGTGACACTCCGCTATATTTGGTGTCAAATGGCGGGACTGCGGAAGCCGGTAATTTATCCTATATTGCTCAGACTGAACTTCCTACAGACGGTCAAGCCTATATTCAAATTAACAATAATGAAGATGCGGGATATGTCTATGACACCTTTGTATACCCCGATGAATTAGTCATGAATGCCGGCTCTACAGTAGTCGATGTTCTAGATAAGATTAAGAGCTTGCTAGGAAATTATGAATATTTTTATGACGAATATGGGGTATTCCACTTTAGGGAAATTAAAAATTATATGAATACCACTCAAGCTAAAATTGCGGTAAATGATATGACAATGAATGACTATTTAATGGATACTACGTTACCAAAGAGTACTTATGTTTTTAATGACGATACAAATATTGTTTCATTAAACAAAAATCCAAAGTATGAAAATATTAAGAATGACTACGTAGTGCAGGGGTTAAGAAAAGGTAATAGTAATGATATTGCTTATCCAGTTTTCTATCATTTAGTTATCGATAAAAAACCAAAAGTTGGCAATAGATATTTAAATGTTCTAATCTATACCGACCCAGAAACTGGTAGTCAGATGGCAATTATGCCTAAAACAACTGATTCCGCAAATGAGAATGATAAACCTGAGATTGGTGAGTTTAATACTATTTATTATGACATCCCAACAAACAAAGCCTATTATTGGGACAATGATACATACAAAGAAGTTGAAGTAATTAATTACTTTGATGGTAGAAATCCTTACATTACTAAAGACTGGAGAACAGAGATTTACATGCAAGGACTTCTATCACTTAAGAATGCTACAGATGCTTCTCCATATTTTGAAGAACTTAGAGTAGGTTGGCCTACAATCTATGACCTAAACACTCAAACATTCTGGGGAGAGCAGGAAGAAGAACCACTACAGTCACATCAACTTACCGAGGGGAACTGGTACTTAGATTTTATTGACACTTCAACTCCTCTTGGTAAATACTCTGTAGACGCCATTGGCCGCAGAACAAATGTTACAGTTAATGAAGATATTAATTGTTTGTTCCAGCCAGAGATTCCAAATATTGTCTTTCTAAATCTAGACCTCCAAGATGAAGACCCAGATGAATTTCAGAAGTTGCGGGAAGAGTGTATAGACACTGGGCAACC
>CANQON010000024.1 GCA_947625505.1 uncultured Bacilli bacterium
GTTCGTTGTGGAGTCGGCGCAGATGTAGCTCCGCACACTAATATGTTGTATGCGGCAATGCGTCGAGACGGTCTTGAAAATTTCACTTTTGAGGTTCTTGAACGTTGTCAAAGAGATAAATTAAACGAGAAAGAACAATATTTTATTAGATTATATAACAGCGATACTTTTGGCTTGAACCTCACCAAAGGTAATGAAAGAAAGAGGAATTGATTTGAAGGAAAGAATGAAGAACGACGTTCGTCTTAATGGTTATCTATTTAGCCATTCTCTAAGCCAACTCAAGTCTAAGAAGGGTGACAATTATATCCGTGGTCGAATGGATGTTGCACTCGATTCTGATTTTACTAGAGTCGTACCGGTTCAGTGGATGGTAATGGAGTCACGTGCTAATGAGTACAAGACTCTATCTAGAGTCATCGAGAGCGGCGTAACCGCTAGCGATGGTAATTTTACGAGTAAGAATGAAATTACTCGTGTACGTATTAATGGAAACATTGACGTTAATGATTATATTAACCGCAATTCTGGACAGCTTATGAGCTACCAGCAGATTCGCGGTGGTTTCATCCATATTATTACCGACCCTATTAGTGAAGATAATGAATGCACATTTGCGGCAGATGTTTACCTAAAGAGTGCAGCTCCCGCAGATGAAGAGAATGCAAACTCCCCTCTACAGCTTAAAGGGTATGCGTTTGACTTCCGTAAGTATCTAGTACCAGTAACATTTACCACTGTTAGTGATGATGGCAAGAAGTTCTTTGAGAGCCAGGACATTGACGAGGAAAACCCGTTCTTCTCAACTGTTTATGGTAATGTAGAACCATCCACTGTTGTCACCACCCAAGAGGTAGATAGTAACGAGATTGGCTTTGGTACTCCTACTGTTCGAGAGACTTCCCGCAGTTTTATTAATTGGAATATTACTAGTTCTGAGATTAATCGCGGCCTAGACGAAGATACCATTACCGAAGAGGAAATGGCAGATTGCGTCCAGGTTCGTCAGCATACTCTTGAGCAGGTCCGTGAACGCTATGAGAATCAAGCTGCGTCAGCAGCTCCTAAGGGCTTTGGAGAGAATAATTCTAACTCCAAGTCCAACGGTTCAGGTTTTGTATTTTAGAATAGAGGTTTAACATGGGAATTGACCTATTAGCGCTTCAGCCACATAAGGTCAGTCGTGACCTCTCGGGCTATGTAACATATATCTATGGACCACCAAAGGTAGGAAAGACAACTCTAGCATCACAGATGCCAGGATGTCTACTTTGTGCATTCGAGCCAGGTTATAATGCTATTCCTGGTATCATCGCTCAAGATATTCATACTTGGAGTGAGTTTAAGCAGGTTGTGCGGGAGCTCCGCAAGGAGGAAGTACACGAGAAGTTCCAGAGTGTTGTAATTGATACTCTAGACCTTGCCGCAACTCTATGTGAAAAGTTTATCTGCCAAAAGGAGAATGTTGATAATATTAGTGACCTTGCCTACGGTAAGGGAACTAGGATGACAAAGCTCGAAATGGAGACAACTTTCCGCACAATTGTCCAAATGGGGTATGCACTATTCTTCATTGGGCACGAGAAGGATAAGACTTTTAAGAAGGAGAACGGAGAGGAGTTTAACCAGACCGTTCCTTCACTTCAGCCTTCTTACAATGAAGTTGCAGTAAACATGGCAGATATTTTTGCCTATGCACATCCAACTCTATTGGAAGATGGCACCAATGTTTCAATGCTTACTCTACGTTCGCTTGATAATTCTGTAGCTGCGGGAAACCGCTTTAAGTACATGGAAGCAGAGATTCCATTTACTTACAAGGCTCTAAGCCAAGCTCTAGTGAATGCAATTAATAAGGAGCAAGAAGCTATTGGTGACGATCTCTTTACCGACGAACCGCAAACCTACGCTGAGAACACTCTTTCTTTCTCAGACCTAAAGAATGACTTTGACGGTCTGATTGCAACAATCCAGCATAGGGTCACTCAGATTGATTTCAACAATATCTGGGCGCCAACTATTCAGAGTATTGTTACTAAGCATCTTGGTAAGGGAAAGACGGTTGCCAGTATGGACGCTTCTCAGGCAGATACTCTACAGCTTATTGTGGATGAACTAAGTGAAGAAGTTAATAAGATGGATTAATTAAAATGAGAGAAAGGGAGCAGAGAATATAGGTTACGTCTCTGCTCCCTATTTTTGTCTAGGAAGAAACATGACATTTGTTGAAGCATGTGAATATATACAGTCTAAGCTTGGATTCTATTATAATGCTAAAAAAGTTAATGCTCAACTGAAACAATTTAGAACACAAGGTATGAGCTATGACGATATTTGTGAAAGGGTAATGTATTGGTACGACTACTCAGGAAAAGGCGACCCATCCAAGAGTAACGGTGGAATTGCTATCATTAATTTTATAGAAGTTGCTTTTCAACAGTGGAAGAAGAGTCAACAGCAACTAGAGAAAAAGAAGAAAAGCTTAGATGATTTTAAGTTAGACACTAACAAATCTTCTAAAATCATATCTGTTAAAATAGATAGGGATTTTAAATTGCCAAATAGTACGTAGCTACTAGGAAGGAGGGTAAGTGTCTAAAAGTTTTCAAGAATATTATGATGCATCTGCGGGCCTTGCCCTTTTGTCTTGTATGGCAAAAAATCCTAGATTGCTAGATGAATCGCAATATTCTCTAAATGTAGATGACTTTTATCCAGAGTCACACAGGTTAGCTTTCCAATTGATAGTTGCCGCACATGAAGGCGGAGCAAATAAAATAGATTTGCCAACAGTAGAAAATATTGTTACAAATCTTGGTGCAGAGTATATCACTTGGAAAGAACATCATATTGATAAACTATTTGCAAATATTCTAGCTACTCAAGTTTCAGATAACTACGAATATTATTACAATAAAATTAAGAAAGATAGTCTTGTAAGGAATATGGCCAAGAATGGCATGGATATGTCGTGGCTTGTTCCATCAGAGACTATGCTTGATGCAGATAAAAAGTCACGAATGGAAAGAGAGTATTCAAGTCTTTCACTTAAAGAAGTCGGTGAGAGAATTGAACAACACTTTCTATTTGTTAAAGATTCATACTTAGATAGCCAGTCACAAATAAGTACAACGTATCAAATTCAAGATGGATATGATGAACTATTTGAACGGTTAGGACAAGAACCAGAAATGGGATTGCCGCTCTACGGAAAATATATTAATACCGTTACTCGTGGAGCAAGATTGGGAAAACTATATATTAGGTCTGCAGCAAGTGGTGTAGGTAAATCGAGAGCTATGATGGCAGATGCTTGTATGACAGCAATGTCAAGCTATTATGACCTAGCTTCTGGAAAGTGGGTATCAACAGGTGCCGCAGAACCAGTGGTCTTTATTTCTACAGAGCTTAGCAAAGAAGAGTTGCAAACAATGGCGACGGCTTTCATTTCTGGGGTCAACGAAGATTTAATTCTCAGTAATACTATTGGATTTGGCGATGAATATAGTAGAATTCAAAAGGCAAGAAGTATTATTAAAGAGTCAAAATTAATTATTGAAGAGTTGCCCAACTTCACAACAGGTTCCATTGAAAGAGTAATTAAGACAGCTTACTTTAAACATCATTCTAAGATGATATTTTTTGATTATCTTGGGACCTCTCTTGGTGTACTTGAAGAAATGAAGAGTAGAACAGGGACTAATCTGCGGGAAGATAGTGTATTGTTCTTAATTGCTACACGATTAAAGGAACTTGCAGTCCAGTATAATATGTTCATTATGACAGCAACTCAGCTGAATGCGGCATACAAGACCGACCCAATCCCAGACCAGAGCTTGCTAAGAGGAGCTAAGTCGATTGCAGACAGAGTGGATATGGGTATGATTTTGATGAACTCTACCGCAGATGATAAGCAAGCTCTTGAAGATTTTTGTAATAAAAATGGTATTGCTGTTCCAGACATGAAGCTTTCAGTCTACAAAAATCGTCGCGGCGCTTTCACTAATGCTTACCTTTGGATTAACTCTAATAAGGGTTGTTGTAGATTTGATCCAATTTTTGCTACAACGTGGGACTATGAGCCAATTCCTCTAGATGATATTATACCAGTTATAGATGGAGGTGAGGGTAGTGTATAATAAGAATGAGGTAAAAGAATCTTTAGAGATTGAGGATATTTACGCTATCCTCGAAGACTTAGAAGCAGAGCCAGATTATCAGGGCGAAATTATTACTAGCAGGACGATTTGCCACGATGGAGATAGTCATAAACTATACTATTATCCAGAGCAAAGACTGTTCCATTGTTATACCGAGTGTAACGAAAGCTTTGATATATTTGAGTTGTTAAATAAAACATTAGGCTTATCTTTAAATGATGCAATAAATTATGTAGTTACATTCTTCAATCTTCAATGGAAAGTGGAAAATGATAGTTATAGTAATAATGAAGATGTTAGACTATTAAGACACTTCCAAGATTTACATAGTATTAAGATTGATAACAATGAAGATATTGAATTGCCAGAGTATGATGAATCAATTTTATTCCATTACCCGCAGCCTAGAATTCTTAATTGGGAAGAAGAGTATATTACTTATGATGCATTAAAGTATCTTGGGATTAAGTATGACCCAACTCAAGGTGCAATCCTAATCCCGCACAGAGATATTAATGAAAGACTAGTAGGAATTAGGCAAAGAACACTGGTGAAAGCTGAGGAGCAATGGGGCAAATATAGGCCATGGGTGCATAATAAAAAGACTTATAATCATCCGTTAGCATATAATTTATATGGCTTAGATAAAGCTAAAGATAATATAGCTAAAATGAGAACAGCTTTAGTATTAGAGTCAGAGAAAGCAGTTGCGCAATGTATAGGGTATCTAGGTAAAAAGAATAATATTGCAGTAGCATGTTGCGGTTCTAACCTATCTAAATATCAAGTACAACAGCTAATTAATTGTGGAGCTAAGAACTTAGTAGTTGGTTTTGACGCAGACTACAGTCATGTAATGGATGAAGACTATTGGAAGTGTACAGAGAAGCTATCTAAGATATATTATAACTATTCAGCATACATCAATATTAGTTTCTTGCTGGATAAAAGGGGATTAGTTTTAAAAGATAAACAATCTCCAACAGACTTAGGGAAAGATGTTTTTATGTATCTCTGGGAGAATAAAGTTTATGTTCAATAAAAGAAGGTGATAACAATTAAGTATACACTATACAGAGAACCAAATAATAATTTAGATGCTAAACAGCAAATATTATTAAATAGAGGTATTAATTTAGACATCCAAGAGAAGTGGTTAAATGCGGGACGAGCAGACTTTATTTCTTGGAGATTACTAGGTGAAAAGAAGATGCGGGGATTGGCAGAGGAGCTTGTTTCCGCAATCACTAATGGAGAAAATGTTTTAATTATCGTTGACGCAGATAATGATGGATTTGCTAGTGCCGCAGTTCTAGCAAATTATTTATACCACCAGTATCCAAACTGGATTGAAGATGAACATCTAAAGTTTGTTATGCATAAAGATAAGCAGCACGGATTTGATGATGTTCTTGATAGAATTTTAGAGATTCATGAAGAAACTCCACTATCTATTGTTATCGCTCCAGATGGCGGTTCTAACGACGTGGAGTCACATAAAATACTACATGAAAAAGGTATTTACTGCGCAACACTTGACCATCACATTGTTGAGGATAAAGAGTTCCACAATTCATATTGTAATGTAATTAATGTAGAGATTTGTGAGTATCCAAATAAAGCATTAACAGGGGCTGGTGTTACATGGAAGTTTTGTGAATGCCTAGATGAATATATTAAAGAGACACCAGAAGCTTTAGGGATTGGGCAGTTCTCAGAGAACTTTATTGATATCGCAGCTCTTGGCGACATTGCAGATATGGCTGATTTGCGGGAAATAGAAATTAAGGCACTAACGAATGTCGGCCTTTCACAAATTACTAATCCATTCTTTAAGGCAATGGCTGAGAAGAATAGCTATTCTATAAATAACATGAATGGTATCAATTATTACAGTGTTGCGTTCTATGTTTGTCCATATGTTAATGGCACTATTCGTTCAGGGACAATGGAAGAAAAAGAGCTAGTATTTAAATCAATGCTAGAGTATGAAGCAAATAAAATGGTTCCATCATCCAAGAGAGGACACAAAGGAGAAATGGTACCTCTCTGGGAGGAAGCTGTCTTAGTCGCGGAAAGAGTGAAGAGACGTCAGACTAAGTATCAAAATGAAACTATGGAACTATTTGAAGACAAGATTATTGCAGACAATCTTGATGACCATGCTATTATTGTAATTAAGTGCGAACAAGGCGAAGTTGAACCTGGACTTGCGGGGCTAATTGCTAATAAAATTATGGCAAAATACCAGCATCCATGTATGGTATTAACTCACGGTGTAGACGATAATGGAGAAGTTGTTTACTCAGGCTCTGCCCGCAATATTCCAAACTCACCTATCGAAGACTTGCGGGAATTCGTAGAACATAGTGAGTATTCACTTTATAGTAGCGGACATGCTAGCGCTTTTGGTTGCTCCTTCCCAGATACTAAGATTGATACTTTTATTGAAGATACAGATGCTCTTTGCCGCAGAGAAGGCTATAAGTTTGAGCCGGTATATAAGGTAGATTATATTTGGGGTCCAAGCACTATTGATTCTCAAAAAATTCTAGACATTGCACAACTTGATATCTATGGTCAAAATATTCCAGAGAGCTATGTTGCTGTAGAAAATCTTCCACTTAGTCAAGATAATGTTACGTTAATGGGGCTACAAAAAGGCCACCCAACAATTAAGATTACCGTTGGCGATGTTGCTATTATTAAATTTAAAGCTTCGGAGGAAATGTATAATAATTTAATTTCTGGTAATAAAGTTATCAATTTAGTTGGTAAGTGCAAGATGAATGAATGGCAAGGCAAGATTACTCCACAGATTATCGTTGAGGACTGGGATATTCGTGAAGAGTGGATATTCTAATTTTGACAACTTAAAATATAATATGTTATAATATAAACAATGCGAAGAATATAGATTGGAGGTTTAATGGAACAAGGGGTTATTATCCCACGAATGGAGTTACATTCTCACACCTGTTACTCCAACTTGAGATTCTACGACTGTATCAATAAACCTCGGGACCTCGTTGATTATGCAATCAAGATCGGGTTAAAGGGTATTGCTATTACTGACCATGAAAGCCTTGGGTGCCACGTAGAGTTAGATAAGATTCAAGACGAGTACAAAGAGAAGTATCCAGAGTTTAAGATTGCACGTGGTAATGAAATATATCTTATTCCAGAGAATGTACCGGTAGAAGCATTCCGGCACTTTGTCTTGATAGCTCAAGATGCTATCGGTCATAGAATGTTAAGAGAGCTATCGACCGCAGCTTGGGGAAAGAGTTTTGTTAGGAAGGGGCAAACAAGAGTCCCAACCTACCCAGATGAAGTAGAACGTGTACTAAAGCAATTTGGACAAGGACATATTCATGCATCAACCGCATGTATTGCGGGAAGAGTTGCCAACGATGCTCTAAGGATTGAGAAGGCTAAGCAAGCTGGAGACCAAGAAGCTAGAAAAAAGGCTAGCGATGACGTAATGTACTTTATTGATTGGTGTATCAACATCTTTGGAAGAGATAATTTTTCTCTAGAAGTAGCTCCATCACCAACTGATGAACAGACAATAGTTAATTCTTACGTTCAGAGGTTTGCTGAATACTTTGAGCTTCCAATCTGTATAGGCACTGATGCCCACTATCTCTCACCAAAAGAAAGATATGCACATCAAGCATTTATCAATGCCCGCGATGATAGAGCGCAGACCATTTATCAGTACGCCTATCTTCAAACAGAAGAAGATATTAGAAACAATCTAACTGGAATCACTGTTCCATATGAAGAGCTTTGCGCAAATAGTATGAAGATTCATGAAAAGTGCCAATATTATTCGCTAAGGCATAACCAGATTGTCCCGCAGGTTGCAGTCCCAGACTTCCCAAAGAAAAAGGTGGAAGTTCCAAATGCTCCAATCCTCAGTGGTCTATATGAATCAGATAATGAACAGGAACGATATTGGGTTAATTATTGCATGGATGAACTAAAGAATCGTGACATTAATACCCAAGAGTACATAGATGAACTTGAAGTCGAAGCCGATACTATGAAGGTTATCGGAGAGAAGCTTGGAACCTGCATCTTCTCCTATCCAATCTTCTTAAAGAAGTATATGGATATGATTTGGGAGTGCGGGTCAACGGTAGGAGTTGGCCGTGGTTCTAGCTGTGCGGGACTAAATCACTACCTCATGAACGTTACCCAGCTTGACCCAATCAAGTATAGTCTTCGCTACTATTGGCGCTTCCTAAATAAAGAGCGTGTAGAGCTACCAGATATTGATATTGACCTTTGCCCATCGAAGCGACCAGAGTTGTTTAAGCGTATCCGCGAAGAACGTGGAGAGCTAGGATGTGTTCAGGTATGCACCTACGGAACTGTATCATCTAGGGCCGCAGTTAAGGTTGCATGTCGTGGTTATAGGTCAGATGAATATCCAGAGGGAATTCCACTAGAAGAAGCTGAGTATCTTACCTCACTTATCCCCTCGGAGCGAGGTTTTGTATGGACAATTGATGACTGTATCTATGGTAATGAAGAGAAGGGTCGCAAGCCAGTAGCGGCATTTGTAAAAGAAATCAATAGGTATGATGGCCTATTGGATATTCTTCAACATATTTCTGGTATTGTTAATCAGCGAGGTATTCACGCATCAGGTGTAAATTTTTATGACGATGAACCATGCAAGACCGCAGCGTTCATGAAGGCGAAGGATGGGAGTTGGGTTACCCAGTACTCTCTACATGACGCCGAATATTGCGGAGACACCAAGTACGATCTGCTTGTTACAGAAGTCCAGGACGTCATCACTCAATGTCTTGAGCTACTCATGGAATACGGCAAGATTCCGCAAGATTTAACATTGCGGGAAGCATATAATAAATATCTCCATCCCGATATTATTGATTTTAACGACAATAACCTTTGGAGTAGAATTGCATCTGGAGGAATTCTAAAACTATTCCAGTTTGATGCAAGCACTGGCCGTCAAGCAGCTAAGATGCTACAGCCAAAGAGTCTAGAAGAATTAGCAAATGTAAACTCAATCATGCGGCTAATGCCTGAGAAGAAGGGCGCAGAAACTTCTTCGCAGCGATATGTGAAGATGAAAAATAATATAAACCTTTGGTATCAAGAAATGAAACTTAATGGGCTTAACGAAGATGAAATTAAAATTCTTGAGCCGCACTACCTTCCCGCATATGGGACACCAAATTCCCAAGAACAGTTGATGTTAATCGTCATGGACGAGAGTATATGCGGGCTTTCCCTAAAGCAGGCAAACGACCTCAGAAAGGTTATTGGTAAAAAACAGATGGACCGCATCCCCGAGATGCGAGAATTAATCATGAATAGCGCTAAGTCTCCAGCTCTAGGTAAATATATCTGGACCACCGCAGCCCTCCCGCAGCTAGGATATAGTTTCTCTACTTTACATGCTACAGCTTATTCTGCTATTGGTGTTCAATGTGCGGTCCTAGCTACTAAGTTTCCAGAGGTTTATTGGAATACTGCTTGCCTTAGAATTGATGCGGGACTTGAAGAGGATGATGGTTCCAATTATGATAAACTAGCTAAAGCAGTAGGTAATATCCAAAATGCTGGCGTTAATATTCTCCCAGTGAATATTAACAAGTCACAATACTTCTTTACTCCAGAAGAAGCAACTAACTCAATTTACTTTGGAATGAAAGCGGTTAATGGTATCAATAACGATATTATTAACAATATTGTTGACCGTCAGCCATACACATCTTTCCAAGATTTTATGACTAGAAACCCTGGACTTAGGATTACATCTGTTCTAGCTTTAATTAAGGGAGGAGCATTTGATGATTTTGCCGATAGAACAGAAATAATGAAACAATATCTACTAGAGCGCTCAGACCAAAAGAAGAGATTAACCCTTGCAAATGGTAATATGTTAATTGAGTTGGGTGTATTCCCGCAAGAACTAGATTTTGAGCGCAGGCTATATATCTTTAATAAATCATTGCGGGCAAATTGTAAGATTGCTGGTGGAAAATATTATTCTTTATTAAATAGTTACTATGATTTCTACTCTAAATATTTTGATATTAATGAGACTGAGTATGCGGAAAATGTAGTTGCTATTGATAAAGATAAATGGCAGAAGATGTACACTAAAGCAATAGCTCCATTAAAGAATTACATCAAAGATAATCAGGAAGAGCTATTGGAAAAGTTAAATAATGCATTGTTCCAAGAGACTTGGAATAAATATGCAAGCGGCTCTATTTCTAAGTGGGAAATGGATGCAATGGGTTACTACTATCATGAACATGAACTCGCCCATGTAGATATGGCAAAGTATGGAGTTGAAGAATTCAAGAACCTTCCCGCAGAACCAGAAGTACTAAGAATAATTACTAAGGGGAAGAATAAGTTTCCACTTTATAAGCATACTAAAATTATTGGAACAGTTATTGGAAAGAATACAACTGCTGGAACAGTGAGTATTCTCACTCCAAACAGTGGAGTTGTTGATGCAAGACTTAATAGAAATAGTTTTGCAGACTACAATAAAAGGATTCAAGATATAGGCAAGGATGGGAAAAAGTTTGTTGCGGAAAAGGGGTGGTTCGATCGAGGAACACTTCTAATGTTGAACGGTTATCGCCGCAATGACGGATTCCAGATTATGTCCTCTAGGAAGAAAGGACAAAAGCCTATATACAAAATTAATAAAGTAAATAGTAATGGGACGTTGGAGGTTGAGTCAGAAAGATATGACGAACGAATATTGGAACGACTCTAACCCAATCATTGTGTGTATTATAGGAATGGCTGGGGTTGGCAAAGATTACTTCCTGAACAAGCTTTTGGAGTATTATCCAAATCTTCACAAAGTAATCTCTATAACCAGCCGTCCTATGCGGCCAGGCGAAGAAGAAGGTAAAGAATATTTCTTCAAGACCAAAGAAGAATTTGAAGAAATGATAAATAACAACGAGTTAATTGAGCACAGAGAGTTTAGAGGGTGGTTGTACGGCACTCCAATTTCTTCAATTGACTTAGATAAAGTAAATGTTACAATAGGCTCACCAGACGGCTTCTTCAATATTAAAAAGTTTTTTGAACAATATCAGGACATTGAAAAAGTAATAGTGGTACCACTTGTTTTATTGGCGCCCGAAGATATTAGAAAAGAGAGATATTACAGTAGAGTTAATGGAGAAAAGCCACTGGATGATTGGGGAAGACGAAACGCCGCAGATATAGTTGACCATAATATTATCGCGGAATATATTAATCATAGACAAGGACCATCTTGTTATCATGAAAACGTAAAACCTGTCGAGAAGATGGAAGATATTAAATGGTTCGGTGATTGGATAGGGCTCCTTGGTCAAGATATTGTTAATGAGTAGTTTGAAAAATCAATATATTGTATGCCCATTTCGTGTCATAGGAAGGAGACGTTCAATATATGGATATCATTAAGCGTACCGGCTCAATCGAAGTATTTGACAGAAATAAAATTAGAAAAGCTATTCTAAAAGCTAATGCTAGTGTTAATCAAAATCTTAAAATAAGTGACGTTGAAGCAGATGATATAGCCAAGAGTGTTGAGCAAGAATGTTTAGATTTTAAGCATGTTCCTACCGTAGAAGAAGTACAGGACTTAGTTGAAGATGCTTTAATTGAGACTGGTCATACACAACTTGGAAAAAGCTATATTAAGTACCGTACTATTCAAACTATTAAGAGGGTAACTAGACAACAGCAGAAGCATTATGAAAATGTTAAAGAGAAGTTAATGGCAGAGAATGTTCAGAATCAAAATGCGAATGTAGATGAACATTCTTTTGGCGGTAGAATTGGCGAAATGTCAGACTATGTTTCAAAACAATATGCACTCGATTATTGTATGTCACAGATGGCTCGCCAGAATCACCTAAATAATGAAATTTATATTCATGACCTATCTCACTATGCTGTTGGTGACCATAACTGCTTAACAATGCCATTTGACAAACTTCTTGCAGAAGGCTTCTCAACTAGACAAACTGATGTGCGGCCCGCACAGTCTATTAATACTGCAATGCAACTAGTAGCAGTATTGTTCCAGCTTCAATCTCTAAGTCAATTTGGCGGGGTCGCAGCAAGCCACCTAGACTGGACAATGGTCCCATATGTTAGAAAGAGTTTCGCAAAGCATTTTACAGATGGAGTTGAATATTTAGGTGGCGAAGACCCAAGGAATGATACTCTATCTATTGAAGATGAACAGTATAAGAAGAGTGAAAAGGCATACCGATATGCCATGGAACAAACTGTCAAAGAAACTCACCAGGCGGTGGAGGGCATGTATCATAATCTAAATACACTTCAGTCACGGTCTGGTAACCAGTTGCCATTCACCTCTATTAACTACGGTACATGTACTCTTCCTGAGGGTAGAATGGTCATTAAGGCATTACTTGATGTAAGTATTGAAGGTCTTGGTGATTTACACAGAACTTCTATCTTCCCTTGCGGGATTTTCAAAATGAAGAAGGGTGTGAATAGAAAGCCAGGAGACCCAAATTATGACCTTTATAGGCTTGCTCTATATTCCACTTCCCGCAGATTATATCCTAACTATGCAAATGTAGATTGGTCTGGGAATGCGGAATATGATGAAAATGATCCGAAGCAAGAGTTCTCAACGATGGGTAAGCGTAAACTACAGCTCATCTAAAATCCTTTGAACCTCGCCCGAGGGTGTGCGCGAAAGCGTGCTAACGGTTAGGTCCCACTGGGATGAGACCGTGCTAAGATTCATTGCAATATTCCCATAGAATGGAGGTTCTATGTGGATATATAAAATAACAAATATTCTAAATAATAAAGTTTATATCGGACAAACTATTCGTCCAATTAAAGATAGATTTCATAGACATATAAATGATGCAATGCACAATATCTTAGATACTCATTTTGCTAGAGCGATTAGAAAAGATGGCCCAGAAAACTTCATTATATCTGAAATTGATACAGCAGAGACCCAAGAAGAGTTAAATCAAAAAGAACAATATTGGATTAGAAAGTATCAAGCAACCAATCCAGAATTTGGATATAATGAAACAGATGCTATTTCTAAATGCGGAGGAAATACTTATAAAAATAAAACTCCTGAAGAAATGGAGTCAATCAAAGCTAAAATTAGAGCTTCAAAAGTTGGTGCTAAAAATCCGATGGCAAAAAGAGTAAAAAGAATTAATACTCAAACTGGAGAAGAAGATTATTTTGATACAGTTATTTCATGCGCAAAAGCATGTGGAATAAAGAATGGTAAGACTTCAATTACTACTAGGTTAAACGGTCAAATAACTTCTCCCTATAAAAACAAATGGCTGTTTGAATATTGCAATGAATAAAGTGTATCGACTATTCCCGATGAATGTAGGGAAGTAGGATAGGAGATAGGCACCTATCCGAAGCGGAGGACTATGTTATAAAACATAGAAGATATAGTCAGTGCTCTTGGTAACAAGAGATTTCCACGTGTAGGACGGCCAATGGCTACGACATTAATGGTTTTGGTTGGCAGAAGGATGGCAGAGGGAATATATGTCCTGTCACAATTATCCTACCAACACTTGCCATGGAAGCCAATAGAGACGTTGAAACTTTCATGGACTTACTTGATAGAAAAATTCATGAAGCTAAAGATATGTTAATTGAAAGATTTAATTATATTTGTTCACAACCTGAATCTTCTGCACGTTTCATGTATGAGAACGGTACAATGGAAGGTTATGATGGAGAAGATATTAGGTCCGCACTTGCTCACGGGACACTTGCTCTTGGACAATTAGGCTTAGCAGAAGCTCTTGAGTTGTTGATAGGAGAGAATCACACTCACCCTAAAGGAATGGAGTTAGCCAAGAGAATTGAGCAACTATTTAAAGATAGATGTGCAGAGTTTAAGAATGAATATAAATTAAACTTTGGTGTCTATTACACACCTGCGGAAAATCTCTGCTACACCGCAATGCAAAAGTTTAAGGATACCTATGGCATCATTCCAAAGGTAAGTGATAAAGATTACTTTACCAACTCCATGCATGTTCCTGTATGGGAAGAGATTAATCCATTTGAAAAGATTGCTATTGAAAGTGAATTAACTGGATACTCTAGTGCTGGATGTATTACTTATATTGAAATTGAAAGCAGAGCAGACCAAAATATTGATGCACTAGAGACTATTGTAAATTATGCAATGGACCATGATATTCCATATTTTGCAATCAATCTTCCAAATGATATGTGTACCGAGTGCGGCTTTACTGATGATATAGGCGAAAATTGTCCTGAGTGCGGCTCACACAATATCCAAAGACTACGCCGCGTGACCGGTTACTTAACTGGTAATTACACAACCGCATTCAACAAAGGAAAGCAACAAGAGGTAGAAATGAGATATAAGCATACCAAGAAGATGCCAACTTGGAGTAGAGAACAAGAATAACATGGAAGAACCACAAAATGATCACTGGTCTATAGACGATTTTATTAGACATATGTATGATGGAGTTCCGTATCTTGGAGAGACAGAAGACTCGTTTGTTTCAGGTTGGCGTGACCCTAAATTATATAATGAAACTGCTCATGGCACCTATCATTTAGATGAAGATTGGTACGAACCTGCTGATCACTGTCTTCCTGGTGGAACGATAGTTAATTTTCCAATCTCTCAAGAAATTCTTGATGAAGATATAGAAAAATTCAGACAGCATAAAAAAGATGGTACTAGAATTGTAGCTACTACGTTTATCTCTGTATGCACCCCATCTGAAGCGAGAGCAAGAGGATATATGACAAGGGAAGAGTTACACGCTCCAGTGTATCCACCAATGATAGATGATGAAATAGATGCTTTGGTAGCTAAAACATATAAAAATTATGGACACTATTTAACTCGACAAAAGTTAAAAGAACAAAGACAAAAAAACATCAAAAGAATTAAAGATAAAATCGCGAAGAAGCTAGAACCAATAAAAAGAATAATTAAAAAGAAGCAAGAGGATTTTTGGTTAAAATCTTTTCTTAGGCGCCAAAAGTAGAATAGACTAGACTGGCCGCACATAACAATTAAATAAAAATTCTGTTATGTGCGGCCAATTTTTTATTTGACAAAAATTATTATTTGTGCTATAATATATTAAAATCAGGACAGAAAGGAGTAAAGTGGGCGAGACAACGATTCAAGGCGGAACCACTCTTTATTCTCTAAACAAGGAGGTAATGAAGCAACTAGGAAATATTGCCGACCTATCAAAGATTCCTGAGGTAGCTGAGTGGGCTACAAAGAAAGTAACAGATCGCGGGCATGTATATTATATGTTCCTATGCCGAGAGAAGAACGATTACACAATCTTTAGGCTCACCGGTAGTGAGAAGGATAAGGAGGAGTTTAGGAAGCAACTTGTTAGGCTAGCATACAGTCGTGGCGTACCAGTTAATATTACCTATAACAAGATACTAAATGGATATGAGTTTTGGATTAAAGAGCCAAAGACTGATGGTGAAGTCTTTATGTACGCTCTATTCAACTGCAATGATTTCGTCATTGAGATTGCGAGATAAATATGTATAATGCAATTATTGTTGCCTACCCAGAGCGACCTTTCCAACTATCAATTATCAAAGAGAATGACCCAATAGAGGAGCCAACTAATCCACAAACTACTGTTGAGATTATCAATTGCGGCCTAGACAGGCTTGAGAATATTCTAAGCAATAAGCAAGACAAGTATTCTCTAGATTCAGTAACTATATATGGTCCTAAAGATTTTATCTGCGGGAAGCCGTTCCAGAAGATTCAGGAACAAATGGCGCCAACTAAGTTTTGTTTTCTTGATTCAGTGATTTCACCAAATATTGACGAGTAAGGAGATATAATGAGGTTTCTACTACAAACTACAGAGAAGTATCGAATCGACACCCTAGAAGAGAAGGACGAATTTGAGGATGAAGTAAGGGCAGACGGAGAAGAGCAAGGTTATATTATTAAGGATTTCAAGTATAGCGAGAAGAATACTAAGGAGAAGGGTGAGATTATTGATACTTACTACATTGTAGATGTAGTTAAGAAATTCCAAGAGCCAAAAGAGCCATATAAGGTTATTGATACAATTCTTTATAAGTTCAAGCAGTTTATTTCTGGAGTTGGTAGCTTTGACGATTAATCCATTTGATATTCCACTTTCAGAAGATGATATTAAGAGTATGCTGGATGAAGCACTAAGTACATTGGCGGAGAATGTTGATATTCAATATTGGCCTGGCGCACATGAACTAGAGTGCAATCTAGAAAAAGGTGGCTGGATTGATATGTATGTCTATGAAGACATCGACATGAAGGCCGGAGACTTTAAGCTAATCCCGCTAGGTGTAGCCATGAAGATGCCAGAAATGTACGAAGGTATACTTGCTCCACGTTCCTCAACATTCAAGAATTGGGGTATTCTACAGGCTAACTCAATTGGTGTTATTGATAACTCATACTGCGGCCCAGAGGATATGTGGAGACTTGCGGCCTATGCTACTAGAGATGTCCATATTCCAAAGGATACTAGGCTCTGTCAGTTTAGGATACAGCCGGTTCAGCTACCTATTAAGTTTAATGTGGTAGAACGGTTAGGCGGAGAAAGCCGTTCGGGATTTGGGAGCACTGGTCTATAATGGCATTGCTGGCATTTGACCAAGCATTCGCTAAAACTGGCTGGGCATTATTTGATGACAGTAATAAATTAGTAGAAATTGGTGTGATTAGCACTAATACTAAAGATAGTGATGAAGATAGAATTAATTGTATCTATACTGAAGCGCTAGGTATTATTAAGCATTATCAAAATATGTGGCGCACAGACGATGTGCCAACAATGGTCATCGAGGACATTCAAGTTCAGCGAGGTAACGTTTCAACTTATAAAAAACTATCCTACGCTCAGGCCGCAATTATGCTACTTGCCGCACAAAAAGGAGCTAAACTATATGTAGTTTCTCCGTCCTCTTGGCGAAGTATTCTTCATCAAAAGTGGGGAATTGATTTTGGAGCTAAGCGAGCAGACCAAAAGAAAGTAGCAAAAGAGCTTGCAGAGGAATATATTGCTACCGCCAACTGTAACATTTCAACTAAAATTACTACAGATATTGCGGACGCTATTTGTATAGGACTTGCGCAGATTCATTCTATTGGATTTGACAGTAGATAGAAATAGAGATATAATAATATAAAATCAAATCCTAGATAAAGGAGAAAGCATGGATGGATTCTTCGGACAGAACGAGCCATTGGCAAACTTTATCTATTTCTGCGGATATATGCAAGAATGTGAAATGGAAGAACCTAACGAAGATGCGGTAGAATATGTACCATTCAACTATGATGATAATGATAATAATGAAGATTACTACTCTGAGTTTTAGGGGTTAGAATGCATTTTATTAATCAAGCAATGAAAAATAAGTTTGAAGATTATGCCACAAAAAATTTAAATGATTTATGTCTGAATTCAATTTGTCAGTATGTAGTAAAATGGGCAAACGCAATGGAACAAGAATACCTCCTTAGCAATCAACCACTAGAAGAGTGGTTCTACGATAACGCAAGAGACTTTGAGTATAAAATGGATACTTTTGGATTAACAAATAATCAAGCTATGGTAGCAAGAAATATCCTTGAAGACGTTTGGGTATTTGGACAATGGCTTAATCCAGCAATTGATGCTAAAGAGCAAGCAATGAAAGAGCAATGGCGAAAAGAGCGTGAAAAATATTTTAAAAACTAGTCTTAATGAAGAAGATATTAAAACACTCGATAAAATTAGAATCTGCGCGGCACATGGATGTAACAAAGTTGAAGAAGGAGAAGACGTTATTGGACAGTGGACTATTGATGCATTAGAATCAATAGGAGCAATTCTCCAATATATCATTTACAGAAATGAGCCAGATTCTATAGACGACGAATTGGTAAAACTTGATAATTTAACGGCATACTAAGGGGCGATATATTTGAAGGTAGTTTTACTTAATCATACTCCTGACCCAGAGCGTTCAATTGCTTTGGCCGCACGTCTATGTTATTCACCAAAGTCACCAGCAGACTTAAGTAATACAATGACAGACCAAGAGGTAGATAGAGTTCTTAACACTATCATTGGTCAAGGTCACGGTTCAGCACTTGAACATGCTTCATTCACTTTTGGTATCGAAGGAGTTTCTAGAGCTTGTACTCACCAACTTGTGCGGCACAGGCTTGCAAGTTATAATCAGCAAAGTCAACGATATGTGGATGAAACTAAGTGCTTTGCTTATGTAATGCCACAATCTATCACAGATAGTGATTATGAATATATAAATCCATTTGCAGATGAGGATGGATATTTTCGTGATATCTCTCTAGAACAAGCTTACGTCAATTTCATGAATGATGTGTATGATTTCTATCAAGAAATGATATATGCAGGTATTCCAAAAGAAGATGCAAGGTATATTCTCCCAAATGCAGTTTGTTCAAATATCGTAGTAACAATGAATGTGCGGGAACTGCTTCACTTCTTTAATCTCCGCACATGCAACCGAGCACAGTGGGAGATTCGTGAATTGGCGGAGAAAATGCTAAAGCTTTGCAAAGAAGTCTCTCCAAAATTATTTGAGAACGCTGGGCCAGCTTGTATGACAGGTCCATGCCCAGAGGAAAAGATGAGTTGCGGGCATCCTCGCACAGATGAACTATGATAATCTTTGAAGTATTTATTTTCGCAGTAATAGTTGGTGGAGTTGCGGGGCTTCTATTCGCACTATTTGATAATGAAGACGAAGACGTTATTGAAGCCTATAAAGAAGATGATTTTGACAATATAGATTGGGATGACTAATAATGATTGACCCTATTCCTTTTATTGGTATTATCGTCCTTGCGGGAATCATGCTTGTTCAAGATTATAGGTACTACGTTCTTCCTTTTAAAAGGGTTATGAAAGATAATGAACCCGATAGCTGAGTTAATTATTTTATTTGCCGCAGCTACTGTAATGGCATATGTTGTTCACAAAACTTTTAATGATGACGATGACCATTTTACATTCTAGGGAGTGTGATGCTTATTGTTAGTAGTTAATTTATTTGGTAGTGCAGGTGCGGGTAAAAGCTCTGGAATGGCAAAGATATTTTATGATTTGAAGACTAAGTATTATATCAACGCAGAACAGGCTCCAGAGTTTGCGAAAGAAAAAGTTTGGGAAGAAAATACAGAAGTATTTAAGCCAGACAATCAGTTATACCTACTTGGAAAACAATTTTACAGGATTAGTAGACTAAGGGACAAAGTAGATGTAGTAGTAACAGATAGCCCGCTTCCACTTTGCATCTTCTATAATAAGTCTCCTGTCCTTGGATATATATTTAATATACTAGTAATGCAAACATTTAATTCATTTGATAACATAAACTTCTTTATCGAGAGAAATAAACCATACAATCCAAAAGGAAGATTTCAAACAGAAGAAGAGTCAGACGCAGACAGCATTAAACTAAAGAAGATTCTCGATATGAACAACATCCAATATACTACTGTTTATGGTGATGAAGAGGGTTATCAAACAATTCTAGATAAGATTATAGAGAGAATTAATGGAGATTCGTCTCAGTAGATTTGACAATAGATAGGTGCAGAGGTATAATAGGTTTAAAATCAAATCCTCGATAAAGGGAGAACAGATGGAAAACTTGCGGCAAAACGTTATTGATAAGATTCTAAAGCTCATGGCGAAGACAATTGAGCGTGGCGCCACAGAAGCTGAAGCAATCCAGGCCGCACTTATCGCTCAGAAGATGATGAACGACTATAATATTGAGCAGTCTGAGCTTCACGCTGAGGAAGAAGAGCTTATCATTAATAGGGTCTGCGAAATTAGTTCTGATAAGTCTTTCTATAAGCAGCTTGCCGCAGTTATAGCACCAAACTTTAGGTGTAAGGTATATACTTCTCCCAACGGTCCAAGGAAGAGTGTTGTTCACTTCTACGGATACGAGCGGGATACAGAAGCTGCGAACATCATCTTCCAACATCTGTACACTCTTGGAAACAGGATTGCCAATAGAAAGTGTCGTGAAGCAAAGAAGATTTATCATACTGCTCGCGGTGTCTATAATAGCTTTGCAATGGGTTTCATTACTGGAGTTAAGCAAGAGCTTGAAAAGCAGTCAAGGGCACTTCTAGTAATCACTCCAAAAGAGGTCGAAGACCAGTTTGAGGATGACTTTAAAGATACAAACTGGAGGAGTAATCGGGCAATGAGTGTTCGATATAATGACTTCCACTCCTCTACTTATGAAGAGGGTAGGCGTGCGGCTATTGATGGTATTCGTAGCCGGAGGATCGAAGGACGGCTTGGATTGGAGAGCGGTAATTAATGCCACAGAAGAGTTATAAGTATCGTTGGGATTTTGTTCTAATCACCGTCAATCCCGCAATTAAGGTCGATAGATTAATCCAACAGAAGCCATATAAGGTAATTGGAGAAGTAACTGGCAGGAACGATGATTGGAAATGGTCTTCTCCTGAAAATCACACCGAACATTATGGGTATGAAACTGAGGAATCTGCGGTTAAAGCTATGCTTGCGGCCATGAAGGTCGATATGAAGAATATTGAACCATTCTAAGGAGGGTAATGTACAATATCTACTACGAGGAAAAGAGTGGCATTCTCCTTGTTGCACCTTCTTTTGATGGGGAGTCACATATTTATACTCTGGACGGCCCAGCAACTATTAGAATTTCTGAGGAAGGAGCCTTGGAAATTATTGGCGAGATTTCCAGAACTCATAAAGAGAAGTGCAACGACTGGTATAGATACCATCATTATGCTGCGCCTATGGAAGAAAGTCCAAAAGAAGAGTGGTACAACGGTCCAGTAATGGTAGGCGGAGCATTGGAGTACAGAGATAGATGAAGGTTTATCCATTAAATGATTATCAGATTCATGACTTAGTAAAAGAGTATTTTTATCTTTGTAATTTTTATATGCGGGATATGGAATATAAGGGTCGATATTTCACAAATGCTGAAGCAGTCTATCAGGCAGAGAAATGTATAAACGATGAAGATAAAGATGCTTTTGCTCTTGGCGGACTTTTCTCTGACCCAACTCCCGCACGTGACCATGGACAGGAGGTTCCAATTGTAGATGATTGGGACGATCGACGTGTTGAGATTATGTACGATGTTATTAAAGAAAAATTTCTGCAAAATCCCGACCTAGCCCTACGACTTCTAAAGACCAGTCCATGTTTGATTACTGAAGGAGATAGATTTGGGGACACCTTTTGGGGATTGACTCAAAATGGTGGAGAGAATCATCTAGGAAATATCCTGATGTATATTAGAGACAATATCCTATCTTATAATCCAAAGTTATTTTAATTATGATTTATCTTGAAAGATTTGACGATAAATCGGGAAATGTTCGATTATTAAATCCAACAATAATCAGAAGAATCATCAATAATTACTCAGACATGGATGTTAGAATTATTGCGGGAGATACCTATGGAATTGATTGTAGAGGAACAAAGGTAGGAGACAACAAAATTATTGGCGTCGATATAGTTGGATACGAAAAATAAACAAAAAAAATGCCCCTCACAGATACATATAATAAATACATATCTGTGAGGGGCTATTTTTATTTATTGATTAGGCAGTTGTATACCAACCAATTCCCTCGGAGGTCCAACCATTCTTAGTAAGAGCATCATTTTCGTTCTTACTAGTAGTGAACATATGGTCTCCAGATGACTGATTGTATAGACGATAAACAGGTGTACCTTCACCGTCTTTAGCGCCATAGTCAACAACGCCTTCATAGTTCCACCCAGCATCAATTAGGGCATTGCACTCATTGAGTGATGCTGTGAACATGTGGTCTCCGCTAGTTGGATTAAATAGACGATAAACTGGAATAATATTATCATCTACGTCCCAAGCGGTACCTTCATCTGTCCAACCATTCTTAATTAGGGAATCACGCTCAGCGGTACTAGTAGTCCACATATGATTTCCGTCAAACTGGTTGTATAGTCTGAACATTTTATTACCATGAATCATATAATCAGGCTCCTTTTCTGGTCTCTTGGGTTCTGGCTTTGGAACTTCCTCTTTCCAAACTGTAAGTTCTTCATATGGAGGTCTAACGATACAGCCAATGTTAGACCAATAACGAGTACGTCTATAAACGCCATTGCCCGCAGATTGACTTCCGTTCCAAGAGCCACTAGTATTTCCTTCAAGTGTCTGAAC
>CANQON010000025.1 GCA_947625505.1 uncultured Bacilli bacterium
TCACCTATAAACAAAAAAAGTATTATGTATAGGAACGAGATAACCCGTGGTACCATCCTATTTCATAATACTTATTATGCACTCAATACTATAACGCGTAACCGTTTTAACAAGTAATTCATTTTATAATCTTGTCCTATTTTCACCCAACATAGAATCTCTAATTACTAATTATAAAACTACTAAATGTCGTTAAATCTAAACCTAATTATATCATAAAAACTATTTATGTCAACTATTTTGATAATAATAGTAAACCTCATCACTAGCTTTTTTCATTGATACTTCAATATAATTATCATAATCTATATCTAAAGAATCAACTGTTTTAACTATTTTCTTACAGCTAGCATCTTTACATATTTGATATTTATTATCTTTTTCTTTATAGAAAAAATATCCTATTCTTAAATTAACTGTATCAGTTTTCGTAGCCCTTAATAATTCTCTTTTAACTTTAATATTTTCATCTAAAGCTACTTCTTCATATGATCCTACATAACTATTAAGAGTATCATCATAATGCATTTTAAAATGTAATCTTTTTTCATCCATTTCTAAATAAGTATCAACTTCGCCATTAAAGTTTTTTAAATTATACTTAATATCAGGCCCAAAAGCCATTTTAATAGCGCTATCAAGAGATTCATAAGATAAAATAAATCCCATACTATTAGTAAATTCAATATCTTCTAAAGTCATATAAAGAGAAGCTTTTCTAATTAAATATTCTCCAGGTAAGTTATTTAAATCATACTTGTTATTACTAAATAAGATAATATCTTCATCATTAACAGAATTATATAACTCTTGAACTAAGTCGTCATCTAATTTCAATTTAGTTCCTTTAAAGGCATTACGATGCATTAGTTTATAAGCAACAACAGCTATTAATATCCATATTAATATGATTAAGATAATAACTAAAAATGGTGTTAATCTATTACGACTATGTTTCATACCATCACCTATTATAAATTATAGCATAAAAAAAAGAAAAATATTATTTTTCTTCTTCATTTTTAATAACTTCTTTTCCTTTATATGTTCCACAATTTAAACATACACGATGTGGTCTAATTTCACTTCCACATTTTGGACATTTAGTAGTTCCATTTTCACTTATTTTATAATGTGTTCTTCTTTTTCTACCTCTTGTGTTACTAACTTTTCTAAATGGTACTGCCATTTATCTCACCTCACTATCTTGTAATAAGTCTTCCAATTCAGCTAAAGCTGAATTACCATGCTCTTCCTCATCAGTTATTAAGCGCCATCCATCACCATGTAATTTGGTAACATCAGCATAAGGGCTTACAACACGCATAGGAATTTCCATTAATATATTTTCCCATATTATTGGTAAAATATCAATACTATTTATTAAATTTTTATTATTTTCAGTGTATTCCTCATCGATTTCACTTAAATCCCCTACTATATCGATATTAAAAGGATATTTAACAGGCTTTAATGTTATCGCACAAGGAATAATCATTACACCATTAACATTTAAATTTAAATATAATTCTTTAACAGCATTTAAAGTAATTTCACCTTGAATATGAACATTATCTAACTTGGATACACCTGTTCCCTTTAACTCTTCTTCACTAAAAGAATATGTCTCATCAACAACTACATTATTATCAATGCCATTACGAAGTCTAAGTAAATCAATATTCATAATATCACCCGACTAGAACATTATACAGAAAAAAGCATAAAAAAGCAAGAAAAATATGATATGATAATACTAAGTGAAGTGATAATATGCAGAAAATTGGAATCATATGTGAATATAACCCCTTTCATAATGGACACTTATATCATTTAAATAAAATAAAAGAAATGTTTCCTGACTCTTTAATTATTTTAGTTATGTCAGGAGAAGTTACCGAACGTGGAGAAATAAGTATTTTAAGTAAATGGGATAAAACTGATATAGCTTTAAATTATGGTGTTGATTTATGTATTGAACTTCCCTATTTATGGGCTAGTCAAAGTGCTGACACATTCGCTTATGGCGCATTAAAAATATTAAATGAATTAAAAGTCGAAAAAATTGTCTTTGGTTCAGAATTAAATGATATTAATCTTTTAACAGAATGCGCTAAAGTAAGTTTAACAGATACTTATCAAATAAAAGTTAAAGATTATTTAAATGAAGGATTAAATTATCCAACAGCTTTATCTTTAACTTTAAAAGAAATGACCAATGTTAATCTTTCTACACCTAACGATTTATTAGGATTTAGTTATATAAAAGAAATTATCAAAAATAACTATCCTATTGAAGCGATATCTATTAAAAGAACTAATAACTATCATAATAAAAATTTAACAGGTGAAATTAGTAGTGCTTCAAGTATTAGAGATAAGTTAAAGACAAAAGAAGATATTAGCATGACACTTCCTTATGATATATCTAAATATATTACTAAACCTATCTTTTTAAGTGACTATTTTTCTTTAATTAAATATCGTATTATTAGTGAAAATGATCTTACTAAATATGAAACTGTTGATGATAATATTGCGCATCGCCTAAAAGATAAAATAAGTCAAGCCACATCTTTAGATAACTTTATAACTTTAGTTAAAACCAAATATTATACATATAATCGTTTGATGCGCATGCTAAGTCATATTCTCTTTGGTTTAACTAAAAAAGATAATAAAGAATATCAAAATAAATTATATATAAGAGTATTAGGTTTTAATCAAAAAGGAAGACAACATCTAAATAATATTAAAAAAGATCTTAAACTTCCCTTAATAACTAGTTATACAAATGATAAAGATAATTATTTAAAATTAGATATCCAAGTTATTAAAATATTAAGTATTATTAAAGGTGAAGACTTCTTATTAAAAGAAATAAAGCATAAACCTATACAAAAATAAAAGAGAATAAATTCTCTTTTATTTTTGTATAACAATATGATTAACATCTTGCTCTTGTGTTGATGAATATATACTTGTTGTAAAGTCATTAGTTTCTGTCTTTAAAGTATAATAAATATCATATCTTACTTCACTACTATATTTTAATGATATAGCATCCGCTAAATCACCATGTACACACCAATAATCGTCTAAACATTTAGGTCTCTTAGTAAAGATATCATCTAATTTTGTACGACGATATTCAGCATCTTTCTTTAACTCATCATATAGTTTTTGAACATATTTTTGAACATTAACTTTACTATTAAGTTTACCTAAATTAGTTTTTGTTTCACTAAAACGATATTTCTTATATTCATCAAAATCATCATAAGCTCCATCCGTTATTTTAGATAAAGCCATCTTATCAGTTTTATAGTTTTTAATATCTTCTAAAGTTGTTGGATGAATATTACTATAATATTCAATATATCCATTATCATATCCTTTATAGCCTAACATTTCATATGCTATCCATTTTAATGAATATGAATCTGGACGTCCATATGGATTATTAGGTTGATACCAATGTACAACATTAAGTCCTTCGCCTCCATATAAACTAACTCCTCTAGTAGCTAATTTATATACACCAGGTTGTAACATAATACGATTCTTAATTAAGTCATCAACTGTTTTTAAATCCATTTTTTCAAAGTCTTCAGCTGTTAATTCTGTATACCTTGATGAACGACGACCTAAATATTGTTCTTTAACAGGCCCTGTTACATATTTATCTTCATCAGGATAAGATACTTGAACAGCTAATGTTGCTTGATCTTCTGGTGATAATTCTAAGAAAGCTAAAGCTTCTAAGTAATCCATAACATAAACACTTTCAAAGACTCCTTTATAGAAACTCCATACTTTTGCTTGCGTATTAATGCGATCAGGTCTTAAGTTAGAACCAACTTTTTGATCAGATTTAAAGTTAATTGATAAATTCATAACAATATCATTACGATTAAATCCTTGCGTTAAATTACTATCAGCATAGTCTTCACCATGTCCATCATATCGACGTCCATTATTTCTTAAGAATAAGCGAGCATCAATATTATGGGCTGATTCATGAGACCATGTATTATATGGTGTATGACCAGGATCTGGAGTACCATCATCTCTTAAGTCACCATCTAAGAATCCTGCTACACTCCAATCAATACGATCACCCCATGCAACAGCATTATTGCCATCACTATGAGCCCATTGTCCTACGACTTCATTAAAGTTCTTATGGAAAGGTTCTTCTGTTGATCCTTTTTGTTGATAAGTTTGAATACCATTTTCATCATATGTATAACGTTTATCTGTATGCCATGTATGAATATCATTAAATAATTTTTCATCATTTAAGATACCATAGGCAGTCGCATAATAATTAGTCATACGATCAGTACGTACTTTAATCTTATTAACTAATGTTGCATGATCTTTAGGATCTTCTGGATCAACAATATATGTTCTTTGAGCACCTATAACAAATTGAACAGGACTAGATACAATATAAGCCGCATTTTTAGGTAATGTTAAGATTGGTAATATAAAGTTATAAACTTTATAAGGATTATGATATGAAGCATCTTCATGACTAAAGTGATCCCATAAAGTATATAATACTTTATCATTTTTCTTACCATCAGTCATAACAGGGATTTCAACTAAATATCCTTTAAATGTTTTTCTAACCCATTCTGACATATCTTTTTCATTACTAAATTCTGTTACTACATATTCTAAGAATTTAGCTAAAGTATCTAATTTAGTATAACTACCTAAAGTAGATGCATAGGCAGTATTCGTTGAACCTGTATTAAAATTGCTATCATTTTTAAAGAAGATATTAGTTATTTCTTGTGGTGTTAAAGATTCATCGAATCCTTGCATATTGAATAAAACAAAATCACTTAAATTCATACCTTCAATATCAAGACTATACCAACGATTAATATAGTTATATACGTATAAAACCTTTTCTATTTTCTTATCTTTCTTAACTTCTCGTTCAAGATAGTTATTAATTCCATCATTATTATTAGTATTCGTATAATTACTTGTTGATAAATATTTTAAAACGAATTCTTTTAAGTTTTTACTTGTTACTTCATTATAATAGTCACGATAAATTCGGCTATCATCACTAGGTGTTAAAGTATCTAGATTATTTGTATAAGTTAATTTTTTAAGATAGTTAGTTAAATTATTAACAACTTGTGAGTTAGTATCAATAGCATAATGATTAAAGTTATAATCAATCTTTAATTCAGGAATACGATAACTTACAACCATATCATAAGTATTATCATATATAACATTATATTCAGCTGTTTCTTTTGTCTTATATACTACTTTAATCTTACTAATACGTTTAACATTATCAGTTGTTAAATAGTTTACGATGGCGCCATTCTTATCAACAGGTAAGATATGTACTATCTCTTTAGTTTTTAAGTAATTATCGGTAATACCTTTAGCGCTTTCTATTATTTTATCACTATCATAGAAAGGCATTAACTTAGTTAAATTCTTATATAATATTTCATTTTCATAAACATAATCTTCATTAGATGTATCACTTAAAACAGATGTATTTTCTATTTGAAGAGTTGGTAAATTATCATAAGATACATCTTTAAAGCGCCATGTATCAGCACTAAAATGTGCTTTAGTAGTAAATAATTCTTCATTTATTTCATCTTTTGTAATCTTATTTATACCATCAGATGTATTTTGATCATTAGATGCATAATAGAAATAGTTATTAGTTATCTTTTTAGCGCTACTAATCATTGTTTTATCAAAATTAGAAGCAATACAGATATTGTTTTCATAAATAGATTCGGTATTTTGCCATGCAGTTGCAAAAGATGCATGCGTTCCTCCTGTTAAGTTAACTCCTTTTACTTTAACAAAGTTATTCTTAACCGTAGAAGATTTAGCGTTACCAATAAATCCACTAGTAAAGTTCCATCCTCCATCAATAGTTCCTTCTGCATAACAATTTTCAATTGTTGAATTATCAGCTTGCCCTATAAATGTTCCATTGTTTTGATCCGTATATCCTATTCTTAAATAAACACTAGTTGCTTTAGAATCTTTAATGGTTGAATTAATAACTGTGCCAACGAATCCTCCAGATGTTCCACTTGTTTGTGTTTTATTAACTTTATCAATAGTAACACCTGTTATAGTAGCTCCTTCACTTCTATTAGCTAAAGCACCATATCCTTTAGAACCAAATGTAACATTAAAGATATTTAAATTTTTTACTTCACCTTTTATATTAGCAAATAAAGGTTTACTTAAGTTACGAAGAGTATAACCTTGTCCATCTAAATGGCCTGTATAGGTATCAACATAAGTATCCCCTTCACTACTTGCATAACTAAAGTCATAATTTTGTGTTAAAGTTATATCTTCATTATTTTTTAATCTCTCTATTAAAAGTTTGACAGCAATATCAGGATGATTTTCATTACGTGCAACACCATTTTTAATTACACCATAATCAATACGTATCGTCTTTTCTTTATTAGATTTTTCTTTAGTTACATATTGATAGTCTAATACTAGTATTAAATGATTATCTTCTTCTAGAACATTTTTAATTCTTGCATGTGTACTAGGAAGAGTATCCATATTAATTTCTACAAAATATTCACTAATGTTCTTTTCTAGTTCTTCTTTAGATGTTTCATTAACTAAGATTGTTTCTTCTTTACCAGATGTGGTAATAGCGTGATATAAGTTAATTTCATTAATATCTTTTAATTCAATATTATTTTCATCTAAAGATATTGTATCTTCAAATAGTTTAACATTATCATAATTGTTATAACTATTAGTATTATCTATATCAAGATCATAACTAGAAGTAATAGTAACATAATATCTTGTTTCACCTTTTGATGGTGTTAATGTTACTTCATCAGTGTAATCTTCATCATAAACAACTTTACCATCTTCATTTGTAATCTTAATCTTAGCTTTACCAACTAAAGATCTATCCAAATCTTGCATTTTAAAAGATACTTTAAGATTATTATTTTCTAAAACTTCATACTTATAATCGATAATTGATAAAGGATCTTTTAATACTTCTATTTCAAATACAGTAGGATCTTTTAAAGTTACTCTTTTTCCATTATCTAAGATAACATCTGTTAAAGATAATTTTTTACGTCCAGAGTTAATATAGCCATCTAAAGCAACTATATAATTATCATCCTTCTTTGTTAAAGAATATTCTTTATCATCAATGATAACTTTATTAGGTAAGACATTTAATTCTTGTGGAATATCTTCTACTTTAAAGTTCAATTCTATTTTTTCATTTTTCTTATAATATTCTTTATTACTATCTTTTACAACTTTGATACTATCATAAATATCAGGATTATATAGTCCATATTTAATACGATATATTTCTTTATCTTGATATTCATTTTGATCTGTTGTTTCTTCTAAAGTATCAGTATCCAAATCATAACTTGCTTTAAAGATAATATCAAATGTTTGATCAGGCACTAAATCATTAAAAGTAATAGTATTATGTCCCCTATTAATATCATATTTAGTATTACCTAGTTCAATCGTTCCTGATTTAAAACTATCATCATTATCTTTAGCTTTCGCATCTAGGATAACATCAAAGTCTAAAGTAGCTTTCTTATTTTCATAATCATCTACTACTTTGATATTATCAATAGTAGGTACATCTTTTAAGACTTCTATTTGCATTTCTTTTAAAGGTACAGAATAATAATCCTCATGTTTAATATAATAACTAGCATACTGCATTTGAACACGATTAATCTTTAAATCAACAATTCCTGATTCCGAAGGAATAGTTAAAGAAATACGTGATTTATAAATATTAGGATCACTAGATGATTGTCCTTCTACTACATAATTTAAACCATTAATTGTAACAGCACCCATACGTGAATATTTAGTAAGAGAATTAAATCCTTTACTATCCGTAAAATGTTCAAAAACACTATTACCAACATAAACATCAATTATTACTTCATATTTTTTTTGTCCTTTAACAGGATATTTAGTATTAGGTGCTTTAATAGTAATATTTTCGATATGAATATCATCGAATACAGCAATCGTTTCATTACCAATATCCGTATTAGTATATTTATATTTATCACCTAATGTATAGTCAGCTAAAAATTCTACTTTATATAAACCATCTAAATTTTTACCATAAGATAAAGTAACATTATTATTTTTTAAATCTTTAATATTAATCTCTTTAGTATCAATTATTTTACCTGTTGAATCTAATAATACAGCCTTTAAATTCTCTAAAGCAGAATCTTCATCTATTAAATTAAAATTAGCTGTTACTGTCTTATTATCACGATTAGATGTTAAATTAATATTTGTAATCTCAGGATTACTCTTTAATACACTATAAGTTAATTTATTTAAACTATAATCTTTTTCATTTTGGAATAATTTTAAAGTACTTAATTCTACACTATCTAATGTTACAGTATGTTTTCCAAAAGATGTATCAGCATGTGTAAGTTCTACTTCATAAGTATTACCATCAATTTTAGAAATATTATAATCTTGATTATTTAAGGTAGCTACTTCTACTTTAGCGCCTTTATTATTTGTACTTGTAAAAGTAACAATAGGTTTTTCATCCTTTTGAATAATATCTGTTATGGAAGCATTAGCTAATTTAAAATTATAGTCTTTATATATTTTAAAACTATGATTAAATATTTCTTCATCTTCATAATAATTATCTTTATTATCATTACTATCCAAATCAAAAGTCGCTAAAACAACTATTTGGTAACTCTTTTCTTCATCAAAAGGATACTCTATCGTATTATCACTTTTTAATTCACTATCATATACAAGTTTGTTATCAGCATCATATATATTAACTTTACCACTTTTAAATGATTTATCTTCATCAAGTAGTTTAAATGTTAATAAATTATTCTCTTCATCAATATCAAATAAATGAACATTAGGTGCATCTTTTAATATTTCACGTTCAAAAGTTAATTTCGTATTAACTTCTTTTTTATTATCAAGCATAACACTTGTAATCGTAAATTTATAATTACCTGCTTCTTCTATATCATCTAAAGTTACAGAATAAACATCACCAACAAGCTTTACATCATAATATTTACCATCAATTTTAACTTTTTTAATTTTCGTTCCTTTAGGCGTAATATTAGCTTTAAATGATAATGTTAACTTTCCTTTTAAAGCATAAGCACTACTACCATCTTCTTTTAAAGTTACTTTTGTTTTTTGAGTTGTTTTCTTTGTTACATATCCAACATCAGTTATATCAACTTTACCATCATTATTGACATCTTGATCAAAAGCATCTGATGTTTTTTCACGATCAATATCTAACAAATACTCAACAATAGATTTTCCATCATTATAATCTTTAACACCATCTTTATTAACATCTTTTTTCTTTCCATTAACACACAATAAAGTAATTAAAATAACTAAAGAAGCAATTAAAAGCGCTAATAAAGTAATAAATGTCTTCTTATGATCTTTATATTTAACTTTTACTAAAATAGTTAAGATAAGTAAAAGAATAGCAGAAATGATAAGTCCTATAATAATTGGTTTCGTACTAAAAGAAGTAATTTCTTTTTCTTCATCTTCTACAATTTCATTTTCATCATAAGTAGGTATTTCTTCTCCCTCTTTTGCATCACGTGTTACATACACTTTAACTGAAGATGAAGAAAGATTCTCTTTCGTTTCACCATCAGATGATGATACATTAGTAAGCGCTATATTAGTATTACCTACATTAGCATCTTCTTTAACAACAAGATGAACTACAAATAAATTATCATCTGCTTTACCTGACTTATTAATAATTCCAAAGCGATTATTTCGGTTATTATAAGTTATATCTACTAAACCTTCATCGCCACTAAAACTTTTATCATCAATACGTTCAAATACTTTTTCATCATATTTTAAAGTCGCTAAAAGAGCATATGATTCCATATCACTAGGAAGATTAGCACTAATAACAAGTTCATCACCTGGCTTTAAATCAGTCTTATCAGCGGTTAATATAATCTCACTAGCATGAACATTAATTGGTAATAAAATAATAGCTAAAAACAATATTAATAAATATCTTAAATTACCTTTCATATAAACTCTCCTCTACAAAATATTTCTTATTACATATATTCACTTTTATTATATAAAAACACATCTATAAAAGTCAAAATATTTTCTTAATTTACATATAATATTTACGTTATTTATAAACGTCTTCCTCCTCCACCATGGCTTCTTCCACTACTTCCATGGCTGATACTTGAGCCTCCTACTCTTCCCCCACTCGAACTAGAAGAAACATTAACTCTTGATGTATGAGTAGTTAAGAACTGATCACTACGATTATAGATATTAACTGATTGTTTTACTAAGTAACTATCAGCATCATGAGCTTTTCTTACCATTTTATTTTTTCTTACCATAATAGCTATCGCTATTGTCGATATAATTATCGCAATAACGATGACGGTCGTTAAAGGAAAATTAGGACGAGGATTTCCATCTTTATCAATATGAATATTTTTATTACTACTAGGTATTCCATACGAAGCAAATCTTGATGAATCTTCAATAAAAGACATTATAATTGCTTTACTACCTAAGTATTTAGCATTACTCATACCTGTTAAAATAGAATCAATACGGCTATCATCATACATGCGAATAGCTTCACCTGTTGTTACAATTTCCGCAATAGGCCCTTCATTATCAACATTAAGAACTAATAAAATACCATCTTTCGTTGTTCCCATACCAAAGTCATTATAATCATAAAAATCTTGGCCATACGCTCTTAAATCGCCAATGTAATCTTTTTGCGTTACAATAACCATATCAAAATTATATTCATCTATATATTCATCAATCGAAGTTTTTATTTCTTTTTCTTCTTCATCTGTTAATAAGTCTCCATAATCATATATTTTAAGATTAATATTAACAGATTCAACAGCCCAACAATTAGATATAAAGGCTAATGATAGAATAATTATAATTAATAAATATCTAATCTTTTTCATATTATGCACCTACAATCATCCAGCCAATATAAATAACGATAATAGTTAGAATGAATATACCTATCCAATAAAGAATAACTTTTTTAATATCAATAGGAATATCACCAATTATTTTACCTGTTTGACCATTCATAGCAAAAGTACGAATTTTTCCCTTATATTTTATGTTTAATAACCATACAGGTAATAATACATAATTACTATTAACATTATTAATATTAAGATTTTGATTAGTAACCATTACTGATGTATAACCATGAATATCTGATTTTAAAGTATTCGTTGTTGATTCTTTAGCGCGATTTGAAGCATCTTTAGATGCTTCACTAGCATCAACATTATATTTTTCAGCTAAAAAGCCTGATAAATAAGAATGATTAAATTTAGATAAGCCACGGTAATCAAAAGGTTCAATAGAATTCATAATATCATTATTAAAGTGGGTTGAGCCATCAACAGGAATACGCTTAAAACTCATACTTCCTGCTCTAGTAACTAAATAAGTATCTGTTCTTGTATATTGATAATCACCTGATCGCCAAGTAGTTACTCTATTAGCATTCGCTACTATATCTCCACTTATGGTATAGTCATATAACCAAAAAGGAATATAAATACCTTTTATCTCTTCGATATTTTTACTATCATTAAAGAAATTAGGCATTAAAGGACGTCCCTTTTTTAAATTTTTAAAAGCTAAAATTGCATCCTCTTTCGTTTTATGAAAAGGAATTATTTGACTTGGATTAAATTTACCAACTAATTTATTTTTTAAAATAGCTGTATTTTTACAATAGACGCAAAAAGTAGCTGAAGTAGTTTCATCAGCGACTATTTCTGCTCCACAGTTAGGACATGTATATATACTAGCGCCTTCCCAATTTGTCTCCTCTTCTACTTCTTCTGTATCCTCAGTTAACTCTTCAACACCACGGATTTTTTCATAATCATCTACTTCTTGTTTAGTAAACTTACTTTTACAATATTCACATACCCAGTTTTGTCCATGAGGATTAAATTTTAATACAGCTGCACAATTAGGACATTTATGATCCATTGTACCTTTACTACTCATATAATCATCCTTTACTTAAACAAAGAGTAGAAACTATTTTTCTACTCCCAATTCTTTATTTAATCTTTTCTCTAATTGTGTTACTAATGCCCAATTATTTTTCTCTTTAGCTTTATTAATTGCTTTTCTAATTAATAATACTCTTTGAGCATCAATAACATGATAATTATCTTCTTTAGGTTTTTCATCTTCTAATAACAAAGATGTATCATCCATCTTATCGATAGTATCCGATTCTTCACCTCTAGCTATTGCTAGTTCTTCTCTAAAGTAATCAGGAAAATTAATAACAACACGGCGTTCAAAATCACTAAGTATTTTATTAGTATCAACATTTTCTAAACTAAAATCTTGAGGTTCATATTGTGGAGGATTATTTAGAATATTACTACCTAATGATACATCTCTTAACTTTTGTACAGATACATCACTAGCAGCAATTCTTCTTAATTCTTCACTAATTAAATAATCGGTATGGATATGAAAAATACTTTTATCTAACTCATCTAATTCTTTTTCTAAATTAGTTTTAATAACACGACTTGCTGTATCAATTGAGCTTGCTAAATCCTTAATAGCGCGATGTAAAGCTTCTTCATTTTTCGTATTAAGTTTTTCTTTTATTCCCGTTTCATATTTAACATTTAAATAATCAAAATCATCTACATAATTATCATTTAAAGAACAGTCAATTATCGCTTTTATAGCTTCAACTATTTCTTCATATGTAACGATAGTTCTACTATAATCTTGCATATCACACGCTCCTAAATATTAACCATTAATAATATTACTCATTAAACGTTTAACATTAATCCATTCTTGTTCATCCGTAATATTCTCTAGATAATATGTTCCCTCTTTTATTCTTAATTTTGACACATATAATACTAGGTTCTCACTTTTTTGTCTTTCATTTTTAGAATAGATTAAATACTTCTTATCATTATCTTCAATAATAGATATTAATTCAACATTTAATTCTGTGTCAGATGAATCAATTATTTTAATCATTTCTCTATTCATACGTCACCTACTATACGTGATAATTATAACATTATTATATGAAAAAAACAAGCAAAATGCTTGTATCTCCCTTTATTACCTATTACTTATTTTTTATCTTTTCTACAATAAAATATTGGCAGTCATAACTACATAAATCTTTAATATATTCATCTTTAAATTTAATATCATTCATACGATTACAAATCTTATTTATTTTTTTACAAAATCCTTTTAAACGTAATTTACCATATGACCAATCACCAATAATATAATCATAGGGTTCAAAATATTCAGTATATTTTTCTTTTAATGCTGATTCATCAAATCCATCTTTATAATCTTCAATTAATTTCCAATCAAAGTTTTCTAATCTGATAATTTTATCCATATCATGCACCTCATCTAATATCATTATAGCATACTTTTAATTAATAGGTAAGCTAATTGTTGGGCCATTATCGCCATTAGCGTAATATTCAGGTACTTGTCCTCTGATCAATTTAAGCGCTAAAGGAACACTCATCTTAACTGTTGATACATCTGATTGAAAAGGAAGTATTGTCTGCATGTTAACGCTAACATCAACATATACCTCTATTAAGGCATTATTAATTCCATAATTAGTTACCTTAGTATTAATTCCACTATCGATACTACCAATCAAATTAATACGAACAGGTACTTTAGGACTTAGATTACTTAAAAAAGTATTATTATAACTAATACCTAATGGTACTTCATAAATAATTCCTTGTTTTAACTTATCTTGATTATAATGTGCTAAAACATTACTAGATAATTCTAACATTTCAACATTACCTTGTTCAATATATTTTAAATTAGCTTGAATAGTTTGGGTTATAGTCGATAATACTTTATTTACCATTACAGAATCAAAATCAATAGTAGCTATTTGTCCTTGTTCATATGTAATAATAAATAGTTTATCAAAACTAATACCATCTACTATTTGTTTTTTAATAGCGTCATTAATAATAATAGTTGATAACTTATTACATTCCTCTTTAGCCGTTATCATCATAATAGGTGTTACTTTACTATTAATATATTTTAATCCTAAAATAATACCCAAAACAATTATTATAAATAAAAGCCAATTAGTATGCCTATTATGTTTTCTCATAATAAATTATATTAATAAAAAGATTCATAAATACAAAAAAGAGGAATTACTTCCTCTTATGTTTATCATTTTCAATTAATTTTAACCTTAAATTAGGATCTGTTACATATTCCATTAACCATGGCCATAATGTTAAAACACGCTCATCGCTCATAATAAATTCACAAGCTTTTTCTTCATCAAAAGGTTCCCCTTTAGCAACTCCTGAAAACAAACTAAATAATTTGCTATTTAATTCACGATACTGTTCATAATCAGCAGAATTAATTGAAAGCTGTTTAGAATATAATAGTTGTGAATTATTTTTAGGTCCAAAAGTAAGCATTTTCTTTTTAACTCTTATTTCATCTAAGCCTAATAAATGAAGAATACGATCACGAGTTTCAGGTTTAACTAAATCTAATACCCACATATTTTGTCGTAAATAATTCTTTTGATCTTGTGAGCAAAACTCTTTAGAGTGATGATAACAATAATCAATTAATAATACATCCAAAGATTCATCTTTAGATTTAAACATTTTACTTAAATCATAATTAAAATTAGTATATTCACGAGAAATTTCTAAAGGAACATCAATATAATCCTTTAGAAGATAACATTGTCCATTTTCACGTTCATATCCAACATAAGCCTCAATCTTCTCAGATGGTATTTTAGTTGTCTGCATAAGTTTAGCGCGACTTTGATTAGATAATAACATTAATATCCATGGATTATTTTTTAAGACAAATCGTGTAGAAGCATATTGTGATAAACTCATTACTTCTGCTTTTTCTTCAATTGACTCTGTCTCATCTAATACTAACCACTCAATTACATCAGTTATCCATTCACATTCTTTACGTTCCCAAACAGGTATTTGTTTAGGTCCAAGATAAATACGACGATACTTATCACTAATAAAAGCATCATATGGATAAGCTATAACACATGTACTTGGAACAAAATTAGGATTACTAAGTAAAGAATGAACGTCTATTTTTAATGCAAACTTTAAAATCCATTGATTATCAATCAAAAATAGTAATGTATCTTTATCATAACGACTTTGCGTTATAAGCTTACGTAACATTTGACGAATAATTGAAATATCTCTATTACCATTTTTAGTATCAAAAATTAATTCTATAATCTCACTATATTCAAGGTAACGTTCGGCGTCTTCTTCCATTACCTCAACAGTACGATATACTAATTTTTGTTCACCTGTATCCTTAATTCTAATAAAGTCAACAGGCATCTTTATTCCTACAAACTTTGACATATTATATTTTTAAATGCTTTCTAACGGCACGCCATGATCCGACCATTCCTACTATCATACCAATAATAATTAAGAATCCTGAAATGCTAAAGATAAAAGGATTTGGTTTAACTAGTGTAACAAAATTACCAAATAATTCTCCATCAAAATAATTATATAAAGAACTATATCCATAAGTTACAATTATAATTGGAATAATAGATCCCATAATACCTAAGAATAATCCTTCAAAAATAAATGGGATTTTAATATTCATATTAGAAGCCCCTACTAGTCGCATAATATCAATTTCACGTTTTCTAGAAAAAATAGTAATCTTAATCGTATTTGATATTAAGAATGCTGTTACTAAAATCAAGGCAATAACAACGACATAAGTAGCTTTACGAACTACATCAAAAATTGTAACTAATCTTTCAATCATGCCTTCACCATACTTAACAGTATTAACACCATCAATTTTCTTTAAAGCACTAACTGTTTTCTCCATCTTAGTAATATCGACAACTTTAACGTGATATGCATCTTTAATAAAGTTCGTATCACGAGTATCATATTTATCTAAAACGGAAGCATATGTATCTGAAGAATCCATTAATTCTTTACGAATTTCCATCTTGTCTTTAGCAACAACATCACTATCTTTAGGACCAACATTATCAATTTGACGTATTTCTCCTTCAATAGCTTTAAAACGTTCTTCTGAAACATCTTCATCTAAGAAAACAACAATCGTTACATCCTTTTCAACACGTCTTGTAAATTCATTAACATTAGCTGATAAAATAATTGCAATCGCTACAACAATTAAAGTAATCGTAATACATGAAATAGAAGCAATTGATAAAGAAAAATTACGAAATACACTTTTAAAGGAGTCTCTTATATTACGACTTAATATTCTAAATAGCCTCATGACGATACTCTCCTTCCGCATATTCTTTTAGTATTCGACCTTCATCTAATACTACAACCCTTTTCTTCATTTTATCAACAATTTCTGTATCATGGGTAACAACTATAACAGTAGTACCTAACTTATTAATTGCTTCTAGAACATTCATGATACCCATACTTGTTTTTTCATCTAGGTTACCTGTAGGCTCATCACATATTAATATTTTAGGACCATTAACAATAGCACGAGCTATCGCTACTCTTTGTTGTTCTCCTCCTGATAATTGATGAGGATATTGTTTAGCTTTATTTTTAAGTCCAACTAGCTCTAATACTTTAACAACTTTAGCATATATTTCATCACTAGGTACACCAAATATCTCTAAAGCAAAAGCTACATTTTCATATACAGTTGATTTAGGAAGTAACTTAAAATCTTGAAAAACAACTCCTAATTTTCTTCTAATCTTATATACTTTACGATTAGTTATTTTAGCTACATCTATTCCACCAATAAATATTTGTCCACTAGTAGGACGTTCTTCTCGGTATAACATCTTTATTAGTGTTGATTTACCACATCCTGTAGCACCTATAATAAAAACGAATTCTCCTTTTTTAAAATTTATTGATAAATCATGAATTGCTGTAACTCCGGTTTTATAAGTCTTACTAGCATTTTTAATAGTTATAAGTTCCATAAAACACTCCTTCTATACTCCACCTGATACCTCATAAGCATCAGTAACAATAAAGAATGCATCTTTATCAATCATTCTAATTCCTTCTTTAAATAAATAATATTCATTTGTAGGAACAATACACATAATTACTTTTTCAACATTACCAGTATATCCCCCACGCCCCTCTAAAACGGTTACACCATGAGATAGATTTTGAGTAATAAATCTTTTAACATCTGTCTCATGTGTTGTAATAATATAAAATGTTTTAGATGAAGATATACCTAATATAACTTTATCTGTCATTAGACTTATGATATACATATTTATAATTGAATAAATAAATGTACTAAATCCAAAAACAAATATACAAGTAATAATTATTATTAAATCTGTAAAATACATTGATTTTCCCATAGACATTTTGGCATATTTACTAACAATTTGGTTAAGGATATCTGTTCCTCCACTAGTATATCCTGTTTTAAATACTAAGCCTAAGCCAATACCTGTCATAATAGAAGCACATCCAACTATTAAGATAGTTTCAATTTCACCAATATCTACATAAGTGAGAAAATCTGTCGCTTTAATAAAAAGTGGATACAATATAGATCCCATTAAAGTATTACGTGTATTATCTTTCCCTAAAAAGATATAACTTAATAGAAGTAAGATCATATTACAAGCAAAAATAATTGTAGCGGGTTCTATACCAAATAATTCTTCACCAATAATACCTAATCCACCAACACCATATATTAAATTAATTCTTCGTGTAAATAGATTATATGATATAGCAACTAATAATAATCCAAAGATAAAAGTAAAATAACGTTTTATCCAATGCGCTGCATATATACGATTAAGGATTACTTTATTATCCACCTTTTCAGTCATTATTTTATTCCCCTTTTTAAGCTTTCATATATAAAGTCATCTAAATCACCATCTAATACTTTAGTAACATTTCCTGTTTCATAATTAGTTCGATGATCTTTGACTAAAGAGTAAGGATGCATTGTATAAGTTCTAATTTGTGAACCAAAATTAATATCAGCATTCTCACCCTTAAAAGCTAACAACTCTTGTTCTCTTTTTTCTACTTCTTGTTGATATAATTTATTTTTTAAGACATTAAGAGCAATCTCTTTATTTCTAATTTGACTACGTTCATTTTGACAAGTTACAACTATTTTAGTAGGTATATGGGTAATACGAACAGCACTATCAGTTGTATTAACACCTTGTCCTCCTTTACCACTAGAACGATATACATCAACGCGAATATCTGTATCTTTTATTTCAATATCGATATTTTCATCATTATATACAGGTGTAATATCAACAGATGCAAAAGAAGTATGTCTCCTACTATTTGAATCAAAAGGCGATATTCTAATTAAACGATGTACACCTTTTTCATTTTTTAAATAGCCATAACTATTTAAACCATGGATGATAACAGATACGCTCTTAATACCTGCTTCATCACCACTTTGATAATCATAAACTTCAACTTTATAATTATGTCTTTCACAGTATCTTGTATACATGCGATATAACATATTAGCCCAATCACAAGATTCTGTTCCTCCTGCTCCAGGATGAATTTCTAATATACAATCACAACTATCATATGGACCATTAAGAAGTAATAATAAGGATAAAGATGATAACTCTTTATCAATCTTATCGATACTAGCTTCTAAACTCTTATGTAATTCTTGATCATCATCATTTTTCAACATATTAGCTAATTCTAAATTATCATTAATTTCTTTTCTTAAAGTATCAACTTCTTTTAAAGTATTCTTAAGACTATTTAATTCATTAATGACATTAGAACTATTATTTGATGACCAAAAATCCGTATCATTCATTATATTTTCTAATTCTTTAATACGTTTTTCTTTACTATCTGAGTCAAAGAGACCTCCATAGTTCTTCTATACTTTGAGCATAGTTATTATAGATGTTTATAAGTTCGTTTACTTCCATATCTATCCTCCATACTAAATAATTATACCATTATTTGCAATCTTTTTAAAGAGAAAAGAAAAAATAAAGCAAAATTACTTTATTTTTAC
>CANQON010000026.1 GCA_947625505.1 uncultured Bacilli bacterium
CCTTTCTTATTCAATTATAACAAAATAAAAGTAGACCACTTTCTTTTTATGTGTCTACTTTTACTTTATCACTTCAAATTAAGTTAAAATTCTATCTTTTTATTTATATATTCAACTAAATCTTCTACCTTAACTGTATCTTGTTTCATAGTATCACGATCTCTTACTGTAACAGTATTATTATTTAATGTATCATCATCAATAGTAATACAAAATGGTGTACCTGCTACATCCTGACGACGATAACGTTTACCAATAGAAGCAGTCTCATCATAAGTAGTAGTAAACTTATGAGATAACATCTCATATAACTCATTAGCTTTATCACCATGGAATTTCTTATTTAATGGTAATATAGCTACTTTATAAGGCGCTAAAGCAGGATGAATATGCATTACTTCTCTTGTTTCACCATTCTCTAATGTTTCTTCTTCATAAGCATTATCTAGAATAGCTAAAACTAAACGATCACATCCAACTGTTGATTCAATAATATATGGAATATATTTCTCATTAGTATTAGGATCTAAATATTCTTGAGAGACTCCTGAATATTCTTGATGACGACTTAAATCATAATTAGTACGATTATGAGTACCATTTAATTCTCCCCATCCAAAACAGAATTCATATTCAATATCACACGCTTCTTTAGCATAATGAGCTAATTTCTCATGATCATGATATCTTAATTTTTCTTCTGGTAAGCCTAAATCCATAAAGAACTTTTTCGCAAATTCTTTAAAATAAGCATATAACTCACTATCTGTTCCTTCTTTACAGAAAGTTTGATATTCCATTTGTTCAAATTCAATGGTTCTAAAAGTAAAATTACCAGGTGTTATTTCATTACGAAAAGCTTTACCTACTTGTCCAATACTAAAAGGTAATTTAGCACGCATAGATCTTTGAACATTTAAGAAATTAACATACTCTCCTTGAGCATTCTCAGGCCTTAAATATACTTTATTTTTACTATCTTCAGTTACACCACGATGTGTCTCAAACATTAAATTAAATTGTCTAATATCCGTAAAATCACTCTTACCACAATTTGGACATGGTACTTTATTATCTTTAATATATTGTACCATTTCATCTTGTGTCATTCCATCAGCATGAGCATCAGGATTAAAATCATCTATCAAGTTATCAACACGATGTCTTACTTTACAATTTTTACAATCAATTAAAGGATCTGAGAAACTAGCAACATGTCCTGAAGCTTCCCAAACTCTAGGATGCATTAAAATAGCAGCATCTACTTCATATGCATTATTTCTTTCTTGAATATATCTTTTACGCCATGCATCTTTAATATTGTTTTTTAAACGACTTCCTAAAGGTCCATAATCCCATGTATTAGCAAGCCCTCCATATATTTCACTTCCTTGAAAGATAAAACCATATGTTTTACATACATTGACTAATTTGTCCATAGTTAATTTTTCCATTTTATTCCTCCTTTTAACTAACATTTCTTTCTCTTAAAGAACTAATTGTTTTTTTTAAAACTTTAGGTTCTAAATCTATACCTGTTACTTTCATACTACCATTATTAAAAGCAACACATTCTCTATCATTATATTTTATATATCTAAAGTCCCCATATACTATTCTAAATAACTCAATAAGTTCTAGAATATTATCTACATCAATAGGATCTACAATGCCATCACTATTTATATCAATACTATAATAAACTGATTTACTTGGTACTATACCATATTCATCATTATCGCTATAGTAAACTCCGCGGCCTTGAAAATTACTTGTAGGATTTGTAATATTAATTCCTAAATTACAAGCTTCTTTAGTCATTATTTTACCTTTAACAAAACTAAAACTATCTTTTTTACTTCTTTCACTTAAATTAAAAATAGTTTTACGAAACTTACTAATCGCATTATCGGAAAAATAAATATCTAAATCATCAGTAGAAAAAGTTACACATTGATTATAAAACCTTTGATAGCGTGATGGTAATAAATAAGAAGTCCCTTTTTTAAATGATGTAATTAACTTATTATTTAAATAAGCCATAATTAATTCACGAGTATACTCTCCTCCTGATTTTTGATATAAAGCTCTAAGACGAATTTTATCTTCTTCCGATATTGGACTTTTTTTATCAGGATTAAATAACATCTTTAATATAAAATTTGTACCTATTTTCCCCCGTCTTACCTCATCTTTGCAAACAACAATTAAAGACGATAATTGCTTATCTAATGCCATTTCAACTGTCTCTATCTTATGCATAAAAAGCCTCCTAAGTATAAAAAAACTTCTAGAATATTATATAGGGACGAATATAATCCGCGGTTCCACCCTATTTATTCTAGAAGAATCACTCTTATTTATATTGCTCGAGGTTGCCAAGCCCGTCATCACATTGATACTACGATTTTAATACAAAATAATTAGAAAGTCAATCTTTTATTTAAATCTTTTATTTAAGCTATCAATAATAAGTTCATATTTTCTTATCTTTTTATGTTTAGGTAATGTTTTATTAACTTCTTTAACAAGTTTATCAATATCTATTTCTTTATCTACATAAAATTTAGCTTGTAATATATTATCTAAAGCAAAGACTTTTACTTTATTAAAAGGATAAGACTTATAAAAAGCATCTTCTATTTCTTTTGGACTAACATTTTCGCCGTTCGCTAGACAAATCATTTTATCTTTTCTTTTAACATAGTATAAGTCATTATCTATAATATATCCTAGGTCACCAGTGTGATAATAGCCGTCATTATCAAAAACTTCTTTCGTAAGTTCTGGATCATCATAATATCCTAAGAAGACATTATCACCTTTAACAACAATTTCACCAATACCATCCTTATCAGGATTATCTATTTTAGCGTCCATTCCTTCAAATAAAGTTCCTACTGAATCAAGATTTGTACTACCTGAGTATTCAATACTAAAAGATGATGCTGTTTCTGATAAAGCATAAGCAACTAAGATATTTAATCCTGCCTCACGATAAAACTTTCTTAAATCACGATTTAGTAAAGCTCCCCCACAAAATAGATATTTCATGTTAGGTCCAAATAAATATTTAATTTTTACTTTATCTTGTGTTGCTTGGTAAAAACGTTCATATATTAAAGGTACACCGCAAAAAATAGTAGGTTTAACCATCATAAAATCAGATGCCATTTCACTTAAATCCTGATTTAGATATATTTCAATACCTGATAAGATAGAATATAAAAAGTTATATATTCCAGCATAAGTATGATGAAGTGGTAAAAATAAATATGCTTTATCATGTTCATCCATTGGAGTTCTTTTTTGTAAAGCATCATAGCCAAAGAACATATTTCGTAAAGATAGCATGACAGCTTTAGGCATAGATGTTGTTCCTGACGAGAAAACAATTTTAGAGACACTATCAACGTCTTTATCTTCAAAATTAAACATATCATCACTACAAATTAAATAATCATCAATATTATCTAGAGAATAATATTTAATAGGATAATCTTTTTTTATAGCGTCAATAATATCTTTTTTCTTATTAGAATAAAAGATTGCATCAACATCTAATCTTTGAATAAATCTTCTTACATCTTCTTCTTTAGATTCTTTATCAATTGTTACACTAACACCTACATAAGCAGTAATTGCTAAATCAGCTATCATCCAATTAATAGAGTTTTCACCATAAATAATTATTTTTTTGTGCTGATAACCTTCATTGATTAAATAGTGCGCTAAAGATGTTACTTTTCTTATAAAGTCACCAAATAATATAGGTTTAAATTCTTGATCTATTTTTTCATAAATATAAGGTTTATCTTGCCATTTATGATAGTCTTCTTTTAAGACATTATTAATATTTATCATGATATCTTCCTTTCATATAAAGCATATTCATAAGTATCTAAGACTTTTTCTAAGACATAAGTTTGGGTTACTTTACCATCTTTCATTAAAGCTCCGATACTTTTGGTATTATGTCTACTTAATTCTTGAATAATTGACATTACTAAAGCTTTACCAAGTCCATGATGATTACTATTAACCCCCATATATAACATGACATATTCTTGAGGTTTATGTCTTATTTTTAATATTTTAAATAAATTAGTTAATTTATTCGTATGATAAACTAAATTATGATAATTAGGTACACTAATAAAGAAACCAACCATTTCATCATGATAGTAAGCTACTTTAATCATACTTAAATCAACAATTTTTTTATAAGACATAAAGTATTCTATGAAATCTTCTTCACTTACATATTTAAAAATAGGAAAATCACTATATAAATCCATAATTAGATGATAAATATGACTTATTGTTTCATCCCATTCATTCATTGTAGGACTGACTATTTTATAACCTTCTTCGGAGAAAAGTTTTAAACGATCTTCATACTTTTGGGGATGAAAATTCTCTCCAGGTCGATCATAATGATAAGAAGTATAATGATGTAATAATGCATACTTATTATCTAAGAAAAGTTCTTGATAATAATCTTTATTATAAGGTTCTCCTGTATATGGCCTATCAAATAAATTAATTTTTAAACGATATTTAATCCAAAAACTCGCATCGACAGGCCCAACTATTCTTTCATAGTTATGCTCTTTAGCGTATTTATAAGCTTCATTAAATAAAAATTCAGCTGTCTTTTTATCATTAATACATTCAAAGAATCCAATATATAATGTCTTATCATCAGGATAACTTGTTAAGATAAAGCGTCCGACAATACTCTCTTCATCATAAATATTAAATTTCGTTAAAGTAAAATATTTACTTAGTATATGTCGATTTAACAATAAATCTTTAATTTCTTCATCATTTTGCATATTATCATTTTTATCATATAACATATAAGGAAGTCTAAGGAAATTACTTATTTCTTTTTCTTCATCATTAAAGCATATGCATTTCATCTTTTATCACCTATTATTTCTATACTACCAATATTCGCATCTAATCTTACTATATCCCCTGTTTTAAGTATTTTTGTTATATTTTTAACACCAACAATACTAGGTATTTTTAATTCTCTAGAGATAATAGCTGTATGGGAAAGTAATGATCCCTTTTCAGCTATAATGCCTTTAGCTGTTGCTAGTAAAAATACCCATCCAGGATCTGTCATTTTTGTAACTAATATTTTATCTTTAACATCAGGAATAGCATGAATATCATCAATAACGAGTACTTCTCCTTCAACTATTCCTTTAGAAGTTGGTGTTCCTTTTAAATTATGTTTATCGAATGTTTCAATAACTTCATTAATATCAAGAACAGTTTTATTAAATTCTTGATCTTCAAAAACTAAACGACTATAATTAGGTAATTTTTTATAACCTAAATAAGTATGTTTTCTTTCACTAATTAAATTATCCATATTCTTAGGTTCTTTAATAAGATTAAATACTTCATCGATACTTAAATAAAAAATATCGCGCGTTTTTTGAATAACATTATTATCTTTTAATTGTTCACCTAGTTTTAGAAAGATAGTCCTAACCATACCATAAATACGACTACGATTTAAACGTGATTTTTCCCGATTAGATATTCCAATAGTTGCGCGTTTAATTGCCAAACGTAAGATTAATCCTTTTTTAGGAACATTTTGCTTTTTCTCTCTTAAAGCTTTATAAGTATTCATAAATTTATCTTGATCTATTAAATACTCATCAATCTTTTGATCTAATAATTCTGGATTCGTTCTAAAAGTTAAACTTTCTAATTTTAATTCCTCAAGATGACGATCACCATAGTCTCTAATATATTCTTCTTTTAATTTAGTAATATCAATACCTTGACTTTTTAGATAAGCAAGCTCCGTAAGCCCTAATATAGGTTTCATACTTTCAATATTACTAATACCTGATATATATTCATTAGCGATTTCTTCATAATTAGCATATTTCTTTTTTAATCTATTTTTAATAATACCTGTAAATAAGAAGGCATACATATCATTTATTAAAGTTATATCCCAAACAGCTAATAATTTATCTTTAATTAAATTATATAAATTAATTAGTTCATCACTTGTAATATCATCGTGATATTCTTCTTGAAACATCGTATAGATTTTTTGAAACTCGATATCTAATTGACGCATTTTTTTAGGTACTAAGATAAACTCTTTAAAGAAATTGAAATAAGTAAGGAACCTTTTAAAGCCTTTTATTTTTCTTTCCTTTTTATATTCTTTATTTGTTACACCTAACATATCTTGCCAAATAGGAATTATTTTTTTACTAAAAGGTAAGCATTCAATAATGTGATACCAATTACTTATCTTGTAATACATTCTTCCATTACTACTACCAACCATATTGTGAAAAACAGGTTTTAACTCATTAATTACTTCTTCATCATTTAAGATACGTCTGCATACACTTTCAAATATACCTGCATAAACCATATGTACAAAAGAATCTGTTAAAGGTAAAGTAATATTAGGATAGCTTTCAACAATATTACTATTATCTAAAATTAAAGGATGATCACCTTTAATAGTTGTAATAGGTCTAGCTTGTAAAATATATATATGATTATCTTGTATAGCAAATTCAATATCTTGATAAGGCCCTAAAGCATCTGTAATTCGATGCGCTAAAAGTTTTAACTCTTCTATTTGTTCATTCGTTAAATAATTAATACCTTCATAGTAGTATTTATTATCTGTTAGATTATAGTAATAAGTTGTTGTATTAACTTTATCTTCAACAATATTATTACCTAATCCTTTACCAACAACAATAACCATTTCATTAAGTAATCCTTGAGGATTAGCTGTAAATAAAATACCTGATAAAGAACTTTGAACCATTTCTTGAATAATAACTTGCATTTTAATAATATCTGGATTAATACCCAAATCATGAGCATACGCTACTACCTGTTCATTATTTTTAGAATTAAAGCATTTATCTAAATACTTATCAATATCTGAACTACTTATATTTAAATAAGTATCAAATTGCCCTGCAAACGATGTTAAAGCATCATCTTCTAAAGAAGCAGATGATCTAATCGCATATTTTTTAGAACTATTAATTAATTTCTTATTATATTTTTTATCTTCATCTACTATTTGAAAAAAAGGTATGGGTAAACCTTTTTCTTTTAGTTTTAATAAGTTTTGAGCTTTCATGTTATCCTACCTTTCCAATCAAAAGAAAGATAACAACAGTAAGTAACATTAAGCTTTCTTGTAGATAAGTATATCTTTCAACTTTATCAACTATTTTATATTGATTTGGATTTTTTATAAAACTAATAAATTTATAAGTCATCCAACTAACTAATAAGATTAATAAAACAACACTTACTTTATTTAAATTCCATACTAAAATTATATTTGTCACAATATCAACTAAAGTTAAAATTAGGACAAAACGTGTAGCCCTTTTATAACCAAATAATTTAGAATAAGTCGTATAATCATTTTCATCTTTAGGAGCTCTTATCTTACGTGATACTTCCCAAATTAGAGCAGGAAAATATAACGTAAAAGCCGCTAAAACAGTTGTTAAAGTCCAAGGATTTAAATGATATTTAATAACTGTAAAAGAAATAATATAAATATTAACTATCATTTGGACAGGATTATGAGTAACGAGCGCTAAAGGAAGACTAGGCTGAATCTTAGCTTTTTGAAAAAACCATTTACTCATTAAATAACCATAAAAATATAAAAAGATAAAGAAAGGTAAATTATTCATAAAAAAGATATTTAAGAAAATTGTTATCAAAGAAAAGAAAGCTAAAGCAATCTTTAAATCTTTTTTAGTTACTCTTCCAGATGGTAATGGACGATCTTTAAATAAGACTTTATCTGTTTCATAATCTTTAAAATCATCTGCAATACGAAGCCACATTAAAAAAGAAAAGATTGTAAAAGCTCCTATTATTTCTTGATATCCAATATTAAAATCTGTAATACCATAATTAAGTAAGATAATAAAATATATTTCTAAGAAAACAATACATCCTAATATAAATCTAGATAGTAATGGATACATTTCTTTATAATAAATATTTAGTCTTTTAAACATAAAGCACCCCTTTTTATACTAATAAACAAAAGATAATCATGGAAATAGCCATAAGCGAAAATAATAAGTAGAATAGTCCTTTAGGCTTTTTTATTTTAATTTTACTAATATATAAAATACTTGTTAAAAACATAATACTTAAATAAACGATTTTAAAAAAATTAGGTTCTAAGATAAATTTAAGTAGCCAACTTAAGGCAAAGATCATCGCTGCAAAAGTTACAGGAAGTCCCGTATAATATTTAACAGGCTCACTATTATCATTAATAGTAATATTAAAATAAGCTAAACGAGCTATCGCACATATTAAGTAAAATATATATAAAGGATAACAATATAATTCTTTAAAGCCTAAGCCTATACATAAAATAATAGGAAAAATACCAAAGCTTACAACATCAACTAAAGAATCTAACTGTATACCAAAGTTTTTTTCTTCTTCATTACGTTTAATCTTACGCGCAACAAACCCATCAAATAAGTCACATATACCTGCTAAAACAAGACATATAATAGTATAATTAATATTTACTGTACTAAAATAAAAGCCTAATAAACTACATCCTAAACCAATATAAGTTAGAATAACTGATTTATTCCATTTACCTATCATATTTACTCCTTAACAATTTTAATTTCACCTGTTGTACCATCGATTGTAATCGTACTACCATCTTTAATGTTTTTCATGACATCATGAGCACAAACAATACAAGGAATACCATATTCACGAGATACAATAGCTGCATGACATAATATACCTCCATATTCAGTAACAATACCAGATAATAAAGCAAATTTACTTGTCCATCCTGTATCTGTAAATTTCGTAACTAAGATATCGCCTTCTTGTAAACGATCAATTTCTTCTAATGATTCAATAACACAAGCTTTAGATGTAACAATACCATTATTACAACCTAATCCATATATACCATCCTTGCGTTCAATCTTTCCTTCTTTATCAAGAATTGATCCTATCTCATTTTCACTCATAAAATTTCTAAATGTATCATAATAAGTTCGATTTTTAGTTATGATTTCATTTAATTCTCTTTTATCAATTATCTTATCTAAATAATCCCATATATCCCCTACTTTTAAATACCAAATATCATCAGGATTACTAATAATATTTTCATCTTTAAAATATTTAGCTAGTTTTAAAGTATATAAACGGATTAAATAATAAAATCTGGTTGATATATCTCTAAATTCTTCACGCCACCAAAGCATCTTACGCATATTAGTTATTTTCGTTTCGATCTTTTTAAATTTCTTAGATGGTACTTTTTCTCTAATTTTATTTAATTCTTGTTCATATAATTTTTTCTGATATTCTTTATCTTTAATAGGACTAAATTCATCACTTAAAGCAAGGGTATCTTGAAACATCTTAACAACTGTTTCTTTTACCTCACTATAACATGGGTATGTTACATCTAATTCTTTATCAGAATGATATCCATATTTATTGATAAATTCATTAACTTCTTTTAAATAATTTTTCTTTAAATGAAGATTTTTTACTATTTCTTCTTTTGATTTCTTCGTCCAATATTCTAAACTATTCTTATCATTTTTAATATTACGAGTAATATCCCACATTTCATAGAATGGTACTAAATGTGAAATATTATCAATACCTCCAAGTAAACTTAAATACTCACTTTCATTTACATATTTAAGTAAAGAATCTTTGTATAATGTTTGATGAATAGTATTAATAAATATTTGCCAAAAATAAGTAGATTCACTTTGTAAGTATAAATCATGGGTAAGTTTATACCATTCACTAACTAATTTTTTACCTTCTAATGTGTTTAATTTATCTAAATAAGTATAGTATTTATTTAATAAGTCTTCTTTATAGTTATCAGCATTCATATTACGTGTTTTAAGTATTTTAGATTGGGCAAGCGCAATACGAGCTATTTTAATAATTGATAAAGGATTAAAAGATGTTGTATCGCCATCACCTTCATAAGTTATTTTAACGCCATATTCACTATCAAATTCTCTTTCTTTATAACCTGGTACTTGACTCATGGCATGCTTAACAACTGACATATTCCAATAAGGACGACCATAAAACATTTGTCCTAATTTTTTATTAATATCTTTTTCTTTTAATATTTTAGAATCTAAAATAAATTTACGTAAGGTAAATTCCCAAATATATTCATATAAACTCCACATAAATGGTGTACAAACAGTTGCTGATACGCCTCCATCTTTAAAGTCCGCTGTAGACCATAAATCTTTTATCTTACTATATTTAATTTTAGTAATAGCTCGTGCTTGAAGAATATATATTTTGTCTGTTATAGCAAATTCAATATCACATGGATATCCATAATATTTTTCTATTTCTAAAGCTACATTAAGTAATTCTTTTAAGGTATTTTTCTTTAATAATTTATTATTTTCATCATAATAATATTTTTCATTATACCAATCGTATTCATATTGTTCAGGATTTACTTTACCACTAACGATATTCTCTCCTAAACCAGGCGCTACTTCAACTAAAATATGTGTATCTTCACCTGTTAAAGGATTAACTGTAAAACATATACCAGATAATTTACTATCAACCATTTCTTGAACAACAACAGCCATTTTTAAATCATCTAAGTTTATTGCATTATCTAATAAATAAGATAATAATACAGGTGTAAACATACTTTTGTAGCATCCAATAATACTTTCTTTAACATTATCAATACCACTTACATTTAAGAATGTTTCATATTGACCTGCAAAAGAGTATCCTTCTAGATCCTCTTTGGTACCACTACTTCTTACTGCGTATTTAGCATCATGTTTTAAACGCTTACTAATATCTTTCGTTAGCTTATCAGATATTAACACTTTATCAAATAATTTAATTATTTTGTTACTTATTTCTTCAATATTATCTTTAGTTAATTTATGAAGTAAATTAACAACTTTTTTAGTTATACCATTTTCTTCTAAGACAGTATCATAGATATCACTATCTAAAACAAAGCCATTAGGAACATTAAATCCTTTAGCTTTCATATCAATTAGATTTCTAGCCTTATTCCCCATTTTATTATTTGTTTGTTTTCCATCAAAATCTAAAATCATAATTCACCTACTACTATCTAAAATATATTTTTTCTTAAATGCATAAAATATAAAAGCATATTTAATACTAAATGCGTTAAAGAACCTATTAATATATATATAATAAAGTTAAGCCATCCAATTGGATAAAAAAGCCATACAACTAAAACACAGCCTATAACCGAATCAGCTTGATCTAAAAAGATAAAGAAATATTTTTTAGAAGTTGTTAAAGCTTTACTTTGACTAATTTCTAATCTCCTTTTTAAAAAACTATTAGGTAATTCTAATAAAGAGTAACCTAATCCTAATAATACGCCAATTAATAAATTAAATAATAACGTGTTACTATGATTAATATAAAAATAATTATGAGTTAATAAATAATTATTATTTAAAGATATAAAACCAAATAAAAGACTAAAGATAATATTTAAAAGAACATAACCAATTAAGCCTTTCCAAGTTTTACTATCACCAAATAAACGTTTACCATCTTTTAAAGTAAGTCCATGATCAATAGGTTTTTGTAAGCTCTTTAAAACAGGTAATTTACAAAATAACATATTAAAAATACCTGCAACAATTGGTGAAAGAAGTGTAATATACATCGTTATAATATTCTCTAACATTTTTCTAACTCCCTATCTTTTTTCTTCCAACGTTTTAAAAATAAATAATGTTTTTTATCTTTTTTTAATTTATTAATCCATTTATGATAAAAATGATCTTCCATTTTTATAGCTTCTTTAAAAGGTATTTCATCATCTAATATTTTTCTTTCTAAAAGTTTTTTCTCTTCATAAAAAGCATTAGGTACTTTTTTATTAAGAAACTTTCTATTTTGTTTTTCTCTTTTTAACCAATAATCTTTAGTGTTTATCTTCTTAAAAGGTATTTTTTTATAAATAGATAAACAAGGTAACGATGACCCTGTAATATAAATATTAATAGCATCTGTTAACTCGATTATCATTGATGATGTTGTATGATCACCTATCATTTTACCATAATGCATACATACACTATCAACACTACCTTTAGATAAAACTTGATTATTTGAATGACTTCTTAAAACATTCATAATATCTTCTTTATGAACTATCTTTTTAGTTAAAAGCTTTTGCGTAACACTTCGTCTTTTATTAGAACCACTAAAATGCGTATATAATTTATTTTCTACTTCTTTTTTAAAGTTATGATAATTTTTTGAAGCTTTATCAGGTTTAATAATAGAACAATTATTAGATATTGTTTCTTTGTCTTTCTTTTGATAAGCCCATTCTTTTCCATATGTTTCTAAAACATATAAGTTATCATGATCCATTATTAAAAAAGAGTTATCATAGTAGAATGAATGATCATATCCACAATTACCACCTTGATTATATTTATCTAATAATTTAATAATAACATCTAAAGCTTCTTTAGCATTCTTACTTCTTTCTAAACCTAAACGAACAAGGTCCATACCTATTAATCCTGTTTTTAAATATTTACCTTTTGTGAATATTGCTTCATTACCAATACAAACACCATATTCATTAACACCCATTTCAGCACCCCATAACCAATTAGGCCGACTAATTAAAATAGCATTTGTTTCTTTAACTTGTTCTATTTCGATATAAGTAACTTTTAATTTTTTATTATTATGTCTTTGATGTGGAATAAATTCGATACATTGACATTCATTAGGTGAACGATCACTATTTTTCGCAAACCAACTACATTTATTTTTCTTATCAATGATTCCAATTGTATCGCACATTCTACTTCACCATACTCATTATACTATAATTTAACTTGATAAATAAACCTTTTTCCACAAAAAAAGTATCATTACTGATACTAAATATTTTTTATATTATCTAAAAATTTACGAGATTTTAAATATAAGCCAGTATAGCGTTCATAATAATTTTCTAAAAAATCATTAATCTCTTTTATGACATCATCATGGACATCTATATTATCTATCTTATCTATCGCAACATAATAATACATTCTAATTAATTTAATAGCTTTATTAGAAATAATAGGTTCATTAGTACGACAATTTTTACATAAGTATCCACCTTTATCACTAGATAAAGTTACAATATTATCCGTACTACCACATTCCACACAACTATCTAAAATAGGTAATACACCTAAATTATCTAAATATTTTAATTCTAAAATATTAGTAATAACATTAGGATTAAATCCTTGATTAATTTTATCTAGTCCAGATATTAAATTGGTAAAAACTAAATTATCTGTTCCATGTCTTACAACTTGGGTAGCTAAATCAATTAAGTAACTAGCATAACTTATTAAACTAATATCTTTACGAATATTATTATAATTATTAATAATACTTACTTCTTTTAAAATAGATAATTTATCTTTTTTATAATAAATATTAAACTTACCATAAGTTAATTTTCCTGATGCACTTCGTAAAGGACTTTTTAAAGAACGAGCTCCTTTAGCCATTATTCCAATAAGTCCTTTTTCTTCAGTTAAGACATTAATTATTTTACTTTTTTCTCCATAATTTTGTTCACTAACAACAATACCTGTTACTTCTTCTAACATTATTCATCAACTTCTTCAAAGCGATATTCTTGGGTAGCATCTGGATATTTTTCTTTATCAACTTTAGAAGTAAACATATCATAAGGACGAACCCATACTTGATCATCATCGATATGTTTATAAACAACCATGTCTTCCTTAGTCTCTGAATGTTTAGCAAGCGCTAAAACCTCCATAATATATCCTTTAAAATGGCGATATTTTTTACCAACTTTTACTTCCATAACTACACCTCTATTTCATCATCTATTTGTTCAAAACGATATTTTTGTATATAGGTATCGTCTTCATTTAATGCATTAAATAAATCATAAGGTCTTACCCAAATCTTATGTTCATCACCTAATGTTTCATAAACAACTAATTGTCTAGGCTCTCCATCAATCATTTCCGTTGAATCATTCGCTATACAAATAACACGATAATAATTGCCACTTACATGACGATATGTTTTACCTACTATTACTTCTCTCATCGTTACTCCTTATATATTCTTTGTATTTTAAATAATATTCTATTTTTCCTGTATGAATAAATAAATCCCATAATAAATCTTTCATAGTATCACCTACTATATTTTGTTCGATTTATTATATTTTTATTCCATAAAATCATTAAATCCATATTCATTTAGATATTTATCTTTATCACGCCAATCTTTAACTGTTTTAACACGTAATTCTAAATAAACATTTTTTCCTAATAAAGCTTCAATATCTTTACGAGCACGTATACCAATTTCTTTAATCATTTGGCCATTCTTACCAATGATAATTTTCTTTAATGAATCACGATCAACAATAATATCAATATAAACAGTATAACTTGTCTTCCCTACTTCTACAGCACTAGTTAAACACGTTATGGCATGAGGAACTTCTTGTTCTGTTAAATTCATAACTTTTTCTCTAACCATTTCAGCCATAGTAAATTCTAATGACTTATTGGTAATATCATCTTTTCCATAAAAAGGAAACTCATCAGGTAAATATTTCTTTACAGTTTTAACTAATTCTTTAACATTATCATTTTTTAAAGCTGATAAAGGAACTATATCTGTAAAAGGATATAAATCTTTATATTCAATTATTTTTTTAAAGATATCTTCTTTACTTATTTTATCTATTTTATTGATAACTAAAATAACAGGTTTATTAATTTCTTTTAGTTTATCAATAACAAACATATCACCCTTACCTAATTTTTCATTAGCATCAACTAAAAAAAGTAAGATATCAGTATCTTCCATACTATAATAAGCTTGCTTATTTAATGTTTGTCCTAATTTATCATTAGGTTTATGAATACCTGGGGTATCAACAAAAACAATTTGAGTATCTTCATCATTATAAATACCCTGAATAATATTTCTAGTTGTCTGTGGTTTAGATGTCGTAATAGCAACCTTTTTACCTACTATTGTATTAATTAAAGTACTCTTACCAACATTAGGTCGACCAATAATTCCAACGAATCCACTACGCATTATTTTAAATCCTCATCACTAAAGGGATATGGACATAACTCTCTTACTGTATGAATTTCTTCTTCACCTTCTGGATTCATACAAATAACCTTGCTATCGGGTGCAAAAAACTCATTAATAACAGCACGACATACAAAACATGGCATACCAATTTTTTCATTATCACACATAACGTATAATTTATCAAAATCATGACGTTTATATCCCGCTGAAACAGCACTTAATATAGCACTTCTTTCAGCACATATAGTTGCTCCATAAGTAGCATTTTCAACATTAACGCCATTAAATTCTCTTCCATCTTTCATGACAGCAATAGCTGCAACACGAAAGTGTGAATAAGCAGCATAACTATTGTTTAATAAATTAACTAACCTCTCTCTCATAAAATCCTCCTATAGTCCTAAAAAGGCCATTATTTTTGGTACATAAATAATACAACCTGCTACTATCAAAGCAAGTGAGATGGAAAAAGTAGCAGCACTAGCTGAGTCTTTGGCAACTTTAACAAGTTTGTTATATTCAGGTGAAACTAAATCACATACTGCTTCAATAGCTGTATTAAGTAATTCAATAGCTAACATAACAAGTAAAATAAAGATAATAAATAACCATTCAACAGCATTTAAATTTAATGTTAAACTACCTAAAATTATTCCCGCTGCCACAATTAAGTGGAGAATAGAACTACGTTCATATTTATAAAAATGAATATACCCTTCTAATGAATACTTAATAACATTAAATAAGGCTTTTATTGAAAAGTCTTTTTTACTATTTTCATATTCTTCTTTATGTTTCTTATCTTTTGATTCCATAACTATCCAATATCCTCTCTTGTAATTCAAACATTACTTTTTCATCTTCTTCTTTCATGTGATCATATCCCAAAAGATGTAATATACCATGGACAGTTAAAAAGCATAATTCTCTAAGTAGTGAATGCCCATATTCCAAAGCTTGGCTCCTAGCCTTATCTATTGATATATAAATATCACCTAAAATACGTATATCCATTTTAATAAACGTATCATCATCTTCTAGAGCAAAAGATATAACATCTGTAGGTCTATCTATTCCACGATACGATTTATTTAACTTATGAATTTCTTCATTGTCAACAATAATAATATTAAACATAACATTCTCTAATTTTTGATACTCTAATACATATTGAACAAACTTTTCTACTTCCTTTAATTCCTCAATATTTTCATCAACTTTTTTTATAATTTCTACTTCATTCATATTTTAACCTCAAACCACTTTAATTATATCTTTTTTACATCAAAAAAGCAAACAAAGGGTTTACTTTTTAAAGATGCGATTAATAATTGAAAAAATAATATATCCTACTATTCCTCCCATAACATTTAAGATAACATCATCAATATCAAATACACGTCCAATTTTTAATTGAATAAATTCAATTGCTAAAGAGACAATAAGTGTGATAATAATAACCCATCTTAGTTTGACTTTATTTAAAATATAAGCCGTAAAAAATCCAAAAGGAACAAACATAAGCATATTACCAATAACATTTTTATAAAATAAATAACTACCAATTGGATAACGAAACATTTCTTTAAAAGGTATTAAATTATATCTTGATATACCTAATACTTCAATATCTTGAAAAGTAACAACATAGAATAGACACATCATATATATAACAAAGACAAACATAATTACTTCGTGATGAATAATAATTTTCTTCTTATTTTTTATTAAATAAGCAATACGCAAAACAATCATAATAATACTACATACAAGTAACATTGGCCATATTTGCTTTATTATTAATTCAAAAGTTCGACGCATAATTCACACTCACTATTCTAATTCTTGGTACTTTTCTATTTGTTGATAATCAGTTATATCTTCACATACACTAAAAAATATTTTCATTTCGATTCCTGAAGGAATAATTTTACTATCTATTATTCGATAATTTATTATATATTCATCTTCTTTTAAACTATCATGCATTTTATCATAAGCTAATTTAATAGCTTGCATTCTTACTTCTTCAATAACATTCATTCCTGTTTTAACATGTACTTCTTCTTGAAGTTCATGAATCAGACTTATCGGTAAAACAGGATGTTTAATTATTTTAGTTTCTGTAACTATTTTATCATCAAAAGGCGAAAAATTGAATAGTTCTATCTTATGATTAAATATTTTTAAACTATATATATTCTTTACTTTACCTGTCTTATTAGCTTCATAATAATTAAATGGATATTTAACTTTCGTTTCATACCATACTTCTCCATATACTTTTCCTTCAGAAGAAACGGTATCTTTTATTTTATCATTTAAAGATATATAGCCACTAACAATAATATCCCCTTTTTTGACATAATCATTTTTTACTTTAACAACTTGTCCCTTGTTAACATCTATTTTCTTTATAATAGCATTCTTTCTAGCCACGATATGTCTAAAGTTTGTACTACTACTTTCCTCTTTAATTATCTTGGGTTCAAAACGCAATATATATTTAGTTCCAATAACTTCTATTTCAACCCATTCAATTTCATCGTGATATTCAGTTAATATTTTTTCTTTTATTTCTTCCAATCTATCATAATCTTTTTTGAGGTGGTAAGGAGAAATACCATAGGTACTTAAAGTATTTAATAATTTTTCTTTTAATTCTTGATCATTAGTAATAATCTCAACTTTAAATATAACATGGCTTAGAAAGAACACAATCATTATAGCAATACTTAAACATATTAGCACATGGTAATATTTTAATAATTGTTTCTTTTTATTTACTATTCCTAAATATCGGATAACATTTATTTCATAATTACCTTTTATTTTAAGTAATTTATCAAAATCATCATAATTAATAATTATTTCATACTTTGTTATATCTATCTTTTTTAGCTTATAAATATTGATCTTATGGTGATATAACTTCAAAATAAAATTCTCAATATTTTTACCTATTACTTCTATAACAATTCTACTATGCATCATATTAATTATACTATTTTTCATATTCACGTATAATCAATCTTATAGAAATATTAATTAATTTCTTATTGATTAATCCCTTTCTATTTATATTTTTTTATTA
>CANQON010000027.1 GCA_947625505.1 uncultured Bacilli bacterium
TCCTTTCTTATTCAATTATAACAAAATAAAAGTAGACCACTTTCTTTTTATGTGTCTACTTTTACTTTATCACTTCACTAGCAATTCTAGTTTTCTTTTAATTTTAGGATTTCTTCTTCAGTCATGTTAGTCGTATCCATTATAAAATCAATTGTCATACCTTTTTCAAGTAATTTTTTAGCTATCTCTTTATTACGTTCATTCTTTCCTTCCTCAAGCCCTTCAGCTCTACTTTCAGCTATTAAGCTATTCCTTATCTTTCTTTGATCTTCTTCGTAACTCATGTATTCTCTAAACTCTGGTTCTTCATTTACTTTATTTAATTCGCTCATATATCGTGATACCATCCTATCTTTTTTCGATAACTTTGTTAGTTCTTCTTTCTCTAATCCTATCATTACTAACATGACATTATCTTTTATCTCTTCACTTTTAGTATACCATAAGTTCATATAATAATCCATGTTTACATCATAAATGATAAAGTTATCGATATATGTCTTATCTTCTTCATTTTTTATTTTATATATATTGATACTTCCACTATTATATCCTAAATCATATGATAAGTTTATTTGAATATATTTCATATTCCCATCATAGTTATGTCCTACTAAAATATCATGAGCATAGATATCACATAGATAGGCTGTATTACGATATCTAACGTAATCTTTATAGCTTGAGTTAACTTCAACATTAATTTTACCAATATTAGTATCTAAGATAAGATCAAGCCTTTGTCCTTTTATATGAACATTATCTCTTAAACGTTCATTATTTAAAATACGCATAGAACTAATTTGTAGATTAAGGATTTTCTCTAACAATGATTTTAAGATATCTTGATTAGATTCTTTTAACATGACCTCTTTAAAAGCTCTGTCATAACGACCCGAATACCATTTCATGGTATCACTCCCTTCTACTATATTATTATTGATAACTTTCTCATTTCCTTTTTTTTAAATGAAAAAAATAAAAAAAAGACAAAATTTATTTGTCTTTAAGGTTACTTTCTTAAGAAAGATACAACATTAAGTATTTCATCATCTGCAACAAAAGCTCCCTGAATTCTTACTAACTCTTTAGAGCCTGCTGGTAGAAATAACATATCACCATTATTAAGAAGTCTTTCAGCTCCTGAAACACCAAACATATTAACAGCATCTTCTTCTACTGATAAATCAAATGATATTTTAGCCATATCAATATCCTTTATATATGGCAAGATAACATTGGCTGAAGGACTTTCCGTAGTCATAATAAAATGAATACCTACCTGACTGCCTTCTTTTAATAATTTAGTAAATTCAGCATGGACATCTTTCTTTTGTATTAAGTTAGATACTCTTTCAATAACAACTATAATATAAGGTAATTTCTTATCCGCACTACTATTATACGTATCAATATCTTTTCCCTTTAAAATATTTAAACGTTTTTCTAAAATACTATTTAATTTTTTAATAGCTGCTTCACTTTTATTAAAACTTGTAATAGTAGGTAGTAATAAATGTGGTATACCATTATAAGGCGCTAATTCAACACGCGTTGAATCAAGTAACATTAATTTTACTTCTTCTGGTGTTGTTCGCATAATAAGTGACATTATAAAGTTATTTACACATACAGATTTACCACTACCTGTAGATCCTGTAATTAAAAAATGATGTGCATTCTTTAAATCAGCAAAAACAAATTTTCCTAATTTATTTTTACCTAACGTTAATACTAACTTTCTTTTATGATATGGATCAATTTCACTTAAGTTTTTCATAGCAGGCAAGAAACTAACAAAACTTCTTTCTCCCTTATAAACATCAATTTCAACTGTTTTAGGTTTAGAATTAGATAATTCTACATTAGTAGCTGCCAAAGCCATTTGTAATTCACTTTTAAGATTCAATATTTCTTTAATACTATCATTATCTTCAACTTCAACTACATATCTTGTTGATGAAGGGCCAACACTAACCTCTATTATGATACCTTGATAATTAAAAGCTCTTAATGTATCACGAATAATAATAATACTAGATTGTATTTGTTCAAAATTATAATCTTCTTTTTTCGTATTAATTAGTAAATCTAATGATGGGTATTCCCAATTTTTATTTTCTACCGACATTTTCTAGCACCCCTATCGTTACATTTATATTATATCATGAATAACTAAAAAAGGCATCTAGTAAATGCCTTATCTATCGAATTATCTATTCATAAATCCATTACATTTTCCACACTCATTATTAACAATTTGATTTTCTTCTGAACATGTATATCTAGGTGTATAAGTATGATTATATACATGACGATTAATTATATGAGTATGAATTGGACAAATATGTGGTACTTCATGTTGATAAACTCTTTCTACACATTTATTAATGGTAGGCTCAATAACTTCTCTTCCTTGTCTTTCACAACATTGACGTCCAAACATATTATTGTTTTGATTAAACATAAAAAATCCTCCTTACCTAATTTATAATATGACAAGGATACTAAAGAGAATGTACGAATGACTATAAGACATAAGAAAAATGCTTATTAAAGCATTCCCTTATATTTTGCCAAAAAGTTTATACTTACATACTAATGTAATAATCGAAATATTATCATTACCACCATTTTTCAAAGCTTCATTTAATAATTTTTGTGTTATGTATAAAGCTTCATCAGTGTTTTTTAACACACTTTCAATATTTTCATCAGATACTTCCTTACTAAGTCCATCAGAACATATAACAATCTTCATACCTGGTGTTAATTTAAATTCTTTCATGCTAACTTTAATAGTATCACTTTTTCCTAAATAGTTATCCAATAAATTACTATTTTGTTCTACTAACTTAGTTAGTTTATTATTATCAAATATGTAGATAGGACTATCCCCTATTTGATATGTTCTTAAAACATCATCAATAGTTACTAATGACATAGTTGTTCCCATATTATTATGTTCTAAATATATCTTTGTATTTATTTCATCTATTAAATTATTAATATTATCAGTTGGATATTTATTTAGAATATTTGTTCCTATAAAGGAAGCATATTCTCCATTATTTAACCCTCCAATACCATCAAAGACACAATAAATTAAATTATTTGGTTTACTATTTTTTACTTGATAATTATTTAATCCTTCATTCTTCATCGGTAATGAAAAGCCATTTAAATAGACATTATCTTGATTTATAGCATTCTTAATGCCTTTATGAACAGTTCCATAATCTTCAATATATAACATTATTTACTTATCTTCCTTTTAATTAATTTATATAACTCCATAACAAGCAAAATAGGTAAAGCTGCTAAAAGTAGATAAACAAGATGTAAGTATGGAATACTCTCTGTTCCCATAAAATGACTCAAGAAAGGAACCTCCATAATAATTATTTGTAACAATATAGATGAAAAAACAGCTATTGGTACAAACCAATTACTAGATAATGATATTTTAAAAGTAGACTTTTTTTCACTACGACAATTAAAGACATGAATATTTTGCATAAATACCATTAAAGCCATTATATAACCACGTGCTAAAGGTAAATTATCTGGCATTTTATTATATAAGAATACCCATACAATAAAGACAATAATACCAATATATAATCCTGATATAGCAATCTCTTGAATTAGTTTTTTATCAAATAAAGACTCTTTAGGATCTCTAGGTTTTTCATCCATGATATCATCGTCTTCTTTTTCAAAAGAAAGAGCTAAATCTTGTAAACCATCAGTTACTAAATTAAGCCATAATAATTGAACAGCTACTAAAGGCATAGGTAATCCAAGTAAAATAGATAATGAGAAGAATAATACTTCTGCTAAGCCACAAGATATTAACATATAAACAACTTTACGTATATTAGCATATGCATTTCTTCCTTCTTCAATACCAGATACAATTGACATAAAGTTATCATCAATAATAATCATATTACCTGTTTCTTTAGCTACATCTGATCCACTACCCATAGCTATACCAATATTAGCAGCTTTAATAGCAGGAGCATCATTTACTCCATCTCCTGTTACAGCTACAAATTCGCCATTACGTTTAAAAGATTCAATTATTTCTAGTTTTTGAATAGGTGTAACTCTTGTAAAGACTTTCTTATGTTTAACAAACTCATCAAAATTTTCTTTTCCTTTAGCTAGTTCTTTATCAATATCAATTCCTGTTGTTACTTCATCAAAAGTATTAGTTAAACCTAAATCTTTCGCAATACTATATGCTGTTAAAGGATGATCTCCTGTAACCATAACAACTTTAATACCTGCACGACGACATTTACCAATAGATTCTTTAGCTTCCTCACGAATAGGATCAATAAAGCCTACTAAGCCAACAAAAGTTAACTTAGGAATATCTTTATCACTATAGTAATCTTTCTTAATAAAAGTATCCATATTACTAATAGCTAAAGCTATAACGCGATATCCATCCTTAGCTAATTCTTCATTTTGTTTTTTTATTTTTTCTTTATCTAAAGGTACTACTTTATCATTAAGATACATCTTATCACAAAAGTCAAAGACTTTTTCTAAAGAGCCTTTAACAGAACAAAATATCTCATCACTATCTTCAAAGAAAATAGCTGAATACTTATTTTCTGATTCATAAGGAATACTAGCTAATTTCTTAATATCATCCGTTTTTATTTTTAATTTTCCACCTAAAGCTAAAAAAGCTATATCAATACTATCGCCATAACTAGTTAAAATATTATCTTCATATTTTAAGCCTGCTTCATTATTTAATACCCCTAGTTTAGCAATCGTATAAACTAAAGATATTTTTTCTTTATTACCTATAACACTACCTTCAAAGTTATAGCCTGTTCCTTCAATATCAAAAGTCTCATTATCAGGTAGTACTATTTTTTTAGCAGTTTGCTCATTAACTGTTAAAGTACCTGTTTTATCACTCGCTATAACCGTACAGCTTCCTAAACTTTCAACAGCATTAAGCTTCTTAACAATAACATTTTTCTTACCCATACGATTAGATCCTATAGTTAAGGCAAGAGTAAGCGCTAAAGGTAATCCCTCTGGCATAGCTGATACAGCAAGTCCTACTACTGACATAAATATATCTTCTATTTTATAATTTTTACTTAATAAAAGAATTACTAATAAAATAGCTATGCCGACAATTAATAAACTAATTTGTTTAGTAAACTTTTCCATACGTATCGTAAGGGGTGAAGGAGTCTCTTCTGTATTAATAACTTTAGTAGCTATCTTACCTATTTCAGTATTACTACCTACAGCTGTTACTACAGCTGTTGCACGTCCTGTAATAACACTTGTACCTGCATATACCATATTTTTAGTATCACTAACACTTTTAGCATGACTAATTAAATCATTTTTGATACTTGCTAAAGACTCACCTGTTAATACTGATTCATCGATGGTTAAATTACTGCATGATAAAATACGAGCATCGGCTGATACTTTTACTCCTGATTGAAGCATTATGATATCACCTATTGTTAAATTAGATGCATCTACTTCCATTTCATGTCCATTACGAATTACTTGAGCCCTTACTTTTATCATATCAGCTAAGGCTTCAGCACTTTTATTAGCTTTCCATTCTTGAATAGTACCCATAATAGCATCAACCATAATTATAAAGATAATCGCTATTGCATCAGTATATTCATGAATTAAAAAAGATAAAATACACGCTACAATCATAATTAATGTAATAGCATTTACAAATTGCATTAAAAAGATTTTAACAATTCCATCTTTTTTCTTTTTTGGTAGTTCATTTAAACCATATTCTTTGATACGAGTTTCTACTTCTTGATTATTTAAACCCTCAAGATTAGTCTTTAAGGAATCTAATACTTCTTCTTTTTCCATTTGTGAATAATTATTATTCATATCATCACTTACCTATCATATTAATAATAACATTACAGCATAAAAAAAACAAGAAAAAAAGGTAGTCATATCTACCCTTTACATCTTAAATGGCATTTTACCACTTTTCATCATTTTCATCATTTTTTTCATTTCTTCAAATTGCTTTAATAAACGATTTATTTCTTCTACAGGGCGATTACATCCTTTAGATATTCTTATCTTACGACTATTTTTTAAGCACTCGGGATGTCTTCTTTCATATGGTGTCATAGATAACACAATAGCTTCAATATGAGCCATATCTTTAGGATCTACTTTAATATTTCGTGCTTCTTTAGGCATACCAGGCATTAATTTAAGTAAATTTTCTAAAGGTCCTAATTTCTTAACTTGTTTTAAAGCCGATAAGAAATCCTCTAAATCAAATTTTCCTTCTTGCATTCTTTTAGCTGTTTTCATAGCTTCATCTTGATCTATTACTTCCTCTGCCTTTTCAAGCATAGTCATAATATCACCCATACCTAAAATACGGGTAGCCATACGTTCAGGATAAAATTCATCTAAACCATCTAACTTTTCACTAATACCAATAAATTTAATAGGTACATTAGTTAAATGTCTTATGGATAAAGCAGCTCCTCCTCTTGTATCACCATCTAACTTAGTTAATATAGCTCCTGTAAGAGGTAAGCGATCATTAAATCCTTCAATAACATTAATAGCATCTTGTCCTGTCATACTATCAATAACAAGTAATATTTCATTTGGATGTACTTCATTATTGATATTATTTAATTCATCCATTAATTCTTCATCTATATGTAAACGTCCTGCGGTATCTATTAAAACATAATCATATTTATTTTCTTTAGCATAATTGATAGCGTTTTTAGCAATCTCGACAGGATTACCCTTACCTTCAGAATATACTTCAATATTAAGTTCTTTTCCTAAAGTCTTTAGCTGATCAATAGCGGCAGGTCGATACACATCACAAGCTACTAACAAAGGATTTTTCTTTTCTTTTTTCCTTAATCTTAAAGCTAGTTTACCAATAGTTGTAGTTTTACCACTACCTTGTAGTCCTACTAACATCAAAATAGATGGATGTCCACTTGTATATAATGGAGCTTGTTCTCCTCCAAGTAAATCTACTAACTCATCTTTTAATATTTTTACAAACATTTCTCCAGGTTTTAAAGATTTAGCAACCTCTTCTCCTAAAGCTTTTTCTTTAACATTATTAATAAACTCTTTTACAACTTTATAGTTAACATCAGCTTCTAGTAAAGCAAGTCTTATTTCTCTTGTTACATCACTAATGTTTTCTTCTGTTATTTTGCCATAACCTTTTATTTTATTAATTGCTGTTTGTAATCTATCTCCTAAACTTTCAAACATATAATCACCTATGCATTATTATACCATTTTAATAAAGGAAAAATCCATCCTTTTTGTATATTAACTCCTTTTAATCAAATAATAATTATGGTGATACCATGACTTATTTATTAATTTTTAGCGCTAAAACAATTGAAAATATTTTAACAACAATTAGAATTATTCTTTTATCTAATCACAAGAAGTTAATTGCTTCACTTCTTAACTTTTTTATTACGCTTATTTGGATATATTCAACAATATCTATACTTGATAATTTTATGAAAGAACCTATTAGTATTTTAGCTTATGCATTAGGATGTGGTGTAGGTTCATACCTAGGTTGCTTTATCGAAGAAAAAATAGCTTTAGGTAATAACATGATAACATGCATTACAGAAAGTAAAAGTATTCTTACTAAAAAACTAAGAGAATTAGAATATCAAGTTACAACTTTAGATGGATTTGGGATAAATGACGCTAAAAAAATATTATTAATTATGATTCCTCGTAAGAAAAAATTTAAACTAGCTCACTTAATTAAAAGAATAGATAAAGATGCCATCATTGTTATGGAAAATGCTTCTTATTTTAATAAATAAGCCTTATCTGTAATAATATATTCATACTTATCTAAATCTTTTTTATTATTTATTGTCCAAACAAATTTTAGTTTATAATCTACATCTTCATAACTATTTTTAGATAGCGCTAAAAAAGATAAATGTGCATAACTTTTATTTTTATTAATTAAATCTGTTATAAATATCCCTATAGGATAATTTATCTTCCCTCTTATATCTTTTATTAATTGATAATTAAAAGAACAAATATAGTAATTTAAGGGATATTTATTTAATAATTTAATTAAACATTTTACTAACGCTTGATAATTATTTGTCTCACACTTAATATCTAATAAGATAATCTTATTCGATTTAATTTTTTTTAATAAATCTTCTAATAGATCAATATCTTTTAGATCTTTATAATATAACTTATTTATACCATTTAAATTATATAAAAGATTATGATACATAACTAATTTTTTATCTTTAGTTATTCTAACATCTATTTCAATACCTGAAATATAATCTTTGGTTAAACAATCTATAGCACCTAAAAGACTATTTTCATGATAATTATGATTATCTAATGAGCGATGAGCAATTAAATATTTCATAGTTTAATATATGAAAAAAGAAAGTGTTTTTTAACACTTTCTTTTAACATAACTAATGTGTCCAACGACCTACAATATCAGCATTTGTACTATATGGTTCTGGATTTGGTAATGGCATCTTAACAATCATTGGAATACTAAAAGCTCTACCAAAGGCTACACAAGTACCTGGTTGTAAACTCTTTTGTTTTTCCATAATTTCAGCACTCATATTAGGTAACATCTTTTCCATATATTCTAGATCTCTAGGGTGTGTCATCTTAAAGATTAAGAAATTACTACATTGTGATATAACGGTTTCAGATAATTCTACTGGTCTTTGAGATATTAAGAATAACAACATACCAAATTTACGTCCCTCTTTAGCAATACGCTCAAATATATTATAACCAAGTAAGAAGTTATCATTATCGTTTTGAACATATCTATGTGATTCCTCTAATACTAAATGGAAAGGTATAGATGCTCTTTCATTTAATCTCTTAGTAAAATCAAAGAATAATTTAGCATATATTTTAACAATAGTCTTAGATAAACGATCATCAGCATCCTCTAAGTTAAAGTTAACAATTTGGGCTTTTTTGTTATTATAAGTAACTAAAGAAGCAATATAATTTTCCATTGTTATATATTGTGGATAATTAAAGAACTCTTTATTTTCTCCAACTGCTAAAGCATGTAAACGAACTTTTAAAGTTATAGCTTCATTATATAATTGTTCATTACGAAGTAATCCTTCAGATATTAAAGTAAATTGTAAAGCTTTCTCTACATCATCTAACGTAAAGAAATGATTTGGTGTAGGTTCATATTTCTCTAATTCTTCATCAATAAAAGAAGTTATATATTGAGTAATTAAAACACTTTCAGTAAATTGTCCTGAGGTATCAATTAAGAAACATTCACGAAATTTACGTACATATCCTAATCCTTGTACAGGAGCTTCTAAGTTAAATTGTTTTGTTGAACAACTAGCTAATATTGAGAAAATATCATTTCTTTTACTAGCTGAAGTTTGATTAGTATACATGATATCCATAATAGCTTTCGCAATTAAGTGATTCTTATATCTTGTACTTATATCACCATCAGTAGCAAATACTCTTACTAATTTAAGCATTCTCTCAATAATAGGTAATTGAGAATGTTTTTCAGCACTCAATAATAAGGCAAAATCATCAACCGTAAGAAGCCATAGAGGAATACGTAAAAGTTCTCCTCCTTCTTTTAATTGTGACTTATTAGTTGTATAAAACTTAAAGTTATAGTTTGGATTTATTTGATTTAGATTTCTAAAAGCATTATGATATTCACCATAAGCATCAAAAATCATAAAGTTAGACTTAAATGGTAAAAAATTAGGATTATAGAATAAGCTTTGAATAAAACGAGCTACTCCATATGATTTACCACTACCAGTATTACCAAAGATAGCTAAGTGATTACTACATACTTCATTAATATCAATATTAATAGGCATCTCATCATATAAAGGACTAACACCTAGCATAAAAGATCCTTCAGTAGGTCCTCCAATAATTATTTTTAATTCTTCAGCATTAATAAGTCTTGTTTTAGCTGTTAAATTAGGTTTACGAAGTACACCACCGATAAAATGATCAGCAGCTAATTCTCCTAAGAATCTTATCTTCATAACTTCAGCTGAAACATCTTCTACTTCTCCTAAAATTCTTTTATCTTCATCTTCAAATACAACATGTCTATTCATTAAGTTAACAACAACATCATTAGTTTTTGGTACTTCGACATGCGCAACATTATCGCTTATATAAACGATTCTTCCAAACATTTTATCACCCTTCTTATTACATCAAATCCATAATTTGATTTCTTTTATTCTCATCTAAATCTTTTATTATTTTTTGCATCTTCATAGCGCGATCATAAAGTTTTAATTTATCTTCATAATACTCTAGTTTTGTATTAATTGTATTTAATGTTTTATGTACAGCATTACGACTTATTTTATTATTATCAGCAATTTCTTGTAAAGTTAGATTATCAAAATAATAATCTTTAAAAAATTCTTGTTGTTTCTCTGTTAATAATTCTCCATAATAATCAAATAATATTCCTAGTCTTACTTCTACCATATTATTTCAACTATCATACTACCTATAAGTATAACACTTAATATCAAATAAATATAGGTCATAGCCTTTCTTTTATAAAAATTTTTATTATTATAAGCCATAATCAACATCAATAAACCTAAAACACCATATATGATTGGCATCATTATCTTTTGATCCACAAAGAAAGACGCTATACCACATCCAATTAAAGCAATTAATAATATTAATTGAATATACAAGCTAATTCTTTTAAACGAAAATGATTTAATATCAATTATTTCAACATTATGCATATTAACCTCACATATCTTTAAATAATCCATAGATATATTTTTCAATATCAAACACTTGTAAATCTTTAGCTGTTTCTCCTAAACCAACAAATTTAACAGGTATTCCTACTTCTTCTTTAATAGCTAAGACAATACCGCCCTTAGCTGTACCATCTAATTTAGTTAAAACAATACCTGTAATATTAGTAATTTTTTGAAACTCTTTAGCTTGACTAATACCATTCTGTCCTGTAGTAGCGTCTATTACTAATAATGTCTCATGAGGAGCATTTGGTACTAACTTACCAATAACTTTATTCATTTTTTCTAGTTCAGCCATTAAATTGCTCTTATTTTGTAGTCTTCCTGCTGTATCAATTAAAACAACATCATAATTATCATCTAAAGCTTTTTGAACACCATCATAAATGACACTTGATGGATCAGCATTATCTTTATAAACAACAGGACAATTAGTTCTTTCGCCCCATTCAATTAATTGTTCTACTGCTCCTGCGCGGAAAGTATCACCAGCTACTAATAAAACTTTTTTCCCTTCATTTGTTAATTTGTCAGCAATTTTACCAATAGTCGTTGTCTTTCCTACACCATTAACACCAACAAATAGTATAATGGTAGGTCCTTCATCAGCATACTTAATTTTATTAACCATTATAGAGTTATCAACATAAATAATAAACATTTCGTCAACGATAATTTCTTTTAAATCTTCGCTATTTTCAATATTTTCACGTTTAACACGTTTCTTTAATTTATCTACAAACTCCATAACCGTATTAACACCAATATCGGCCATAATTAATATTTCTTCTAATTCTTCAAAATATTCAGGGCTTACCTTTTTATATTTCATATTAAGTAAAGAAATTTTCGAAACAAATTCTTTACGACTCTTCTCTAACCCTTTATCGTAAACTTCAACTTCTTCTTGTTGCTCTTTATTAGATGTAAATAAATTTTTAAACTTGCTGAATAATCCCATAATAACCTCCTATAGTTAATTGTTTACATATCTATTTTACTATAAATATCTTTAAAATTAAAGAGATTTAAGAAAAAAAGTAGGATAACCTACTTCATTAATTAGTTAAAGAATATGCTCCACTTTTATATACTTGCGTAATATTATTACTAGATAAATTATAATCAAATAAGATATATTCAAAACTTTTAGCGTTGTCGTAAAAAGTTTGATACTCTCTAACACAACATTTAACTACTTTATCATTTATATATTGGTAATAAAAACTATATAATCTCTTATCATATTCAAAGTCATAATCACTTAATCCTTTAAATTGATTAGTAATAACATTTTCGATACGATTAGTCCAATCACTATTTTGTTTGATAAAGTTATTAAAGGCTAATACCATACGCATAACAGGATCACGATTTAATACTTTTTCTCTAATATTCATATAATCACCATAAACTTCCTACCCAATCACCAAAGTCACTTAATCCTTCAGTAATGCTATACCATGTATCTGTTGCTTTTTCAGATATATAAGCACCCGTATCTTCTAACCAATCTTTAGCTTTACCACCATAATATTCAGCATCATCTATAAAGGAATTAAATCCTGATACAATAGTTCCTCCAACCTTAGATGATTCAAAATCATCCCATATGTCAGATGCTTTATTCGCTAATTTTGAAAAACCTGAATTTACTTTTCTACCAAATTTTGTAGAACTAAACTTTTCCCATAGAGATGAAGCCCCATTTGAAACAAAAGCACCTGCATCTTCTATCCAGCCATCTATTTTTTGCCCAATACTTGTAACTCCTTTGACAGTTATTGCAGCACCTATTGATATATGACCACCTAATCCAGGATCTAAATATTTATATAATTTGAACCATGCCATTGTTTGATCCCAAATACTTGCTCCATCTTGATTTAATGTTAGAGCCTCATCTAAATATTCTAATGATGTATCAATATTTTCAAAGAAATGTTTTAAAAGTCTAGTCATTTCGGGACTATTAGGATCTATCGCTACTATTGGTTGATCCCAAATTAACTTAGCTAAATCTTTCTTTAAATAAGGTAAGGCACTTACAACTTTTTCATATAAGTCATCGCCTTCATCATATATTAAAGCATTAACTAATTGTTCAAGATTATCTTCGGTTATTCTAGAACTAAAACCAAGTTGTGAGAAAACAGAGTCAGCTTTTTCAATAACTATATTAGGTAAATCAGGTACAATAGCTACTAAATCATCATACTTTAAGTTCATTTCTCTACCCATTCTAATAATGACAGGTAATAAATTTCTAAAAGTTCCTAAAACTGATTCACTTTCACTAGTAAATGCCGTAATAAGAGTATCTAAATCATTAGGATAATCTTTAAAATAATCTAAAAAACGATCTATTGTTTTCGTATCTAAATTGATTTGAATATTAGTAACATACTTTTTTAATGCTAATAATACAATATCTCCAATAGGAACATTTTGTTCTTCTAATCTATTTAAAATTTCTATTGTTTCTTTACCACTTAAAGGATAGCCATGTAATTTAACAGTTAGTCCCATAACAGCTAATTGTGCTTTACTAAAAGTATGCAAATAATCAATGATTGTATCAACAATAATTGCTTTTATTTTTGAATCAACACCGAGTTCACTAAGTATACCTTCAATAGTAGGACGTACTTGGGAATTCATTATTTCTTCGATAGAATTATCTTTATTTTCTTTCTTTTTATCCTTACTTTTTTCTTCATTTTTGGATTCACCAGAAATGAAACCTATTATTCCTGAGAAAAGACTATCAGCTTTATTACTATTTTTAGTTTCAATATTATCGGCTTCAAGAGCTTTTTCTTCTACCTTTGATCCAATACTATCATTATCTGCTTTAAGGGATACTAATTGACTATCAATATTATTAACAGAGTTTATATGATTATAATCTTTAGGCAACATTTTCTTTAACATGTTACTATTAAATTTTGCTCTATCTAAATATGAACCCGTTTTATTTATATTTGGTAATACATGCGTATTAACACGACTTGTATCAATATTAATAGTATTCATAAATGCCTCCTAAAGGTATATTTCTCTATTTTTATACACTAGAATTATATCATATTAATAATTAGGTGTAAATAAATCTTCTTAATGTTGGGTAGACAAATATGTAAAAAAAAGGTATAATGTTGTAGTTGAATTTGAAACTTACAGAAAGGAGAATTTTTTTGAAGTTATTTGACAGTGGCAGTACGAAAGTATTTGCCTTAGGTGGTTTAGGTGAAGTTGGAAAAAATATGTATTGTATCATGTCAGATAATGAAATAATCATTACTGATGTAGGTATAACATTTCCATCTAATGAATTACCTGGAATCGATTATATAATACCTGATTTTACTTTCTTAAAGAAAAACGAAAATAAAATCAAAGCACTTTTTATTACACACGGGCACGAAGATCATATAGGAGGAATACCTTATTTATTACAAACAGTCAATATTCCTGCCATATATGCTCCAAACCAAGCAGTTGGTTTAATTAGAAAAAAATTAGAAGAACGAGATATTCACTTTAAAAATTTATATGTATATACGGAAAAAACAAAAGTAAAATTTAAAACGATGAGTGTTGAATTTTTTAGGACAACACATTCTATACCAGATTCACATGGTATTGCTATTACAACACCAAATGGTACTATCGTCACAACAGGTGACTTTAAATTCGACTTAACCCCTATTGGGCCAATGTCTAATTTACAAAAAATGGCAGCTATAGGCGCAAAAGGTGTTACATTATTATTAAGTGATAGTACTAATGCACTAAATGAAGGATTTAGTGCTAGTGAATCAAAAGTTGACGAAGCTTTATCCGAAATATTTTTAGAACATCATGGACGAATTATCATCGCAACTTTTGCTTCTAATATTTATCGTTTAAAACATATTGTTGATACATGTAAGAAAAATGATCGTCGTATAGCTATCTTTGGTCGCAGTATGGAAAATAATATTGAAATATCTCTAAATGAAGGATATATTAAACATAAAGAGATATTTGTTACACCAGAAGAAGCTAATACCTTACCTCCTCATAAAGTATGTTTACTTTGTACAGGATCTCAAGGAGAACCATTAGCTGCTTTATCACGTATAGCTAATGGTAGTCATCGTCAAATTAAATTACAGCATGATGACTTAGTTATTTTCTCATCATCAGCAATACCTGGTAATGCTTTAAGTATATCTAAAATAATTAATCAATTATACTTACAAGGTGTTAAAGTATGCACGAATACATCATTAACTGATGTTCATACTTCTGGACATGGTAGTCAAGAAGAATTAAAACTAATGTTAAGACTATTTAATCCTAAATATTTTATGCCTTTTCATGGAGAATATCGCATGCTAAAGAAACATGCTGATCTAGCAGTTGAATGTGGTATACCAAGAGAAAACACATTTATCTTAAAAAATGGTGATGTCTTATCGATGTATAAAGGAAAGGTAAAACAAGAAGGATCTGTTTTAGCAGGTGATGTTTATATTGATGGTAATCGTATCGGTGAAATAGGTTCAGCTGTTATGAAAGATCGTAAATTAATGTCTAGTGATGGAATCGTTGTTGTCATTGCCAATATTGATACTAAAAATAATCATTTATTAGGCAGTTCTAATATTACATCACGTGGTTTTGTTTTAATTCAAGATAATATTGATTTCTTAAAAGAATTAGAAGAGATAAGTAATCAAGCTATTAATAGTAAAATATCTAATCATGTTAATTATAGTGAAATAAAAAGTGAAATAGTAAGTAGTTTATCTACTTATATATATGAAAAGACAGGTCGTAATCCTATTATATTACCTGTTATTATGGATATAAAAAGAGAAGCTTAATAAGCTTCTTGCAGACTGTTGACAAATAGGTAAATATTTTTACTTATTTGTCTTTTTTTCATAAAAAATGAAAAATCTAGGATATTCT
>CANQON010000028.1 GCA_947625505.1 uncultured Bacilli bacterium
TAAAATATAAAATTTAGGTAATAATTAGACATTAAATTTCTAGATTTTTAATAAATTGTTTTAATTTTTTCTAATTTGAAATAAACAAAAAAGATTTAAAAAGATTTCGCCCTGAAGGAGCACAATAGCGCTCCATTTTGTTTGTTTTAAAGGATTTTCACGATATGAGATTTTGCCTAGGCGACAAAATATATAAAATCTTGTTTAAGAAAAATAAAAGATATTTTAAATAAATGCTATAATATTTAGTGAAACAAAAAGTAATTTGAAAGTGAGGTTTTATAAAGTGAAATTAAAAGATTGGAATAAAAAAACAATTCCATTTAAAATTCTAACAATATTTGGATTAATTATCTCTGTTACTATTATAGCCTTAGCTTTAATGCAGATATTCAATATATGGGATAATGCAATCAATGTTTTTGAACCATTATTGGGTGTATTAATGATAATCCAAGCAATAGAGAATTGGAAAACTAATAGATCAACGGCATACTTCTCATTATTTGTAGCAATATTTATTTTTCTTGTAGCAATTATTATTTTGTTTTAATCAATTACAATTTATCAAAATAAAACATTAGCTTATAAAATGAAACTACTAATAAATATTTTACATATACAAGTATATAAATTATAAAAAACTAAAATATCTTATAAATAGAGAATGAAATTCGTTTCCTAAAAAAATTTTGAAAAAAGCATATGAAGACATCCTTAATTGGGTGCCATTTTATTTAGATTTTTTAATAAAAAAGTAGGTATATACCTACTTATGCTTTATAAAATGTTGATTATCATCTAAAATGGATTTTAAAAAATCAGAATGATTAATAGCTTTGATGATTTCTTCTAAACTTATTGATGTACTAAATTTTGTTTGTCCTTCATATACTTCTTGAAGAGTTATGACTGAATTACGTATGTGTGAAAAATCATTACAATTAACCATTGGCTTATGCGCTAAGCAATGCCTAATCTCATGTAATATATTTTTATTGACTAAATTATATACTTCATCGGTTGCTGTTCCATCTATAATTTTATTTATGGATTCAATACTATTTTTATATTGTATTGTCTTATTTCCCCATTTATTTATATTTTTTTCAGCATTTCTATAATCTTCTTCATCAAATTTTTGGGTAGAAGCAAATTTTAGCAATGAATCATAGATTGCTCTATAATTAGTAGCTTCTCTAGAAGCATTATAAAATTGCTCAATTTGACTTTTTAAATAATCTTCGTATACATGTTTTGGAAATCTAACACTACTTGCATCTATTGTTGCTGGGTTTTGGTTATAACAGAATAAAAATATATTGTTTATTAAAGACATAATCAAAAGTTCAATTTTTGTCTGCATTTTTATGTAATTTGTAGAATTAGAAGTTAGTGAATCATTACTATCATATTTATAGTTTATTGTTTCATCTATGACACTTAATAAATCGGAGTTTTTGTTATATCTTCTTTTGATTAATGTTTCAATTATATTAATTTGAGATGTTCTTCCTAATTTATAAAAATAATCTTCTCCCATGTTTTTGATATTAAACAAAACATATTCCATATCTTCTTTAGTAATTTTTTTATGAATTAATTTGCAATCGTCATTAAAATGCTTTTTTAAATGAATCTCAAATTCGCTTATAGCGTTCTCTTTAAAAAATTCAGTATTTTTAGTAAACTCATTTAAATCATAATCAAGAATATCATCCATAGATTTTTGCTCTTTTTCACTTTCAAAAGTTTTAAAAGTAAGATTACTCATTTCAAATAATTTTATTCCACATAGGTATTCAATTAATTCATCTTCTGAAAAAGGATTAGGGTTATTAACAATAGTTTTCGCATAAATCATTGGAAATGTGCCATTTAAATAATAGAATTTATATAATTCGTTAAATAAAAGTTTTAGTTTATCTTTATGAATAGTAAAATTTAGTTTATTTTTTCCTGAATCATAGAATTCTACGATTCCATCCTTTACTTTATAGTTAGAATGAGCGACACAATTTCTCATCATTACCATTACTTTTCGATAATCAATTTTACCATCTGTTAAAATGGCATTATTTGTATTTTGATAATCTCCCATTCCAAAATTAAAATTCAAATCATATTTCATCATTCTTTGAATATTAAGTGGAACATTATGAATTTCAGAGTCTAACATTAATAATTGTGTTGATAGAAAAATCATGTCTAAATTGTCATTTATATCAGCAAATGTATCATTAAATTGAGTAATTGTGTTTAATATATCAGTTATTTCTTCTTTGTCAGCATTTGAAATAGCCATTCCATTTAATATGCTAAGAATTGATTTAACGGTTGTACTTGCATAATTTAACATAGTATTATCTTGTGATGGATTACTATTAAAATCAATTACTATTTCCGAATCAACATTCTTGTTTATTTCAAATGGTTTAGTAAATATTTCATCAGGAGAATCAAAATCATATACATCATATTTGATTATTTCTCCATCTGCAATTAATTCTAAAACACAATTATTTTTTATATTTATTCCATATTGTTTCATTTTATCAATATTATATAAATCTTCAGCTTTTATTGCACTGATAAAATTTGTAACAGGGATACCATTTATACCTTTAACTTCTATCCATTTTCTTCTTTCTTCAGGTTGATAATAATTAGATGCATATAATTTACCATCAATTATTTTAAAATCTAATGCTAACATCTTGCCTTTTCTTCTATTAATTACAAATATTAAATAATCACATATGTCAATCATAACATCACACTCTTAGTAATATTATATCATATACTTGTTTATTTACTTTAATTTTAAAATATGAATATAGTTTTATTCAAGAAACATTTACAATAATTAATAATGATAAAGGATATTTTAAGTAAGTAATATTATATAGAGCGAAATGATAAGTAATTTGTATAAATGATTAAAATTCTATTATAAGAAATAATATAAAAAAATCCATGAAGAGAGTGTAAAACACTTCTTTTATTATTGCATATTTCAAATTCTATTTTTTTCCAGGTTACAATGACTATGTTATTATGATTGAAATTCTCTGCGTCAAATTAAATAAATTGGTAATTATATGTTATAATTATGGTAATATATATAAAAGGAATTGATGAAAATGATAACTTTAATTGTTATTTTAGTATGTATAAGATGGCTTTTAGATGGAGCAGGGTATAAACGTTAACGTTAAGTCTGCTAAATATTTACAATAGTAGACTAGATAGAAGTATATAAATGAATAGTTTAGATAGATTTATTGAAGCTCAAAAGAAAAATTATAATCAAGCACTTCAAGAAATTAAAAGTGGAAAAAAGAGTAGTCATTGGATTTGGTATATCTTTCCCCAACTTAAAGGATTGGGGTTTAGTACAATGTCAGAATATTATGGCATAGAAAATATAGCTGAAGCTAAAGCATACTTAAATAATGAGTATTTAAGAAATAATTTAATTCAAATAGCACAAGCTTTATTAGATTTAAGTAATAATAACCCAACCGATATATTGGGATATCCTGATGATTTAAAAGTAAAATCTTGTATGACATTATTTTATTTTGTTAATCCTAAAATAGATGTTTTTAAAAAAGTAATAGATAAGCTTTATAATGGTGAATTTGATATTAATACTATGGCATTATTATATAATTCAATTACAAAGTAATTTATTATGATATAATTAGTATAGTTATGAGGAGTAATTATGAATATAGATTATGAGAAATTAAGAAGTGATTTATTAGATTACTATGGAGTTGCTATGAACGAGTTTTATCCAATGGCAATCATGGAAGTATCTAAAGTAGAAAAGGCAAGTGAACAAGAATTAATCAAAATAGCTAGAAAAGAACATTTTAATTTGGATAAATATGATTTAGATCAAAAGAAGTTTAGAAAGTAAGGATGATTTAACTATTAATATTATGTTATACTGATTGAAAGTGAGGTCTTATAGATGAAAAAATATATCAATAATTTAGTATCAATAATTTTACCAATATATAAGGTTGAAGAATTTTTAGATAAATGTATGCTTAATATTATTTATCAAACGTATGATAATCTAGAGATTATTATGGTAGATGATGGATCACCTGATAATTGCCCCAAATTATGTGATGATTGGCAAAAAAAAGATTCAAGGATTAAAGTAATTCATAAAGCAAATGGAGGCTTATCTGATGCTAGAAACAGGGGACTAAAAGAAGCTACAGGAGAATATATATATTTTATTGATCCAGATGATTATATGTCTTTAAATTTAGTTGAAAGAATGGTTCAAGCTATGAAAGATAATGATGCTGATATGGTTATTTGCCAATATGCAAACTATTATCCATTTGGTGCAAGATGGATGTGGAAAGGAACCATAGGTGATTGTATCATGGATTCTGAAACAGCAATTAAAGAATCATTAATAGGAACAAATATAACAAATCATGTATGGCGCAGATTATATAAACATGAACTATTTCGTGACGATTTTTTTCCAGTTAACATGACTTTTGAAGATATTTACATTAATGTAGAATCGTTAGTAAAATGTAAAAAAATTGCTTATATAACAGATGTCTTATACTACTATTATATTAATCCTAATGGAATTGTAAGAAATAAAACATTTGAAAATGTAAATAATAAATTAAAAGCGCGAGATTATAGTTATGCGCAGGCTTTAGAAGCGTATCCATCACTAAAAAAATATGTAAATTTTTCTAAACGTTTTGAGAAAAAGGTGGCTTCTCGAGAATTTCATGAAATAAAGTGTAGAAAATATCACTTTTTACATATGTTGTTGTTAAAGTATCGGGGCTTTGTAAAAAAGTTAAATCAATTAAAGAAAGAGATAGTAAAATCTTGTAATATGATAAAAATATTGTGTAAATCTTCAAAGCCAAGATTGATTGTTGTAGGCGCACCAGCTACTGGTAAATTAGAGAATAATGCTGTCTATATGGGAGAACTTAAATTTTTTAATGAAAGGTTTCCAGATTATACGGTTATTTCTTTTCCTAAAACATATATGTATAAGATAATTGTATTAATTGTTCGTATGTTTTTAAATAAAAGAGATTTAATAGCTATTCAGGGTGGAGATGCTCAAGAATCATTATCTTATGGGTATCAGCGAAAACATGCTAAAGTTATTAATTTGTTAAAAAAATATAAAATACTTGTTTTTCCACAAACTTTTTTTGAGAAAAGTATTGCGATCAATGATAGTGGAAATGATTTGAAAGTTCTTAAAAATAATATTAATCTTTATAAGACTTGTAATAATTTAATTTTTGCTCTAAGAGATGAAAAATCTTATGAAATAATTAATAAAGAATTGCCTAAAGTAAAAAGCATATTGATGCCAGATATGATTCTTAATATGACTAAGCCTAGTACAAAATATACAAGGAAAAATATCATATGTAGCTTAAGTAATGATTTTGAAAATAAAGAAGAAATGAAAATATATGAAACTACACTTAAACAATTAAAGAATAAGTATCATACTTTTATTGACTTATCTATGCATGATATCTATGATATAGATAATAATAAAGGTGAAGGTAAAAAACATATCGACAGGCTATTATATAAATTATGTAATGCTAAAGTAGTTATAACTAATTGTTTAGAGTTAGTTTTATTATGTGCTGCTACGGAAACACCATGTGTAGTTATAAAAAATAATAATCAAAGATGGGAAACTTATGAATGGATTAAAGAGCTAAACTATATAAAATGTCCTAAGATAGATGAATTAGATAAAACAATTGAACAAGTTTTAAAGTGTAGAAAAAATATAGAAGCAATTAATTATGATAAATACTATGATGAATTTGAACTACTAATTAGAGACTTAATTAATAGCTAATCTATATTGGAGGCTTTATGGAGTATTTAGATTTATATGATAAAGATAAACATTTAGTAGGCAAGACAATTATTAGGGGAGAAGATATACCTTCTGATTGTTATATAAATGTTGTTATGATTTTTATTCAAAATCAAGAAGGAAAGTTCTTACTACAAATTACATCTAAAAATAAAGAACATGTTATTGCGACAACAGGAGGGCATGTTAAAGCAGGCGAAACAAGTAAAGATGCTATTATAAGTGAAGTAAAAGAAGAGTTAGGATTAGATATATCTAATGAAGACTTTAAATATTTAGATACATTTATCTATCGTGTGGTATTATTTGATGTTTATTATTTAAAGAAAGATATCGATATAGACTCTTTAACATTACAAGAGGAAGAAGTAGAAAAAGTAGCTTGGTATAGCTCTCATGAAATACAAGAATTAATTACTAAAGGATTACTAAGAGAAACTAGTATTGAGGGTTATAAAATAGTTCTTAAAGATATATCTTAAGGCAAGTATAAAAAATACTTGCTTTTTTATTTATAATTTGATATATTTATTAGCGAGTTAAGCAATTAACTCGGTGACTTAAAATTTATTTATGAACCAAAATTGAAAATATGATCATAGGAGGATTCTATTCTCTTAATTAAGGAGGGTTCATATGGAAACAATACAAGCTTATTTAAGTCACCATAAGTCAAAGAACTTTAATGAACTACTTTTTTCTTATATAGATAAAAGTGGCCATAAAGATTCTGAGATATACAAAAAAGTCGATATCGATAGAAAACTATTTTCTAAAATTAGATGTAGTGATAACTACATACCTAGAAGAAACGTAATTATAAAATTAGGTTTCGCCTTAAGATTAAATCGTAACGATTTTAATAACTTATTAAATAGTGCGGGTTATTCTTTAGGTAGTAACACCTTTGATCTTGTTATTGCTTATTGTTTAGATAATAGCATTTATGATTTAGACGTCATAAATGATTATCTTTATACTTTTTCTAATACTGTATTATAACAGTATTTTTTTTTGTCGCTTTTAAAGCGACCTTTATTATTATGATATGTTATATAATTAAGGAGCAAAAGGAGAAAGACGCGTTCAGCAAGTTCTTAAAAAAATAAATGGATCTTTAAATAGCGTCTTGGTAAAGCCACCTTCAGCACACTTTTATACTGAGTTTTAATTCTTAAAAATAAGAAAATTAGTTTTTGGTGGCTTGTCTTTTAATATATTGGAGGTGTTATTATGAACCTACTAGATAGTTTAAAACAAAAAAATACTATTTTAAATACTAAGGGTAGTGAGTATTATCATAGTGCATATGATAATAACTTAGATGTCTTTACGTTACTATCTCGTAATATGGAAGATAGTAAAGTTTTAAGAATGTTTCATCGAGCTTTAGATGAAGATGCTTCTTTAGCGCTTGCTAATCTTTTATATCTTTTAGATATTCGTAATGGTAAAGGAGAAAGACGTTTATTTAAACTTATTTATCTGGATTTATGTCTTAATTATCCTACTTTAGCTTTAAAGGTTTTACCTTTTATAGGTGAGTTAGGACGATATGATTACTTATTAGTAGGTATTAATACACCTATTGAAAAAGAAACATTAGATTATATTTATCAACAATTGAGTCTTGATATGACAAGTGAGTATCCATCTTTATTAGCTAAATGGCTACCTTCTCATCGTACCCATGGAAAGAATAGTCTTTTAGCTCGTAAGCTTATGAAAGCTTATGACTTAAGCGAACAAGAATATCGAAAGATATTAAGTTCCTTACGTAGTAAACTTAACATCATTGAAAAAAATCTTACTAATAAAGACTACGATAAGATTGAATTTGCTAAAGTACCTAGTAAAGCAATGCTTAAGTATAATCGTGTTTTTAATGCGAAGATAGAAGATAGATTTAATGCTTATAAAGAGTCTTTAAAAGAAGGTAAGACGAAAGTCAATACTAAAGGATTATTTGCCTATGAAATAGTAGGACAAGTATATAACCATAGAGGTGATAATTCTTTATATGACTTAATGTGGGAACAACAAAAAGATATCTTACATGGTAATAAGTCTAACATCTTAGTAGTTGCTGATACATCAGGATCAATGTTATCCTATAAGGGTATTCCTTATTTTACATCAGTAGGGTTAGCTATTTATTTAGCTGAACATAACAAAGGATTCTTTCATAATCATTTTATTACTTTCTCTGATAAACCAACACTTCAAGAAGTTAGAGGTAAAACTTTAACTGAGAAGATTGCTAACATGGAAGAGATTAATGCTTGGAATACAGATATTGACTTAGTCTTTAAGTTAATATTAGATGCAGCTCTTCAAAATAATCTTCAAGATAAAGATTTACCTAGTCATATTATCATCATTTCAGATATGGAGTTTGATACTAGTATCTATTCTAAGGAAGGTACTAATTATCAAGGTTGGAGACAAACTTTTAAAGATAAAGGTTATAAGTTACCAACGATTATCTTTTGGAATGTCGCAGGTAATAGCTTAGGTACACCTATTACCAAATTTGATAATGATGTCGCAATGATAAGTGGCTTTTCCACACACATCTTAGAAAATTTACTTTCTTTAGAAAGTTATACACCTTTAACTGTTATGCAAGAAAAGTTATCCACATACTTAGAATTATTAAAGGATTAAAAAAATCCTTTTTTTGTAACTTAGTTGTAACTTAAGATATCATATAATCATTTTAGGAGGAGATAATATGGAAATACTTCGTGTTGAGAATTTAACTAAAATATATGGTAAAGGTTCAACTAAAGTAGTAGCGCTTAATAACGTATCTTTTAGTGTTAATAAAGGAGAATTTGTAGCTATTGTAGGAGCTAGTGGAAGTGGTAAAAGTACTCTTTTGCACTTAATTGGAGGAGTAGATCGTCCAACTAGTGGAAAGGTATATATTGACAATCAAGATATCTTTAATTTTAATGATGACAAATTAGCTATTTTTAGAAGACGTCAAGTAGGATTAATATATCAGTTTTATAATTTAATACCTATCTTAAATGTTGAAGAGAATATAACACTTCCTTTAGTGCTTGATAATAGAGAAGTTAATAATCAAGACATTAATGATATGCTAAATTTATTAGGCCTTGAAGATAGAAGAAATCATTTACCTAATGAGTTATCAGGAGGACAACAACAAAGAACAAGTATAGGAAGAGCTTTAATTACTAATCCTACTATTATTTTAGCTGATGAACCTACAGGTAACTTAGATAGTAAATCAAGTGATGAAATCGTAGCTTTATTAAAGAAATCTAATAAGCAGTTAAAACAAACCATTATTATGATTACGCATAATATGGAAATAGCTAAATGTGCTGACCGAATTATTCATATTGAAGATGGAAGAATAGTAGAGGAGGCATAATATGAATTTATTAAATAAATTAACAATAAAAAATCTTAAACTTAATAAGAAAAGAACTATTGTTACAATTATTGGTATTATGCTATCGGTAGCTTTACTTACTGCTTTATCTTCTTTATATACAAGTTTTATTGCTTCATTAATTAGGTTTGAAACTTATCAAAGAGGTAACTATCATGTTGTTTTTTATGATGTTGATAAAAAAGATATTGGATTATTTGAAAATAATTTAGCGATTGATGAATGTTTTCTTACCAAGAATATTGGGTATGCTAAAATAGAAGAATCTAAAAATGAAAGTAAGCCTTATGCCTTTGTTAAAGCATTTAATGAAAAATCTTTTGATAATTTAGCTATTCGTGTGGTTGAAGGAAGATTACCTAAAAATAGTGATGAAATTATTATTCCAACCCATTTAAAGACTAATGGCCGAGTTACTCTTAAAGTAGGAGATGAAATAACACTTGATATTGGTACTAGAATTGGTTTAGATGATGCAATATTAGAACAACATAATCCTTTTCAAGGTAAGTATGATGAAGAGAAAAAAGAAGGGGAAAGAATAATTAATACCACTTCTAAAACATATAAGATTGTTGGTATTATGGAAAGACCTGATAGTAGTATTGAAAGTTATTCAGCACCTGGTTATACTTTTATTACTTATTTAGATAAGATAGATGAAAAAGTAGATGTCTTTGCTCGATATACCAAAGATGGAGCCAAAAGGTATAAAGAAGTAACAGCGAACATTCTAGGTATTAAATTAACGACTTTTAGACACGTTTATTTAGGAGAACTACCTGGTTTAGATGAAGAAGATTTAAAAGAAGATTATCAGAATGCAAAATATAAGATTGGTATTAATAATTATTTAATATTATTAGAGACTAATCCTTTTGATGATGGTGCAGTTGGAGGATTAGGTAGTGTTGTTGTTATTGTTACAATCATTATTATTGTATCTTCAATCTTTTGTATTAAAAATAGTTTTGATATATCAATAACAGAAAAAATAAAACAATATGGTATGTTAAGAAGTGTAGGCGCTACTAAAAGACAAATAAAAAAGAATGTCTTTTATGAAGCTTCTATCTTAGGTATTATAGGTATTCCTTTAGGTATCATATGTGGCTTACTTGCTTCTTATATTTTAATTATTATAAGTAATTATTATATTAAAGATATGTTATATGATGGCTTAAAACTTATTTATGGTTTTTCTTTTACACCTATTTTAGTAGCGATTATTCTAGGTTCTTTAACAATTTATTTATCAGCTTTAAGAAGTGCTCATAAAGCCTCTAAAGTATCACCAATTACTTCAATACGTAATAGTGCGAATATTAAGATTAAAGCTAAACAAGTAAGAAGTCCTAAATTAATCAAAAAAATATTTGGTATAGGAGGTACTATATCTTATAAGAATATTAAACGTAATAAAAAGAAATATCGTACAACGATTATATCTTTAGTAACATCAGTATCCGTTTTTATTGCTTTAAATTATTTTATGAATTTAGCCTTTTCAACCTTTGATGGTATGTTAAGTGTATCCGATTATAATTTATCTTTATCAGCTATTGTTGATTATGAAAGTGAAGCATATGATAAAGTTATAGAATCAACCAATTTAGATAATATTAATGATTATACAATTTATCGTTATCTCGATATACGTTTAAATAATCCTAAATATAATAAACAATATTTAGAAGCTTTAGATGAAAAAGAATCGGATATAACATCGATTAGATTAATTGCGATTGGTGATGAACAGTATCAAAAATATTTAAAAGAATTGAATATTGATATTGATGATAAAGAAGGTATCCTTTTAGATACTATTAAGTTTAGTGTTATGGGTGATAATGATAAAATAATAAAGTATCGTCTTCATAAATTTAATTATCATAAAGGTGATAATCTTAAATTATATATTGATAATTTTGATGATAAGATAAAGTTTAATATGAAAATTGGCTATATTACTGATGTAATTCCTTTTGGCTTAAGTGAAACATTTGAAAATACAATGGAACCTTCTTTATTAGTTAGTGATAAATATTTTGATGAATTAACTCATGATTACTTTGTAAATAAACCAATAATGTTTAATATCTTCTTTGATACGGATAATGCTGATAAATTACAAGATGATCTGGATACCTATCTTAATGGTGTTGATCATTATAGTATTAATAATATAGCTGAAAATGTTCGTATGATGAATAGTTTATATACTCTTTTAGGTATCTTCTTATATGGCTTTATTATTGTTATTACTTTAATAGGTATTACTAATATTTTTAATACGATAACAACGAATATGGAATTACGTAGACAAGAGTTTGCGATGTTAAAATCTATTGGTATGACAAAAAAAGAGTTTAGCAGAATGATTCGTTTAGAAAGTATGTTTATTGGTTTTAAATCTTTATTCTTTGGTATAACTATAGGTTGTATTCTATCTTACTTAATCTTTAAAGCATTAGGAGATAATACGATGACATTTAAGTTACCATTTATGGCTATTTTACTTGCAACTTTAGGAGTATTATTACTTATTACATGTCTTATGAGATATTCAATGAATAAGATTAATAAACAAAATACGATTGAAACAATTAGAAATGAGAACATATAAGGGCATAAAGCCCTTTTATGGTATAATTAAATAGAGGGATAAAGATGAAGATATTATTAGTAGAAGATAATATAACGATTGTTAAAGGTTTAGAATATGCTTTTAAAAAGAATAATTATGACTATGTAACGTTTACAAGTATTGCTGATACTAAGGATTACCTAGAAAGAAATAATGATATTGCTTTAGCTATTTTAGATATTACTTTACCTGATGGTAATGGTGTCGTCTTATATCAAGATATAGTTAAAAAAATAAGTATACCTACGATCTTTTTAACAGCTAAAGATGAAGAAGATGAAATTGTAAGCTGTCTTAATATGGGTGCCGAAGACTATATAACGAAACCTTTTAGTACGAAAGAGTTAGTAGCGCGTATAAATAAAATCTTAATGCGTTATCACAAGAGTACCATTATAAAAGTACAAGATATTAGTATGGATATGGATAAAATGATCGTTAAAAAGAATAATGAAATAATTGAATTAACAGCTTTAGAATTAAAACTATTAAATTTATTATTTTTAAATATTAATAAAGTAGTTACACGTCATACGATTTTAGATAAAATATGGGAATGGACAGGTAATGACGTTGATGATCATACGATTACCGTTTATTTTAAAAGAATTAAAGATAAGCTTAAAACAGATATTATCATAACTATTAAAGGAATAGGATATCGGATAGATGAAAAATAAAATAAAATTTAAAAGATATTTACGTAAATCATTATTTTTAACAATTATTTTAATTATTATTATGTTAATCATGAATATCTATCAGTATCATACATATAGGGATAATTATAATCATAAGATTTTAAGTATATTAACAATTATTAAAGAGAAGTATCCTGATATTACTGATGATGAATTAGTTGTGATTTTAGAAAGTAATAATTATGATTCTGATATTTTAAAACAATATAATCTTAATTATCAAGAACATTCCCTTATTAAAGAAAATGAAAGTAAATTTAAAGTATTCATAAGTCTTAATCTTCTTTTCTTAGTTATTTCTATTATGCTGATTATCTATTTAAATTTAGATTATGATTACAAAAAAGATAAAGAGTTAAAAGAAATAACTAGGTATATTGAAGAAATTAATAAGAAAAATTATTCTTTACATATCAATGATATTTCCGAAGATGAATTATCTATTTTAAAAAATGAAATATATAAAACAACTATTATGTTAAAAGAAAGTGCTGAAAATTCTTTAAAAGATAAAAAAGATTTAAAAGTATCTTTAGAGAATATATCCCATCAGTTAAAGACACCTTTAACATCTATTTTAGTTATGCTAGATAATCTAATTGATGATCCTGATATGGATAAAGATACGAGAGAAGACTTTATTCGTGATATTAAAAGGGAAGTTATGAATATTAATTTCTTAGTCCAAGCTATTTTAAAATTATCACGTTTTGATTCTAATACTGTTACTTATGTTAAAGATAAATATTATGTTCATGAATTAGTTGATGAAACGCTAAAAAATGTTTCTTCCTTAGCTGATTTACGTAATATTATAATTGATGTAAAAGGACATCCTGACATATCTTTAAATTGTGATATAAAATGGCAAGTTGAAGCCTTAACAAATATTGTTAAGAATGCAATAGATCATTCAATCGATAATAACAAAATAATTATTAGTTATGACAAAAATAATGTTTATGTTCATCTTAAAATAGAAGACTTTGGTAAAGGTATTCCTAAAGAAGATATACCACATATTTTTGAAAGATTTTATAAAGGAAAAAACGCTACTAAAGATAGTATTGGTATTGGCCTTGCTTTAGCGAAAACCATTATTGAAGAAGATAATGGTGTTATATCTGTTACTTCTAATAAACATGGTACGACATTTGACATTAAGTACTACACCATATAAAATGGATATGCAGGAAGTGATTAGATGAATCTTATACAAGAAATGATTAAAGACATATGTCTTAAAAAACATATTAAGTTTAATTTAGTATCTAAAGATTGGATTATGGTATTAGAAAAAGAAGAACATATAAAATATATTATTGGTTATAAATTTCCTTTAAATGATTATGGATCATCCGAAGTATGTAACGATAAATATGCCTTATATGAAGTATTAAAAAAATATCATATCCCTGTAGCTGAACATCATATCTTATTTAAAAACTATGATAAAGAAGAAGTAAAGAAATATGCTTTTAAATATAATTATGATATGGTTGTTAAAAGTAATACAGGTACATGTGGTAATAGTATGTATCATACGGAAGACTTAGATAGTTTATATAACTATATCGATAAATTATTAATTAAGAATTATTCTATTAGTGTTTTACCTTATTATGAGATTAAAACGGAGTATCGAACAGTTATCTTAGATAACAAAGTAGAATTATTTTATGGTAAAAGAAAACCTATTGTTATCGGTGATGGTATACATACTATTTACGAACTATTATGTCAATTTAATCCTGTTTATTTTAAAAAAATAAGTAAAGAAGGATTAGACAGAATACTAGATAAAGATGAAATATATGAATATAATTGGCAATTTAATTTGTCAAAGGGCGCTATCCCATTTAATGTAAATGATGATGATTTAAAAGAAAAGATAACTAATATGGCTTTACAGGTTGTTAAAACATTAGGTATTAAATTTGCTAGTATAGATATTATTGAATTATATACAGGAGAATTACTAGTTTTAGAAAGTAATTGTGGTGTTATGATGGAAAATTATGCCCTTATTATGCCTAATGGTAAAGAAATAGTTTATGAAATATATAATAAAGCAATCGATATGATGTTTAATTAGGAGATAATATGGAAATATATGATTTAAAAGATAAACAAGAATATATAAGAGAATTTGCGAAAATATGTAAGTTAGAATGGGGTAGTCCTACTAATGATTTAGAATCTTATCTAGATAGTAAAGTAGATAAAATAAAAAAGATGTTTAATAATCCTTATTATTGTACTTTAATATTATTAGATAATGATGTTTTAATAGGGTTTATATCGATATTTCCTAATGATGAAGAATCACGTCAAGACTTATATCCTTGGTATGCGACAATGTATGTTAAAGAAGAATTTAGAGGACATCATTATTCTAAAATACTTAATGACGCTATTATAAAAGAAGCTAAAAAAAGACATATTAAACGTCTATATCTTAAAACATCATTAAAAAATTATTACGAAAAGTTTGGAGCTAAATATTTAGATAAACTAAATGATAAAGAAAATATTTATTATTATGATATATAGAAAAAAAGGCTTTATTTTAGCCTTTTTCTTTTAATTTTAATATTTCTTCTTCAGTCATGTTAGTCGTATCCATTATAAAATCAATTGTCATACCTTTTTCAAGTAATTTTTTAGCTATCTCTTTATTACGTTCATTCTTTCCTTCCTCAAGACCTTCAGCTTTTCCTTCAGCTCTACTTTCAGCTATTAAGCTATTCCTTATCTTTCTTTGATCTTCTTCATAATTCATGTATTCACGATGTGGAGTTATCTCTTCTTTCATCTTTAAAACTTCTTCTTTAGATAACTTTGATAGTTTTACAACTTTGTCTATCGGTTCATCTTGTTCTAATAAATCTTTAGCTATCTCCTTATTACGTTCATTCTTTCCTTCCTCAAGACCTTCAGCTCTACTTTCAGCTATTAAGCTATTCCTTATCTTTCTTTGATCTTCTTCGTAACTCATGTATTCTCTAAA
>CANQON010000029.1 GCA_947625505.1 uncultured Bacilli bacterium
TCCTTGACTTTTGGTGGCTGAATAATAATATTGCAACTCTTAACTATTACTGGACCACCAGAGAAATAGGCACCAATATCTCCTTTTATCTCTAACATAATTAAACACCTGCTGGAATATTCTCGTTCTTATCTTCCTCTAGGTTGTGAGTTGTAATATAATTAAGAACAACCCCGCCATAATATTCATTAAGAACTACCTCGGTCATGCCTATAAATTGAACAGTACCGATACCAGTAAGTTTAGCTCCATTAAGAATACCATCAATATACCCCGCAATCTGATAAGGTCTAAGCTTGAAATCATCTAGATTCCAATAGTCAAGATTGCAGATAATAGTAAAAGATAATATCGTATCTCTATATTGTGGGTTATTTGTTGGAGCTATGTCAGAGAACTCAATTAGGATATATGATTTAACCTCGTCGTGCTCTTTAGTAGGAATTTTAGGAACTCTTAGGATGTATCCATTCTCAATCAACTTACTTACATTATATTCGTTTACTGTTTCCTCGTACCCCTTTTCCGCATCATTCAGACAGTGCGGAGTATTGATAATAAGTAAACGTTTTAGTAAGTTTGAGTAGGGTTGATTCTCAACAAAGAGTTTCTTCAAAATTAATTCTTGGTCTTTTTCACAACTTAGAAAACTAGATTTGAAATCAGTGGCGAGAGTATGTGCTTTATGTAACATCCTATCACCCCTTAAGGAGTTCTAACTTCAACTGAAAGAACGTCAGTTTCACCATTTAGGCTAAGATGTTCAACTTGGAACTCAGACCTCTTGGTAGCTAGAACTTCAACTTTGATTCCTTCATCTGTTTCTTCAATAATCTTTGCAATATCACCAGGGCTCACGTACCAATTACCCTGATTGTCATCAATAGTATAATAAACTCTATCAAATGAATAAACTTTATCTGGACCTTTAATTTTGTGACACAATCTATTGATAGAGACTGAAAAGTGATATCCACTATTTTTGTCTCCATATACTACTTGAAAACCACCAATAGCTCCTGCGTGAATTTTGACCAAAGCTATTTTACCATTTTCTTTTTCTTCAATAACTTCAACTCTGTTATTACCTCGAATACTCCAATGGTACTCAGGATTGTAGTATTTAGTTTGAATCTCATATCCAACTACTTCATCTTGGTCCACTTGTGTGCGCCCCATGATTTCGTCGCAGTTCTCTTTTCTAATCTCTGGTATATCTTCATATTTATTATTAAAGTATTCTCCTACTTCTAGTTCAAGAACTCCTGGGACAGAAATTCTATCTACGACTTCTACCTGCCATGTGCGGCCATCTATCTTAATTTTATCAAACCTATCAAAGTAGTAGTTGGTATTATCATCTTTAGTAATGTAAATTGTGCCGGAAAGATTTGGCTCATTAAATGTTACACCAGTTTTTGTGTACCAGTTAATATCCGTCTCTGTTGGCCCCTGAAAGTATATCCAATAGAGCTTATCATTTATTGTTAGTGTATATCTACATCTAATAATTTCAGAATGCAAATAAGCAGTCTCTGTAAGATATGGAAGATAGACTAACCAATGTGTATCATCATCAATACAACGGAAAACACTTCCACTCTCTAGGCCGCTATCCCATTCTGTAGATACAATCTTTCGGTCATAATCAGACTTTAGATTATCAGAATTGATTAAGGCTCTATAAGCGCCCCTATCAGTTTCTATTGGTCTAGATTGGTAAGAAGCTTTTAGAGCAGCTTTAAGTGACCTTAACTTCTGTTGTTCAATCCGACCAAGAGAACTATCATCCCCACGATATCCATCATAGTGGAGACGTGCGGCAAGGGTCTTTATTGACACTTCGCCTTTAACTTCTCAATCAACGAACAGCACTCAAAAATAGTTCTGCGATAAAGCGGGAACTCTATCTCTTCAGGTTTTTCCTCGTCGTCATTAGACTCCGGAGTCAAACCTTCTAGCTTAGCAAGCACGGTAAGAAAGTCTTTTTGGTCGGAAAAAAGCTTACCCATTCCCGCAATCTCTTCTCTAAGAGTCTCTAGTGGCTTCGTCCAATCTTTACCTTCTTCTCTCATTGGGAGAAGCTTAAAGATTTGGTTCTGAATGCGCAATAGGTTAGACTCTACTACTTGAGCGTCAAAATCTACTCCACGCGATGTCATCATAACTATCTCTTCTCCATAATACGCATGAAAGAAGACTCATAGCCTGACTTTTCATCCGATTTCTTTCTACGGCAATAAAGACGTTGAAGCCTAAAGCCTTCATCAACGTAATGGTTCCTCAAAGACATTAATTTATCAAGATGTTGTGCTTGACTGGTAAACTTAAAGTCACTACCTGAATACTTCTGTTTAATATTCTCAATACTAGCAAGCTGATACCCTATCCACTCAACAATCATATATTGACGAATAATATTCAACTCTTCTATTGAAAGTTCAACATTAAAGCATTCATTGTCAATATCCATATCAAAAATGTCTTTTCTTGGAAACTCAAAGTGCGGCAAGGCGGCAAGCATAATTTCTTGGAGCAACTCTTGAGTATCTTCTGGAGTCAACTCCATGAACATGTCATCTGTTATTCCCGCAAGGAAGAAATCATATACTTTTTGAAAAGAAGTAGTCTCAGCCATATGTCTCCTCCTTCCGCACACTTACTTAACTGGTACCCTACGCTTGCGTGCAGACGGGCGTGGTGCAGAATACTCAATTTCGTGAAGTTTCTTATTATTTTCAATCATGTTTGAGATATTCCTATTAGTACGCTTTTGGATTGCTTCACGCTTGCGATTATCAGGTATATCAAGTTCTACAGCTCTAGTAACGATTAGATTAACAATACCTTCTGGGGCAAAATCTAGTGCATCTTCTAGACGCTCTATTGGCTGATTAAGAAGAACATCGTCCACATCACTAGCTCTCCAAGTATATTCTGGAGTCTCTTCTACGTCAATACCAAATTCTTTAGCGAGTTCTTGATTCTCAACTTCAATAAATCTCTCTAGAAGATAATGACCACCACGATCACTGTTAAGTTGACGAAGCTCTGCCGCAGTTACTACAATCTCCTGATTGGGAGAAAGCTCCCTGCGATGCATACCATCATTTGTTGAATAACAAATAGTGTGGTCGCAAAGGTTTCTAATCTTAATTTTATCCTCGTCACTTACTGTATAAGTAAGATCCATGTCCATTATTTCCTCCTTATTTCTCCATGTGCAAAAGTAGGGGAGGAAAAATCCTCCCCTCTATTAGCAATTAGTCGCGGCTAATGGTCTTGCTGAGTGAAGTGTTCTGGTACTTGCACATAGCAGGATTTGTGAATACCGCTACACCAAACTTCTTGTAGGTGTGAAGCTCACGGCTCCAGTCGTCATTGTCGTCACTCTCGCGTACAGCGGTGTCGCCCTCGAAAGCAATCTTGACAGGACGTTCATTACCAGAAGGAAGAATGTAAGCATTTGAAGGGTCAATAACCTTCTCAGTATTGGTTACATCAACCATTGACTGACGAAGAATAACTACAGTGTGACCCTTATAGTCGCCAAGGCGACCATTGCGCCAAAGTTCGTCCTTCATTCCACTGGAGAAGGCGTCATAGTTAACACCAGAACCAGTAGTGGGAACCATAGTGCCCGCGAACTCATTGGTGCAGACGATGATGGAGTTGCCACCGTAGTAAGAGTCGGCGATAGCAAGTAGGCTATCCATAGCTCTTTCATCAAAGCGGTTAGCAGTTACAACGTTATTGGTTGGTACATCCTCATAAGCAGCGTCAAGAGCCTTGGCAATCTCAACATAGATGAATTCATCCATGCCCTCAAGAAGAACAGAGGTAAGTTCGTCGAAGCGAATTCTACCATCTAGGAACTCTTCAAAGCCAATGCGGACGGCGCCACCAATAGCACCAGTTGTAACGGTTAGCTCAGCACCATCAAGCATGAAGGTCTCATAACGACCAGCAAGGCCGACACGAGTTACAAATTCACGCTTAGCACGTGCGCGGGAAGCTTCGGTAATTCTCTTTCTAAAGATTACCTTGTCGCCCTGAGAAACTACGCGAGTCTCTGCAAATGCTTCATACTGCTGCTCGACGCGAACAGGTAGAACCTCGTCAATAGTTTCCTCGATAAGCTCGAAAATTAGGTCCTTGTTACGACGGAAAGAACGAGCATTACCGGCAAGCTTATCAAACTCCTTACGGAGAGTTTCATTAACAGTTTCTACATTAAAGGTTTCCTCTTTGCCATTGTGAGAGAAACTTAGAGGAGTCTGCTTAACAGCAGCGAAGGCAAGAGTCTTAAGCTGATTAGTATCCATTAATTTCCCTCCAATCTTTACTCAGAGATAACCTGTACTTTAACAGCTGGCTGTCCATCAGGAAGTGTGTACTCCTTAGCAACAGAAAGCTGTAGGCCAGTAGCAGTACCAGCGGAAGTAGACTGAGGACGTACAGTTACCTTCTCAGTTTCCTTGGAAACAACTACCCAAAGACCACCCTCGTTGTCCTTAAGCTGGTCTCCGGCCTTTACCTTCTCAAAATCGCCCTCGTTGAAAGCGGTCTTTGCGCACTCACCAGCAACTGGCTTACCCTTTAGAGTGTAAGTAGTAACTGAGGAAGCAAGAGCATCAGCCTTGGTTAGACGACCAGTCTCAGGATTAACAACTAGTACATCACCAAGAGAATAGCTACCATCCTCAAGGTTGTTAGTGGTGTAAAGATCGCCAAGAGATAGACGATAAACGCGAGGAACTAGAATACCATGATCGGCATCTTCCTTGCGCATAGCATAGTCACGATGCATCTGATGACGAGGATCATAGAGCTTTTCCTCATTGTAAACCATCATGACGGGGCCATTACCATTTAGGTTAACTTCGCCAGCAGCGTAATCATAGTGAACAAATGTACCCTGCTCTAGAATCTCAATTTCATCATTTGCGGGAAGCTGTGCAAATACTCCACCGTCTCTCTGACCAGAAAGGTGGTTAGGCTCAACTTGACGATAACCCTTAATGGACTCAGCCTGAATTTCTACTGCCATAAACTAAACCTCCTTTACTAATTATAGATTAAAAACTGACAGTTGAGGAACGGAGAGCTTCAATTAGGTCATCTTCTACAGCTTCTCCATTATCTAGGCCATCAAGAGAGAAAGTGGTTAGCTCTTCACTAACGTCCTGCTCAACCTTCTCTTCTGGTTGACCATCAACAGTGTTGAAATCAACATTGTTTTTAACATAAATATAAGCTAGTTCCTTCTCAATTTCAAGCATTGAGTAATTATCTAGCTCGTCTACAATAGGCTGCTTTTCTGCATCGCTAAGCATATGATAACGATTAACAATCTCCATCTTCTGCTTACGCTCTACATTAAGCTTGAACTCTCTGAGTTCGGCAAGCTCTTTCTGCATACTCTCTAGCTCAGCTGAGAATGATGTGTTCTCATTAATGGAAGAAGGATCACTCTCCTCGGTTGCAGGGGCAGATTCAGTAACACTAAACTCCGCTGCATCATCCTCTACGCTAGCAAGATCTTCGGTCATTTCGTCTCCCTCTTCTGCGGAAAATTCCTCAGTAGGTTCAACCTCTTCGACTTCATCAACCGTTGCTTGTTCCTCAGTAAACTCAGTAGGCTCTTCCTGAACCTCCTCAGCTACATCGGTTGGAGTCATTTCCTCATTAGGCATATTCAACCCTCCTTCACTATTCTCAAGAGCGAATTTTAACTGTTCCGCCATATAGTGCAATGTATAGACAATGTCTGCATTGCTGAATTTTTCCTGAATAGAAGCACCTTCAAAGCAAGGCTCTACATCATCACCAAGTATACATAACTTGGAGAATATGGCATCATTAATAATGAAAAATTCAATTCCATCACTATTAACATCTGCCCATTTTCCATCAAGATGTTCTGGGTCAAGTTCCATAGATTGACCTTTGCCCGCAAGTGCGGCCTGAGCTTCTTGATACTGCCCAGTCCAAAGGAAGCCTTCTGTCATTAGATAAGTTCTAACGGTGCCATCTTCTTCCCAATCTTGGAACCAAACATCTGCATTAGGGTCTACAAAGCCATATGGGACGGTAGAGCAACTAAATTTAATCTCGCCATCTTCAATGGTAATTACGTCTCCGTGCCCACCGAAGTCATCCTCTTCCTGTCTATAGACACCTACGATAGGTACCCCTGGAAGAGTGTTTGCCATTTTAGTTGCGGCATCTTTATCAATGTATGACCCATTTCTGTTTTCACCTAGATATAGAACCTTAATCTCGCATCGAGAAATTAGGGGGTTGTAGGACTTAACATTGATAAACTCTGGATTGCCTACAGTACTAACACTATATACTGCCATTCACCCTCCTAACTCATACTCTCGATATTTTGATTTGTCTTATCACTTCTCTCGTCAGGATCAAGCGCTGGTCTGCCGACCGCACTATCGCCATCATCATTAGTATCTCTTGGTTCATTTGAACTATTCCCACTATTAGTGTTAGATGACATAGTTGAAGACATCTGTGGTGGAATAAATAGTTCATCAAGATGTAGAATTTGATTCTCAAGAATAGCAGTTGAAATAACTGAAGACTGAGAAATACCAAGAGCAACCTGTGGTAGTAGTTTTGAGAAACCGAGCATTGTTTGTTCTTTATATATCTTAGAAAGGTTTTGGTAATTATAAATAGTTGTTGGAAGAATTTGTACTTTGTAATAAAGTCTTCTTGGATTCTTATTAAATGCATCAAGTAATCTCTGAGAGAAATTTTCAAACTGGTAAATTAGATCCAATAGAACACTCTCGTCATTGGAGATTGACTTTTCTAGTGCAATATTACCAGTTGAATTAAACTGATTCTGAGACACACCTGCGGCGTTGTAAACAGTTCTCTCTACCTTCTCTAGCTGGTCAACTGCTGAGACATTACCCTTATCAGACATGTCCGCAACTTGAACGTCTGCTAGAGTTGAAAGAACATCAACACCAATAGCATCACCAATCATATTAACAGCCATATTGTGGAAGGCGTTCATTTCATCAACATCAAACACCAACTGATAGTTCTTATCAAGTGGGAATTGTTGGATTAAAATCTTTAGGATTTGCTGTAGCATCTTCTGTTTATCAATTGCCTGGGCTTCTTCAAGGTCCATTAAGTGCGGCATGACGTCGCAGAACATTGGCACATCGTTTCCATGAAGGTTGAACTTGACTGCAAATGCTGGGTCAAGTAGTACCCAACCTTCAGTGTCTGAATCAACATCTTTTGGAAGAGTCCCATGCTTATATTTAATGTAAGCTTGCTGAATGTCCTTTGGGAACATCTTTAGAACTTTCTTCTTTTGGTTGATATCAGGGAACATTTCATCAAACCAAGAGACGTTGAACTCAATGGCAAATAAGCCATTTACCGCATATCGGCTGCGGCAATAGTTGACTGGAAGTTCCTGGATAACAGCCTTATTCCCGTTGACTAGCATATATCCATAATAGCAGCCATCGCGGACAACTTTTAAAGCAATATCTGTAAATATTTGCTTTAAACGGCAGTTATCAAGAAATTGACTGGCTTTCCACCAACCCTCCATTATCTTCTTCTTACCAGCTTCAGTAGCAATTAATTTCTGGTCATAGATTTGCGGGGTGATGAACCAGTCATATAGAAACATTGAAGCCATATAGTTACATAGACGTTCATAGATGCCGCTCTTCATATAGAAATATTTTGACATTTGTCTAAGTAACTTTAAATCTTGACGTTCAATTGCAAGCATCACTCTTTCTCTGGTAAACATTCTAGCAGAGAAACGTTGTGTTGGGTCAATTTTATTAACAGTTACACCATCTGAAAGTGTTTTACTTCCCACTCTTACTTGGTTGTACACGTGAGAATTATAATCATTATATTGTTCCCAAGGAAGGCCACGTTTAACTTCGTTTTTAGTAGCAAATTTAAACTTAGACATGCAACCCTCCTTAATTAGTATCCCGCAGCTTCCGCAATATAGTCATAACTAATTAAGAATTCATCCCAATAGGGGATAATAACTAAAGGATAATTATGATTTAAGCAATAAAGCCGCTTCTTCTTATCGTTAAACTTTTGGCGTTGCAATCCCTTCTTGCCGCCAAACTTAGAAACAGACTCATAGTGCTGGCGGCCTTGAAACTCAATCAAATAATCAATAGAACCATCACGTTTAAAGACACAAAAGTCAAAGCGTAATGGACGGCCACTACTAGCAACTAAGTCTGGGAATTCGTACTCTTCTGCAAAAGGTAGTCCTGCTTCTTTAAGTACATTATAAATAGCTATCTCGCCACTAGAGTCACGCATTCCTACCTCCTTTACATTTCTATCATAATTGAATCTGCGGGCTATGCTCTTATTAGTTTTTGCCCGCAGATTTTAAAAATTCTTATATTAATTTAGGAAGCTTCTCTTGGCTGGAGAAAAGAGCATCAACTGTCCAGTATCAATCTTTTTCTGCTTCCCGTGGTCCTCCTGCATCTTGCAGTAGTATAAACCATACATCAATGCTGAGAACTTGTCTTTCTTAATCATGTTAGAGGATTGTTTCAACCTAATCTGTTCTCCACTATCCTCTCTGATTAAGTTCATCATCTGTTCCCGCAGAATAGATGTCTGAGTGTATGGATACATAAAATCTGCTCTCTGAGAAGGAGTCATCTTCTTGTATTCTTTTCTACTTTGCAGCTTTGCCTTTGCTCTCTGTTCATCAATTAGAAACTCTAGATTACCATTTCTAATCTCAGACTGAGTGTAGGCATAACATTCAGTGTTAATATTAATATTGGCTTTCATCATATAGATTGCATCACGAATGGTGTCGGCATTCTCAAACTTTTTATACCTAGCATCTTCATCATTGATGATGCCAAAAGAAGGTAAGTCTTCACCAGTATCAGGGTCTGTTTGGTCAGTTACCATGAAGTCTATCAACCCGGCGCCTACATTATTATTCCGTAATAAACGCTACTTTATTACGCGTTCTCTTGTGAACTGCTTATAGTTACCTATAAGATTAGACTATATCTTCACTTAATCTATAATTAAGTGCCCTCCTTTTCCACCACCAATCACTTGTGGTGTACTTCCATTATGGAATAGTCGTTGAACTTTAATTAAAATCTATATCTTTTGTCAAATAGGCCCATCTTTCTTTGCGTCGGATAGAATTCGCATAATCTTTACATAACCCATACATTCTATCAATCTCCGCACCAGAATATTTTTTACTTTTTAGCAATTCGATAATCTCTAAAACGGTTTCTTCTGTTAATTTATGTGCAGGATTATTTTCACCATTCTGTTTGGCTCTAAGATTATGTTTTGCAGCATGATGGATATTTTCTTCACAAGTACACCATTCTAGATTATTTATATTATTGTTTCTTTTATTTCCATCTATATGATTAACTTGTAAAAATTCCATATCTTCTACTGGCCTTAAATTTTCCATAACTAATCTATGTACAGAAAACCTATGTCTTTTTCCATCTTCGCACATTAACTGGACTTTTTCATATCCATCTTTATCCAACTGAATAGATAAAAATTTATGTGTTCTTTCACTATATATTTTTCCAGTTTCTGTTACATAATAATTGAATTTTAAGTCGTACTTTGCATTTGTAATAAGTTTCATGTTAAGTCTCCTAAAAAAACTTCTTATAGATTTTAATTCTTAGCTGCTGATTATCCTTTTTACATTAGGACTTCCCAGCAATTAAAAGGGTTTTAAATGAGCTAGTTTATCTTAACCCATTTGCGTCAATGACCGCAGCTCTACACTTATACTTTAAGAAAATCCTCTTGATAAGTATTGATTGTAGCCCAAAGTGCTCTGCTTCAAATGTAAACATATTGACTAGCTTTTTTCTAATCTTACCATCTGGTTTATAGCTACATTCAAAGAGTGCAACCTCAGTCGTACAACCAATGCGGCCAACGTCTACTCCCAAGAGATAGAAACCTCTGGTAGCAATTGTTGGCTTTGGCTTCTCTGCGGCCAGTTGCACAACTCTCTGCTTATCAAACTGATCTGGGTCGAAGAATGCTCCTTCAACTGCGCCAGCCCAGTTCGACTCGTATTCACGTTGGAAAGCATCTTCATTATATGTGCCGTCATTTTTAATGTCCTCAAGGAAGTTGCGGGCAAGCAACCCCTCTTTAACTGGCACTCTCCAAGAACCACCAAGAACTATCGCCTTGTCGGGTTGGGCAACTGATTGACAGAGTAACTGGATTAACTTTTGATAACTGAACGTCGACTTATAACCTGCTGTAGTTATCCAAATTTGGGACTGGTTAACCCACTCGTTGGGGTCAACTTTACCATTGATACGTCTCTCGACGTTAAGAGTCAAGATTATCATCTTGGACTATATCATCAACTACTTTCCATTTGTAATCATAATAATAATTAAGTTCACCTGAACAAACTCGACTAATAGCACTATTATGTCCGCCTATAGCTCTGGCGGCTTCGCTATAACTATCATAGATATGTAAAATATTTCCATCCATATCGCATTGGGCAACTTTCTTCCCTTTAAACCATTTTTTCTCAATTTTTTCTACATCCTGTTTATCATCTGCATATCTCCATTGATAGTCATTGGTGCTTCTTCTTTTTCTTTGACAACAAAGAACTATTTTATTTGCTCTTGAGCCAGTTTCTTCTGCTGCTTCAGTAATGCTCTGAAAAGTCATCATCCTTTCTCCACTCATTGAATACTGAATTACAGGACGATTATTTCCGTGCTGCCTTAACCCTGCATCCACAGCATGTTGAGCATTCTCTGCTGCAGTTGTCCATTCAAGATTTTCAACTGCATTATTAGTTCTATTTCCATCTATATGATTTACAAACGGTTTATTATCTGGGTTTTCAATAAAGGCTTGTGCAACTAGCCTATGCACTCTACATCTTTTGGGTTTCTTATTCACTCTAATAGAACAATGCAAATATCCATTTTGATTTTGTAGAGTCATTAGGCGATTTCTAACGTCATTTCTAACTTCACCTTTATCACTAACACTATAATTAGTTTCAATTCCATCAATAATAATCTTTTTCCACATATTGTCCTCCTTAACCTTCCGTTATACCCCTCTAAGTACCTACGATATATTATAAGGTTAATAGATGACTCTTTATTATTTTTTGCCCAGATTTTTTTTTGTAGTTGCTGCGCGCTTCGACCAGTGACAAAATCTGGCCTACTTGGTTACATTCATCACCAATAGTCTCTACACCTTCTGTTTAAAAAACAGCTTGGCACGGGGTTCTCTTAATATTCCCCGTTAGCCTTAGTAATCTAAGACACCCCTTTGTCATGGGTTCACGCAGTTTGCAATATCAAATCACTTTGATATGTCCCAATTTCTCAGGAATTAAGACCTCATTCAACATCTTGTCGTCAATGCCTACACACTCCTCCATCAACCCGGAGTGAAATCGGCGACCACGAGTATGTTCTGAGGCGGCGACATTTTCAAGTACACTTCCATTCCTAAAGGAGAAGGCAACGGAATCCTTTGTCTGCTTAGTACGTTCAGTTCCCGTAGCTCCCCTGTTACTCCACACAATCTCTCTGGAGAAGGCAGGTATTAACCTGCAGATCTCATTCACCTTCTGGGTAACGATTCCAGCACTTTGCTCTTTGCCTCCCGAAACAACGAATACCTTCTCGCCGGGGTAAAGTACGCAACGGATCATGAGACACATGACTGCCAAAAATGACTTTGAATAGGCGCGAGGAAACGTCGCGAAGACGTACTTATACCGAGAACATGCTCTCAGATATACCCGCTGGTAAAAATAAAACTCGAAGGTATTGTTTGGATTTAATGAACATAAGTAATCCACAAACTTATCATTGTAACATCGCCAAAAGGAGATTAACCTTCTAAGTTGCGGCATGTACTCTTGCACCATTTCTGGTGTGACTTCTATATTGCCAATTTGTCTATTAACACCCCTAGATGACATAATGTCTCTTAGGGACATTTTATCACCCCCACTCGTCCATATCTTCTATTTCTCTTTCAACTAAATCTTCAACTGTGAGCTCTGAGTCTGGTATATCTTCACCAAAAGCATCGTTGATAGATGCTTCAATATCGCCAATTCCACCAAGCTCCGCAGCTTTAGATAGTTCCTTCTGAGTCTGTTCAGACTGTTCAAGCTGAGCGATATAACGTTCAATTAATTCGCCAAGTCCTAATTCATTCTTGACCAAAGAATATGTGTATTTCTCCATGTCCCGCAAAGTATAGTCTACAATGTCCTGAGTAGTTTCAATTTTATAGTCAAAGGCAGGGATCGGCCCACCTTCTTTCTCTAGGACCGCAACTAATTGTCCAATAGAATCCAAGTATGTATCTTTCTTTTCTTCCTTTTGGGCATCTGTAAACTTTGCAGACTTGCGGAGCTGGTCATATACTGAGGACAACTGTTTATACTCAGTTGTTTCAGCATTCTCAAGTGCCTGGTCCATCCTTAGTGATACCTTGCACATTTTCTTAAGTACCTCGGCACGATCCGCAGTTAACTCATACTCCTGTTCGTACCTTTCGTACATTTCTTCCAACTGAAGCCACTCACTTGGTAGGTAAGAATTACCCCATCTTCCCGCAAGTAAAGCAATATCTTCATCTTCTAGTTGGTCTTTAATTTTCTGTTCATTAGGGTCTTGGCTAGTATTAACTCTATATTGTGCTATGTTTGCGGCATAGCCACTTGACTGGAGTGGTGGAGGTTCACCAAAAGTAGAATCAGTAGTTGGTTCCTGCGGGGCTGGCTCCGCGGGAATAGGCTTTTCCTCTTCTACCTTCTTTTGGCTGTAAGCTATTTCTTCATGTAAGTCTCTACCCCAATCAAATCTACTTTCCAGTTCGTCATGTGCTTTCTGTCTATTAACTACCATTTGATTTTCTTCTTTAATTCTATTCTCAAAGTTATTAACTTGGTCTTTAGTCTTTCTAGATGGTACCGGCATAGTGTCTGGAAGTTCTATTGGCTCCACGCTCTGGACAGTATCTATCATTCTGCGGCCATCTGAATCACTGGCGCACTCTAAGTCTGTCATAGTGATTTGACTAAATAATGGTTGTCCAGATAGATGTGGGTTACTATATTCTGTTTGATACCATTTAGTAAGTTGCTCGCTGTCCTCAAAGCCGTAGTTGACGTATTGCTTCATCCCCATGGTCCTGATATAGATACCAATGACACTCTTGGAGCTAAACTTCTTCGGGTCTTTGAAGTAAGCTCTGGCAGCTTGCTCAATCCACTTGTCCCGCACAAATGGTATGTTGTATCGTTCAAGCACCCATTTAAAGCTCTCTGGCCGCATATTGTCGCAACCATTGTAGAGACAATCCTTGCACATATCAAAGATTTTACCATTGCGGCGCATAAAGTTTTTCTCCGCTAAGGTTCTCCCGCATCTGCGGCACCTGATTTTATTATCAATCATTTCAGGGTCTGGCATCTTGGAGGTCGGGTTGCCGTTGATGGGTGTCGGAGAGTAGTTGCCTGTGCGTCTACGCTTCTTGCCGGTCTTCTTATCTTTAGTATACTTTTCAGCCATAGATATCACCACTCTCCGGTGCATAGCCAATAGCTAGTAGTGAAGTTTCAACTATCTGCCCAGTGAATGGGTCTTGGGAGTATTTATCAAAACTAGTGACGGTTTGCTTGCGGCAGTCCTTGCACTTGCTGTAGTAACCATCGTTACTGGTGTTTCTGTGGTAGAACAATGGGTGTGCGGGAAGTCGCTTCTTGCAGCAACTACAAGTTTTGAAACCATACTTACGGTGATTGCGGTAGTAGTACTTGATAAAACTCTTCTTGGCTTCCTGCGATACTAGCTTTGGAATCTTCTTAGTCCAGAGTGTTGAGAAGTATTGCTCACTATGAATGATGCCGTGGTACTGCTCCATATAGTTAACAATCTCCGCACCGGTGTATCCCAACATTTCTAGACGACAAAGGTCCAAGAGTACAGGATAGTGAGCTAAAGCCATCCTGGTGTTAGTTTCTAACTCCCACAGAAAGTAGTGCATGTCACAGTGAAGATTCTCCCGCACTTCACTCTTAAGATTAAAGTAATGACGAAGAAGAATCAAGACTGTAGTAGGTTCAAAGAGTGAGAAATCACTATCACTCTGCGGCATATCTTTACTATCAAGCCACTTGGTCTCAGGTAGTTCTAGCTGCGCTGCGCCCTTCAATGTTGGGGCAAGCTTTGGAGTGGTAGGATAGCCAGCTGCGGCATTCATTGACACCCTGGCGTTGTAAATATCCTGCCAACTTTCAATGATAGCTTTCTTTAACTTAAATTTGTGGCGGCCTGCGGCCTTCTCCAGTGACTTCTCCAAACCCTTGATGGCACGCAACTTAGATTCACCGTTAGGAATTTCAGAGATTTTAGACATATCAAGTGGTTCCTTGACGGTCAAAGGGTACTCTGGGGAGGATGCAACTGTCCAAAGAGTATCTTCACCGCCAGGAAGGTTGTCGATAGTGCTTTCCAAAGAAGTTTCTCTGGCATTGAGAGTAACTTCTCTGTTCTTAGTGATAATTGGAGATTCCTCGCTGCGCTCCTTGATAGTAACATTCTCTCCAGCAAAGAGTAGGTAGTCTGCAAGTTTCTCTAGATCTGCGGGACGAACTTTACTATTATGCTTATCTAGATAACTATTAACATAGTCTAGTCTTTCTTCATCAGTTTTAAGTTTATAATCTAGTCTCATTTATTACTAAATGCACCTCCTTTCTAGTTATTACTATTACTTAACTTACAGTTAAGATTATAACATATTGTTAAAAGTCGTGTCAAGTAAAAATTTAAAATTTTCTGAAAATTTTTTTATTTTAATTTATCATATCTCATTTTGTTTTTCTAGTTTTGGAGGGGATTGGGGTGGCGCGCACGACGTTTGCAATATTTTATGAC
>CANQON010000030.1 GCA_947625505.1 uncultured Bacilli bacterium
ACACCAGATGTTGATAGAGAAGCCTTCGTAGACAATGCGGACTTAGTAGTTCTATGTGCGGGACAGGCTGGTATTGTGAAGTCTGAGAGCCTTACTAGTGGGAACTTTATTATTGATGTAGGTATCAATAGAAATAGTGCTGGTAAGGTTGTAGGTGATTTTGCCATTACTTCTTCTATTGGGGATATGAGGAAGGCTTCTTCGTATGACCCAGTTTACTACACTCCAGTACCAGGTGGAGTTGGACCAATGACAGTATTAGGTTTGATGGATAATATTGTTAGCGCTGCGGAAAGGAAGAATGATTTATACTAAAGAGTTGCCTTATACTTTTTCAGAGGTAGAACATGCTCTATCATATGATATATTATCACATATATTTGGGGTAGATGCTGAAAGTATAAAAGGTACTGTCCAATATACTAATTTAGCAGAAATGACTGGTATTATTTATGCATATGACACTCCTATTAGAGATATTTGGAGTGAATGTTTTGATAATGCAGATATTATAGTGCCAAGTAAAATTGAACGTGGTCAACTATTAGACGATAAGACTTATGTTACAAAATATACTAAAGAAAGACAGCCTTTCTATCTTTTGAATTCTCTTGCTGAGAACGCAGAGCCAATGATTGTTAGAATAGTCTGGGACCACTTAGTTCTTCAAAAAATTAAAGACCCAGAAGATGCAATTATTGAACTTATTGCGGATTTTGGTTTTGGTATAGACAATAGTGAGCAGCTTAACAGAAATAAAGCTGGAGGTTTTACTTTTGCGAAAGAGTAGTGATAGAGATTATGTCCTATGTGCGCGAATAGGCTATATTCCACTAAAATATTTTAGGTTTACTGGCGATAATAGTTATGATGAACTTCCACAATGTGTTCATTGGAAGCAAGACCCAATAGAATATGATTTAACATATAATGAAGCTATCTCTAGGATTAGTGGCTTTGGTGTTAATGCTCGCATATGCAATAACGCATGTAGTATTAAGAGGATGGTAGATTTAACCCAAGAGCTTCCAGTTGAGGTAGATGTTCTATGCTATTATATCTTTTATAATAAAGAAACGGAGGATGATTATTCACCAGTAAGTTATCCAGTAGCAAAGCAACAGTTATATTATCAACGGACAAACGGACAGTTAATAATTTTTACTAGAAGCAATTATGAGGTTAACGAAAATATTGGTACATGGAGTCATTAGGAGGTTAAAATGGGTTGGCGAGTTCCTGACCGTCCAATTAAGAACAGCGTAATCGAGGACGATATCTATCTCTCAGATAACTTTAGGAAGATAGCGCTAGAGGTTTTTAACGCTGCGAAGAATGTTGTTCATGATGATAAAAGGTTCTTTGAGGAAAATATTACAACTTATCTAAACAGGTTTTTTGATAGTCTACCAAAAGAGAGTCTAGATAACAATAAACTATATAAGCTCGTTAGCGCATATGGAAATGTTATTGCAGAGCTTCTTAGGCAAGAGGAACTTTTTGGTTATTCACTTATGAGGACTGGTCATCAAGACTCAGCTCTAGCGATAGTTTATAGTGGACTTGCTTATACTGCTATAATTGAATCATTCTACTCAATGCTAACACAGATTGGTATCTATATCACTTCTCCGTGCATTGAAGATAGAGATAATATTGATGTTTCAATTGCCGCGAGCAATGCTCTTAATATTAATTTGATTGGTTGTGTAGAGTTTATTAATAATCAAGAGTATTGTGATTTACGGGAAGTGATAAGCAAAATCGGAAACAGTTTCAACGTGGTCAATAGTTGATAAAGTAATCACTTTAATTTTTATAGATATTATCTATTCCCGCAATCTAAAGGAAGTGATTACTATTTATACTATAGTTATAAAAGATAGCGCAAAGAATCCTGTCAATTTTCTCTCAGCAGTCAATTTAATGGAAGATTCTTTACGCACTTCTATTGGCTACGTATCTCCGCAAGACCTGTTCAATATCTATGCCAAAAAGTTCCAAGAGAAGTATGGTGTAGAGTGGGATTATTCTGCGGCCAAGATTGCGGAAAAGACTCATGTCTAAACAAAGAATAGTCGATGTGCTACTACGGCCTGATGCTTGCCAGATGGTATGGTGTCAGGCCGCTCTTCATGATTCTGCGGAGTTTGACGTAGTTGATACTGATTTCCGCAGATATTTAGTTAAAAACTGGGAGAAAATTTATAATACTCATTCATTTGAGATTTTAGAAAACAATAATGGTCACATAAAAGTTAGGCTAATGTGCGGGCAGAAGGATTTTTATATTGCTATAGATAAGACTCGTTGCGGTAATGTTCGTGGATATATTACATCTATAAATGGTTACTGCTGTAAGTTTAAGCAGAAGTCTGTAAATTTTAGGATTGAACTTCAATTTTAAATATGTAGATTTTGTAAATAGTTAATTTGACAGTTGCTCTATCTTTTAGTATAATATGTACTGACGATAGAGAAAGGAGCAAAAATGAACAGGGACTTTCACGAGGGGTCTTATGTAATCTATAAGCCGAACGGAAAGGTCTACTTCATCGACTGCCTTTTTAGCAATGGTGTTGATGATAGTGATACCTGCGTCATTATTGTCTCCGATGACGTCAATGAGAACTCTATAGTTGCTTCTCTTGACGAGCTTATTCCTTGCTAGGAAGTGGTTGATTAGTATCGGCTATCTCAGGTTTACCATAGATATTATACTTATGAAGCAAAGGAGCGTAGGCAATTTCATCTTCTAGAAACTGGATATAGTTTGGGAGTTGTTCATCTTTAGAGTAGCTTCCACGTCCATTAGAGTGAAAGGGCCAAACTTCTTCGTTAAAATGGTAATATCTAATGTAAACATCGTCATCGAGTTCCCGCAGACAGCCTTCTTTAGAGCCTGTAGGAACATAGTAGGCGCGGAAGTAACATTCTTCCATGTCACATCCATCGCAGTATAATCTTAGTGTTTCTGACATATAGGACTTCCTCTCTTGGAAATGGAGTAGTAATGAGTTCTGTTACTGAAAAGGATAAAAAGGATGTCAAGTACATTCTTGACCACATGAAGTATCCTCAAAATATTACCATTCAGGATGTCTTTGCCTATGATGGCGACTATGCATGTGATTATTATGGTGATTTTACCTATCAGGGAGAGCAGCTTTTTACTAATGCTAACTATGGCGCAAGTAAGACTGTATATTACTTTAACCCAGAGCATCCAGACCCTGCCGTGCGGGAATTGGCTAAGCATCTTTGCATCAAGATTCCTGTAGAGTTTGACGAGGATGAAGATTATCCTTACACCGAAGCAGGTCGTAGTATAGATAACATGAATGACAATTTGTTCCCTGGTGAGGAAGAGTATGATTACTCTGAATGGGACTATTGCAACACTGAGGCCCAGATTTACAAGTATCTGAAGCATCGCCAGTGTGAAGCTCCATTTGCAGAGACTTTCCATGTCACCGACATTGATGGGTATCCATTCTATGCGGCAGAGCTGATGGAGACAGACTGTTGCTTTGACTATGACCCTGAGAGCTATGGCTTCGATAAGGGCAGCAAAGACTATGAAGCAATTGAGAATAGGAGCGTTAGCTATGATTTTGATGGTGATGCTCTAAAGTTTGCTATTGCTGCGGACTACTCTATTGAGATTGCTTTTTCAGTTCTTTTCTTCTGCGGTATTATCCGTATGAATGATGTATATCTCGGAAGGAACTGCGGTAAGGACAGTGAAGGGAGGGTGAAGATTCTCGACTACTCTTCGTTCTCTGATTAAGTATAGCAAATCTTCAAAAAATTGTCAAATCTCACTTGACAACGATAGTAAAAACTGATATACTATAAGAGAATTAAAGATTAACACATAGAGCCACCTCCAAAGCAGAGTGATGACTAGCAACACGCCGTAGAGTCCGATGAGAACAAGGAATTCACTCACTCTATATGTTAATTCTGAAATGGCCCGCTATCTTCGGCAACTTCATAGTGCGGCACGCGATGATGAATCGGGAAGAACTCTCCAAAAGAAGTTGCCAATTCTCACTTGACAACGTGAAAGGAGAATGATATAATATAGTAAAAGGAATTAGGTGATAGGATAACAGATACTTCACATGATTAAATGAAAAATCTTCTCTAACCAAAGCGGGCGGTGTGTCTAATATAGTTTGAGAAGAACTTCGGCTTTGCACTCGATTTCACGAAGTAAAACATACGAAACCGAAAAAATGCTAGCACAACCTTGTCTTCGACCATCAGTTTCCGCAAGGCTAAATAAGTAGAACTGGATATGGGTTTTAGAATGCTGTTGTCAACATTTCCCTAATTCTTAAATTAATGTTATTTTGTGATAGGTTAATGGGTACTTCAAGAAGAATAGATTTGAGAAAGGTCGGAGCCTTTCTTATACAGATTTGCGAATGAATCTGTAATAAGTGGCCTTTCCTGAATGCAAAAGGCGCCATTAACAGGATTTCCAAAATAACCTAGTTAACGATGGAAGGAAGGTGATTAAGTTCTAAAGTTTATAAATTTATAATATTTTAGACTTAATTATTTTAAATTAATTTGCTTACTCGTGATTGTGGAAGAGTTACTTCAATTAGCTAAGGGAGCCAATCTATCGCTCTTTCAGTTGCGTCCGAGTAAGCACATTTAAAGAGCATCGGTGATAGCAGAACAGTTACTTCAAGGATATTATTGGTTCGATTCCAATCTCTGCCGATATGCGGGTAGAACAAAATGCTGTTCTGATAGTTTCCCGATTCTTTAGTTTAATATTAGTGATAGGAAGGTAGTTACTTCCCTTGACTCTGAAAATCAATGCCCACTATCTTCATTATATCCTAATATTTTTGAATTTGTACGTGACAGAATAGCGGTTACTTCGCTGATTACGAATCACTCTATCGTGCAGGAAAGACTAAGGAAGCCTTAGCCCGCATATTTCTTGTATATTTGGGGTGCCAAAATCCGTTATTAATATTTCCGTCCAGATTGGAGAAACAATGAGTTATTTTAATGATAAGCAAACTTCTACTAAAGTCTACACCTATGAAGGTGGAGAAGCTATGGAGAAAACTTTAGACCAAGAGTGGACTAATATGGTCTTCTCCTCATTCCTCCAGAGTGGGTTCTATGAGGATGAGTCTGAGCGTGTCGATAGAATGATTGAGCTAAATAAGCAAATCATCGCTAAGTACGGCACAGAGTTTGGAACTAAGGCTCTAAACTATATTCGCAATACTCTTGGTATGAGGACTACTTCTGCCTTGTTTGCGGCCATGCTTAACAGCGAGCAGTTTGAAGGGAAGCGACAGGCTTTCTCAGACTATTTCCGCAGACCAGATGATGTTAGTGAGGTATTTGCGGCCATTGATAGCATTGGCGGCAAGCGTTCACATGCTCTAGTTCGTGGAGCTAGTGACTATCTCTCAAAGCTTAATGCTTACACTCTTGGTAAGTACAAGCTTAATGGTCATAAGTACAATATGTATGACCTAATCAATCTTACTCATGCTCACTCTGCGGTCATTGATGACTACAAGAATGGCAAGCTTGACAATCCTGAGACCTGGGAAGTTCTTATCTCCACGGCTAAGGATGAAGATGACAAGACTAAGAACTGGCGCAATCTAGTTCTTGGTGGTAAGCTTGGTTATCTTGCACTTATCCGCAACCTTCGCAATTATCTTCCTAGCCTAACTCTAGAGGAAGTGCGGGAAGTTCTTGTCCCACAGCTAGTTAATCGTGAAGCTATTAAGCGTTCACTTGTGTTCCCATATCAAATTTATGCTGCATATAAGGCTATTACTGGTGTGGAGCATACTGGATATTACTGGGATGACGAAGATACCGGAGAGCCTATTATGACCAGTATTAAGACTCCGGTCATTAACGCTCTTAATAATGCCTTCATCTACTCTCTAGATAATGTACCAGCTATTAAGGGTAATAACTGTGTCATTGTAGACGTTAGTGGTTCTATGGATAGTCCTTGGAGTGATAATTCTTCACTTACTATTCTAGAGGTATCTTCAGTCTATGCTGCATGTGTCTATCTTGCTAATGAGGATAATTGTACTCTAATTAAGTTTGGTACTGAAGCCAAGAAGATTAATCCTCATGATGCTTTCCGTTATGCGGACAATGTGTTTGATATTATTCATGCTATTAGCCGTAATGATGATTGTGGTTATGGGACCTATATTGATTCCACTACCAAGTATCTGACTGAGAAGTATGATAGCATCTTCCTCTTCTCTGATATGCAGGTAATGGGTGGTGGATGGTACTACGGCGATGCCCCAAGAAGCTTCTATGACTACTTCAAGAAGTTTGGGCCAGTACCAATGTTTAGCTTTGACCTTGGTAATTATCATACTAGAGTAAAGACTGGGTACGACAATGTATATCCAATCACAACTCTATCTTCAACTGTCTTCGACTTCATCCAACTAGTAAGGGAAGGTAAGACTCTAATTGATGCTATCAATGAAAGTTAGTATCAATAATAGTTAAAATAATTATGGCGTCTCTGTGAAGGGGCGCCATATTTCTTTACAAAGCATAGGCTTTTATGCTATAATATAGTAGTTAGGAAATAAAAGTAACTACTAAGGGAGATATATGGAGACTTTAGAGGAACTTATTGCAAATAAGAACGACTATTATATTAACTACATAGAAAATATTACAAAGCATCATTGCCGCAAGGACGCTATAGACATCTTCCATGAGTATTTTCAGAGTAAGGAAGAACTATTCCAGTGCCTTGGCCGCAAGTTGAGCATATCTAAGCATGTCTCTGTAGACCTCCAAGAGACAGCAATTATGTATCAGCTTGAGAAACTTTACGAGCCTATGCAGGACTACAATACTGCTATCAAGAATAAAAGTGAATTCATTGATACAGTACATAAGTTTATCTTTACCCACTTCTCTTCTCGCTATGGCGACAGGATTGGTAATAGTCCTCTTGGTGAAGCTGAGGATATTGCTATTGCGCTGCGGGAAGTGTCTGGCTATGAAGAAATTTATAAGCAGAATGTTCCTAAAGACATTGTTCTGCATCTTCGCGGTAAGCGTGCCTTGAAGATTGGCCGCAATGCACGTCCAATGCGTGCCTTTAGGAAGATTCTGGAATATATTGATTATCCCGATATTGAATCTTTTAATGAGTGGCGGGACCAGATTAGTTTGGTCTTGACAAATAAAAAGATTTCTGGTACACTAGTAGTGTCAATTGACCCAATTGATTTTCTCTCTCTGAGTAATAATAATTCTAATTGGCGCAGTTGTATGAAGATGCCCGATGGTGAGTATTGCCACACAATTTCTACAATGATGAACAGTCCTTATTCTTTGGTTGCCTATCTAAAGAATGATAAGGATAAGTTTATCGTCAACGGCCAAGAGTATCCTAATAAGACATGGCGTATGCTCATGTTCTTTGACGTGGATAAGCATGAGTGGATATGCAATACTGTAGAGTATCCGTTCCATTCAAGTAGTTTGCGGGACGAGTCCTTTAATTTACTGAAGGAGACTCTTGGACAGACTCTTGGCATTAGTTTCCGAGAGCCAGTTCAGAATGAAGCATTCACCAATATGGACGAAATTGCTCAGATATATTCAGAGGAAAATGGTGGTGACTCTGGTTATTATGATGACTATGAGGATGAATATTATGTAGATGAAAGTTGGCTTTGGGAGCAGGTTGAGGATGGCGATGAAGAAATGATGGACTTCATCACCGATAATTCACCTATGGATTCAGTTTGTCTATATACTAACCCATATTATAATGACCTATATGCAAGTGTAGGACAGAAACGTCGTGCATTAATGATTTGCTGGAGGGATAATCTTAACGGGTATCTTTCCAGAGGAGTTAATGTTGCTGGTCAAGAGTCATGTCTAAATTGTGGCTCAATCCACAATATAGAATCTGATAATGACGATTATAGGGGTGGTATTTTCTTTTGTAAAGATGACTCTGTTAATACCCACCTATGCAGTCAGTGTAAAGCATATAATAATGAATATTATTTTATCATGGTACCTCAGTTGACTAACCGTGGTTATATTTCAGGATATAAAAATCTTTATCAGACTATTCAGCAATATTTGGAATATAGGGGTCTAAATTCTTCACCAACAGCTATCAAGAAAGTTATAGCTGATAATACTTTTATTCTTCAAGACACTAAAGCTAATAATATTGTGCATTCATATATTGTTCTTGGCAGGTATAATGATAAGCTATTTACAGAAGACCTTTGTTATATAAAGTGCAAGGATGCTAGCCATCCTGAACTTAACTTCTTCGTAGATAAGACGGCTCGCAAGAAGTATATAACTGCATTTAAAACTGGAGAAGAAGGTCTATATGATGTTCAACTTATTAATGCTATAGATATGCTTTATCTTGTTGCAAAGTATCTTGAAGAGAATGATAACCTAGATAATCACTATTGTTTTGGGATTCAGGTAGAGAGTACAGAAGGACTATTTACTTATGTTGATATAGTCTTTCCAGAAGAGTATAAGAATTATGTTGGAATGATGGAGGTTACAGATGACAGAGATAAGATGTATGAGGTTTTGTCCTCCATTTAAAATAAACTCTGTAGTAGTTGGTGAAGTAATGGATGCTGCGGACGAGTTCCTAATTCGATATAGCCCTTCCCGCAATCCACTTGATAAACTACTGGAGTTTCTTAATGCATACCAAGAGAAAAGAGTTAGTATTTATTGGGTAGATGGGCTTGATGTGCGGGAAGCTACTTTAATTAGTACTGTAGCTAAGAATGCTGTACATAGAATCAACGGAATGTCTGACCTTAGTAGAACTGCTCAATTAATTGATGCGGGAATCCCCTTCTATTTTAATGAAGACTTTGCCGCAAAGAACTGGCTTCAACTAGAAGCTTATGCAGCTCTTGGTGTTACAGATGTTTTTATTGCAGATGATTTAACTTTCCAACTTCCAGAGGTTAGAGATTTCTGCGATAAGCATAATATAAAAATGCGTTTAATTTTAGATAAGGTAATGTCTAGTATGTTCTTGTCTGAGAAAGTACCTATCTACTTCCCGCAGAACATGGATTTCCTATCTATCTATTATGATATTGGAGAGTTTGCTACAGAAGATGAACACAAACTTAAAGTTCTCTATAAAGTTTGGTTTAGGGATAAGCGATGGTTAGGTAATATCCAAGAGATTAATCCAGAGGTAGCATTTGACTTTCCCGCACAAGGAGTGTTGAAGAGGTTTGTTAAGTTTAGGTCAAACTGTCATCAGCGGTGCCTAAAGGGTAGCAAGTGCAATGAATGTCGTCAAGCAGTAGATATAGCTAGACAACTTGCTAGTATGAATGTAAGATTGGAGTAGCTATGATATTAACTAGACATCAATATGAGGAACTTAATGAAGAGTTGTTAAAATATTATCAGTATGCAATTGATAATATGGAGAAGGATAAAGAAGGTAGACTTAAAGAGAACTATGCTCTTGGCGTCTATACTGGAATGGGTCATGTTCTTTCCCTAATGGGTGTAAAGCTTGACAGAGAGGAACAGGATAAAATTCAAATTTCTCCAGAGAGCGTAGAAATTGCGGGCAAATCTGAATAAAGGTTGGTTTTCCCTTTTCATAGTATAATGATATATATTTACTGAAAGGGGCAAGATTAATATGAAAATACGCAAGAAGCCAGCTTTAATCGCAATCGTGATTGCTCTCTTCTTTATTTTTGTACCTGTATACTATCTATACAATGGAAACCTTGGCATTATTGCTAGAGATAGCATCGCACAAACTATTAATAGAGTACCATCTGGTGACCATATTGTAAAAGTATATTCAGGGCATGAGTTAATTTATCAGTTTGAGGGTTCTTATACTGTCGAACAGTATCAAGGGTATTATGTTATATTGGATTTCGTCACAGATGAAGAGGTATTAAGATTAAATGTCTATGGTAACTCAACCATCACTGACGTTCCAATAGCAGAAGAAAGTCATGCTGTTAAGTATGAACAAGGAGTTAAGGAGATAGAATGAGTAAAGACTATGGAATCAATGTAAACCTATCTGCGGTGTTCCATGATGGTGGGACTGTAGATGCGGGACTTAATTTTGAAGACACTTGTGATGTAAGCTTTGATTGTGAATCCTACGGAAGGTCTCTTGATGACACTGTAACAAGTATGCTTACTCAATTTATTGGTCACGCCCTACTTTCTGTAGATGAAATTACTGAGAAGCTGGGGAAGTCAGAGCCAAAACCTAAGCCTGAGCTTAAACCTGAACCGCAACCTAAAATTTCAACTGGAGACATAGACTTAGACTTATTGCGGCAAGTATTGGCAGTTAGTAATTCCAATAGTTCAGCTCCTACTATTAATAACAATTCTGAGCCAGAAGAGGATGACTCTGTAAGTTTTAATTCTACTATTTCTACTCTTGATAAATTTTTAAAGTCCATCTAAAATTACTGTTGACAACTGAATAGTAGTTTGCTATAATAAATAACGTTGAAAGGAGGTCATGTGAAGTATTTTACCGTTAACGTATCATCTAATGATAAGAAGTATAATACTGATTATCTGGTTGAAACAGATAGCCTGTTGACGCCAGAAGAAATTAATGACCTCTTTGAGCCAACAATGGTCCATCAGCTTACTATGGACGGCACATTGAAAAAGTTTGCTGAAGATGATGAATTAGCCATTATTGATGGTGAATTATCTCTCCCTATTAAGAAGAAATGGGAAGAAGTTTCTCCTGAAGCCTATTTAGATAGCTTAAATGATAACCATGTTAAAGAAGTTTTCAACCTTTGTAGTCTAGGTTATCCAGTAGATTCTACCATTTCTATTAATCGAAGATTTCTTGAAGACGTTAAAGATAAGCCACAGTACCTATCTTTAATGGGTGTAGCACTAAGTGGAGAAGTCTTTGAAGATTGTCAAGAAGTTACTTTCCAGTCCAATAGAGAAGAAGTAATTAGTAAGTCTCACCAAAGTATTGTTGAAAACATGCGGAGATATAAGAGACTTGATGGAATGGATATTAAACGTGGCATCTTCATTACAACTGATATTTCCAAAGATGACTACCAAAAGGAAATCAATAGTAGTGTGATAAGTTACTAAGATTAATCTGCGGGGAGAGCAACTAATATTGTTGTTCTCCCCATTTTTTTGTTAACAAGGACCGGTAGTTCAAAAGTAGAACAAAGCCCTGATAAGGCTTAAACGGAGGAGCGTTACCTCCTCGGTCCACCATGGTCATTTGATGTAATTGGTAAACATAGTTGACTCGTACTCAACCTATCTCAGTTCAAGCCTGGGAATGACCTCCAGTAATTTTATGAAGAAATTTTGAAGTTGTTGATAAAATTGAATTGACAACTACTATAGTTTAGGGTATACTATATAATGAAAGTTGAGAAACAGTTTCAGCATCACTGTAGTTTAATTGGTGAAAACAATAGTTTCTGATGCTATTAGATTTAGGTTCGACCCCTAACAGTGATGCTGAGGTTGTTCCTCCGTCTGGCATGGTCGATAGCCTTTCCTATGTTAGACGAAATTGGTAAGTAGCGCAAAGGTAGCGCAGGTCGCTGTTAACGACTTGGTTGCGGGTTCGAGTCCTGCCTTACCAGAGTTTTACCAACAGCACGGCAGCGTGTTGTTGTCAATTCATTGGACGGTGGATATAGTATAACGGATTTATTACGGAGGATTG
>CANQON010000031.1 GCA_947625505.1 uncultured Bacilli bacterium
TACTATGTGTTTTAATTATCATTAACTATTCTTTACGTATATTTCAAAAATAAAAGATATTACCAAATGTAATATCTTTTTTATTTATCTTTAATGCATTCATTATAAGTTCTAGTAAAATAATCATCTGTCATTCCTGCAATAAAGTCAATAACTTTTTGTTCATCACTTGTATTTATTAAATAATTATCACACATATCTCCTAAAAAGACTTGATATATAGCGCTTTTATTATTTTTATTTTTTAAATCATTTAGATAATATCTAAATACAGTACGATACATTGTTTCATATTTTTCTAACGTTGCTTTAGAATTAGCTTTATAATAAATATTTTCATAATTAAATTGTTTTAAGTCTTTAATTGCTTGATATACCTTATTACTCATTTTTATATATGGCTGATTTAAACTATTACTAATAACATCTAATATAATTGTATTTATTATCTCACGATTACTAGTACCTAAGACTTCAGTTATGGAAGATGGCAAATCACTAACATTAATAATGCCTACACGAATAGCATCTTCAATATCTCTACCAATATAACCAATTACATCACTAATTCTTACTATACATCCCTCTAAAGTCATAGGATGTAATTTTTTAATAGCGTTAGATTCAGTGTAACAATTTTCATAAGATTTTAAGAATTCCTCTTTTGTTTTATTTTCAGGATAATACTCTGATGACACAAATTCACCATTATGACATAAAATACCATCTAAAACTTGTAATGTAATATTCTCTCCCTTACCATGATTTTCAATATCTTTTAATATACGAACACTATGAACATTATGATTAAAATATCTTCCTGTATACTCAAGACTAATTCTATTTAAAACAGTTTCTCCAGGGTGTCCAAAAGGAACATGCCCTAAATCATGGCCTAAAGCAATAGCTTCAATTAAATCTTCATTCATATTTAAAGCTCTTCCAATTGTTCTAGCTATTTTACTAACCATTTGAACATGAGTCATTCTTCTACTAATATGATCATTTTGAATATTACTAAAAACTTGTGTTTTATCTAAATATCTAGTATAAGATAGAGAGTAAATAATACGATCTATATCACGAAAAAAGCTAGTACGAATATCCTTTTCTTCATTTTCTAATCGAACAGCATCACTATTTTTAGTAGCATACTTTCCAATATATTTATCCATTTTATCCATATTTTTCATAATTTCTTCATTCATATTATTTCATTCCTCCTATTTGATATACTTTAACATTCCTCATAAACCTTTTATTTATATTTTCCGTATAATATACATCTTTAATACCTTTTTGATAGTAGTCAATGGCGGCATCAACATGTAAATCTATTCCATAAAATAATTCCATTTCCTGAGGAGTCAATCTAAAATATGATACAAAACGTTCCATACGATGAGGTGATAAATTTAAAGCTATGTTAATTATTTCAGCTCTCGTTAAATATCTTAATATTTCTAAATCAGAAGCACAATATAAATCATAGAATCCCCCATAAGAGTCTTCCCCTTCTACAATTATTCCACTTCCAATTACTTCAGCAATTGTTACATCTCCTACACCATCATCTATCTTGCCATACCTAATAGTATCCTCAATATTTTTAGCAAAATGGATTCCATTACCATGAACTCCAAATGATATATCACCATCGACGTGATACTTGCCAACGGGAAATTTTTTTCCAAAACGATTAGTCATATCAGGTGCAAAAGCTTTATATCCATGAATTTCCATAATATACCTCTTGTATTAATTATATCACGTATTTCCTCAATGTTTAAGAATTCTTAAACTATTAAAAATTGTTAAAAGAGTTACTCCTACATCAGCAAATATGGCACTCCACATTGTCGCTATACCTAAGACACTTAAAAATAAAATACCTATCTTTACTGAAAAAGCAAATACAAGATTTTGCTTGATTATTTTGTGTGTAAACTGTGAAATATCAATGGCTTCAGTAAGCTTATTCAAATCATTACTAATAATAACTATATCACTAGCTTCTATCGCTGCACTACTACCATTCCCCATAGATATTCCAATATTAGCTAAAGCAATAACAGGGGCATCATTTACTCCATCACCAACGAATGCCACAACATGGTTATTATTTATTTTACTCTCTAATAATTGATACTTATCAGAGGGTAACATATTGGCATGATACTCTTTAATATGTAGCTTTGTCGCAACATTATGAGCTGTTAATTCAGAATCTCCAGTAAAAATACTTGTATTGACACTTAATTTATAAAGTTTATTTACAAATAAATAAGCATCTTTTTTTATTTCATCGCTTAGTATTAAATATCCCAAAATATTACCATCCACTTTTACAAATACTTGGGTATCAATATGTAAATTATCATTATATCCAACTAACTCCGCATTTCCAATTTTTACTATATGATTATCTAAATGGTATGTTATTCCTTGACCTGATATTTCTTTATAATCCTTAACATTAGAATTATCTATATTATCATTATAAAAGTTTATAATAGAATGCGCTATAGGATGATTAGAAAAACTTTCTCCTATTGCGGCATATTTTAATATATCATCTTGTGTACCATTAAGACATTTAACTTGTGTAATAGTAAAATCTCCAGTAGTTAAGGTTCCTGTCTTATCTAAAACAAATTCATCAACATTACGTAATTCATCTAAAAAATTACTTCCTTTAATTAATATTCCATGCTTAGAAGCAGTACCTATACCCGTAAAATAACTAAGCGGAACAGATATTGCTATCGCACATGGGCATGATATAACTAAAAATGTCAAAGACTTATAGATACTATCAGAATAACTAGTATTAGTGCATAATGGTAAAAAAATACCAATAAGAATTGCTAAAATAATAACAATTGGTGTGTATATTTTAGAAACCTTGTTCACAAATGTTTCTGTCTTCGTCTTTTTATCGGTAGCAGTTTCAACTAGCTCTAATATTTTATTTACAGTACTATCTACATACTTAGACGTTACTTGAACCTTAATTAAAGCATCCAAATTAATAGAACCTGACAAAATAGTATCATTCTTTGTTACTTTTGTTAATTTACTTTCTCCTGTTAAAGAAGAAGTATCGAGATGAGAAGTTCCTTCTATAACAATACCATCAAGTGGTACTCTTTCACCTGGCTTAATAACAATTACCTCACCAATCTTTACTTCATTAGGATCAACAATTTCGCCTGTCAAAAGATTCGCATACTCTGGTTTAATACTCATTAGTTGAGCAATAGACTTGCGACTATTATTAATAGCTATAGATTCTAATAGCTTACCTACTTCGTATAATAGTATGACAATAGCACCCTCAATATATTCACCTAAGAAATATGCTCCTATACATGAAATAGTAATCAAAATATTTTCGTCAATAATTCCCCTAAATAGTTGTTCAATAGCCTTAATAAATACATTAAAAAGCAAAAATATATAAGCTAAAATAAGAAAATATATAGAAAATTGTGGAAAAATATTAAAAATATACAATAAAAGCAAAATAAAACCCAAAAGAATGTGCATAAATTTTATATTATTTTTAGAAGAATGTGCAAAAGAATCATTATCAACAATATAAGCTTCAGGTTCAACCTCTTTTACAGTTTTTTGTAGATATTTTTGAATATTATGTGGATAACTAGTTTCAAAAGATATTTTAGATGTTGAAAAGTTAATATTTACATTTTTAAAATACTCATTTTTATCCAAATGCTCCTCAATTTTATGTGCACAACTAGCACAATCAATGCCATTTATTGTATACCTACATTTCTTCAATATGCTCACACCCCTTTTTAAATATTTCGTATACATGATTATCATCTAATGAATAATAAACAGTCTTACCTACTTTTCGATATTTAACTAGCTTCGATTGCTTTAATATACGTAATTGATGTGAAACAGCAGAAACAGTTGAATCAATAACATAAGCTAAATCACATACACAAAGTTCTTCCTGTAATAAAGCACAAATAATTTTCATTCTTGTAGAATCTCCAAACACTTTAAAAAGTTCAGCTAAATCTATAATCTTATCCTCATTTATCATTCTTTTTTTTACTTTATTTGCAATTTCTTCATGCACAATAGTCACTTCACATTGTTCTTTCATATACACCCCTTATTTGAATAATTGTTCACATATTTAATTATATGCTTAATTTATATATGTGTCAATATAAAAAATTTATTCTAGAAAAATAAATTATTTGACAAAAAAACAAGAAAATAGTAATCTTTGAATAGAGGCGATACAATGAAAAGAAGTTCTGGCATTCTTGTATATAAAGTAGAAAATGGTTATACCTATGTTTTATTAACTCATATGGGAGGTCCTTATTGGAGTGGTATTGATAAAAAGGCATGGTCTATACCTAAAGGAGAATATAAAAAAAGTGAAAATGCTATTGAATGTGCTAAAAGAGAATTTAAAGAAGAAACAAATATTGAAATAAATAATAATTTAATTTTTTTAGGAAGCCATAAAGTTAGTAACAACAAGCTGGCAATCATATTTTTAATAGAAAAAAATGCTGATTTAAGTAATTTTAAAAGCAACTGTTTTGAACTAGAATATCCTAAAGGCAGTGGTAAAAAACAAAAATTTCCTGAAATGGATCAAATTAAATGGTTTAAGCTTGATGAAGCAAAAGAATATATCTTGCCTAATCAAATATACTTTATTAACAAATTAGAAAGGAAAATAAAAAGAACATAATTGTTCTTTTTATTGTGCAACAAGCACTCTTTATTTAAATCATATAATAAGATAAGCCAACTATATATAATACTTGGTACGACTGAATCATATCATACAATAATCTTTTTTTAAATACTTTTAGTTAACAATCATTTACAAATGTAAATAGTTTGTGTAAAATTTTGCAATTATATTACTTTTAATAGTGGATTACCATAAGCTTTTAATTTTTTCAGCTTCCTCTAATTTCTCATAAGTAAAAGCTTTTAAAAATGATATGCAATCATCACATACATATATTTCACTATCAAATCGTTTTGAATATCTACCTACAATTTGGTCAAAATTAGTACTTAATACTCTATTTAAAACTGCTATGGTTTCTTCTGGATAATCTAATAATAAATTGACAATATTATAATCTAATCCCTCTATTCTTTCAGGACGTTTTTTAAAGTCAACATCATTATACGGAATAGCTGGTACCCATATTTTAGAAAATGATGTATCTATTAGATGACTTTTAGAAACAGCAAAAGAAGTTTCACTATCAATTATTTTTGCCAAATTCATACTAAATAAACTTCCTTTTTCATCTAAATTACACTCAAATAAAATATTACGAGGATTTCGATCAAGTTGATGAGTAAACCAATCAATTACATAAATTGTAATTATTTGATTTTTTATTTCATCAAAATTTGGTACATGTACCTTATCATTCTTTAATACATCAAGCAATCCTGATAAAGTATGCTGCCCATATTTTTTTGATAAACGTGGGAACAAAGAACTTAATGTAACTAAGTCATAATATGCAAAATCACTTGATTGTATATTCTCTGATGCTAATCCTAATTTATCTTTTTTGCCTAAGAAAACAGGTGTATAATTAGCTGTTGCTAGGCCTGATTCTTTTCCTAATAAATTAATAATATCGCTTGATAAAAGTTCCCCTAATAAGCGTGCGTCACTTCTATCTTTATAATAACAAGTTCTATTATTAATTAAGTACCAATTATTTTTCTGATTAAAATGTTGTTGATCAATTGCAACAATTTTTTTCACTTGTGAATAACTTAGCTTTATAGGGTTCCTAATTGATTTAATATTTTTTGCACAAATTCCTATTTGGTAAGTCATTTAATTTCCTCCTAAACTAATTGTAAAATTTTCTCCTTTTCTTCTTCTTTCTTTTCAGACATACATTTTAAATATGTCACGGTTGATGTTGGTAAAACTATTGCTTGATCAGTATTTGCAAAATCATCTATTATCTTACTAGCTGGTATAGAAAAAACCCAATTAAGTGCGGAAATCGTTTTATCAGGATAATCTAAAACTAAAGAAAGCAAATTAGCATCTAATCCTTCGATTAAATATGGACTATCTTTAAATGATAAATCATCATAAGGGATTGCTGGTACCCATATTTTTAAAACGCTTTCATCAAATTCTCCATTTCTATTAATACCAAAAGAACGTTCACAATCAAATAATGGTCCTACCTCTAGAACTTTTGTGTTTTTATTTCGACGACAATTATTATTTCTAACATTACTATCTAGCTGATGGGTATACCATGCAAATACGTAACGTTTAATAATTTGAGCAACTATAACATCACCATATTGTGAAGTTTTATCCATTTCTAGCAACATTAACATTTTCTTAAGTGAAAATGTATTATATTGCTTTGGAAAAGCTGGCAATAACTTATGTAATTCACAGTAATCATAATATTCATATTTTGATCTATCTTGAAAATTTTCTGTCAATAATCCAATTTGATTATTAAGTTTAACAATATTGTACTTTGCACACTCTTCTCCCAATTCTTCTGCAAATTTTTGTGATAAGCACTCTCCAGCAAGCCGTGCATCATTTCTTTCTTTGAAAAAGTGTGCTTTAGAATCAATAAAATACCATGAATCTTTTTCAACCAATAAATTTTCATCAATATCTACATAATAATGAACCATTTCTCGACTAATTTTAGTTCGCATACCTAAATTCTTTATATGACGATAATTTAGTTTTATCATGTGGGTCACACTTTCACCCCCTCTTTTTCTCGAACTATATATTAACACATTTTTCACAAAAGTCAAATCACCTTTGACTTATACCTGTATGTATGATAAACTAAAATCATCTTCGAGGTGATTATATGAATTGCATAAAAATAATTCACTATACTAATAATCGACCGAATAAGTCACAATATAAATAAAAAACTAAATATAAATATTATATAGAATATGTAGAAGGGATAATAATGGAAAAAGAAAAATTAGTAAAAGATATCACATCTAGAGATGTTGATTTTGCGCAATGGTATACAGATGTAGTTAAAGAAGCTGAACTATGTGACTATTCAACAGTAAAAGGATGTTTAATTTATCAACCTAATGGTTATGCCATTTGGGAAAATATAAAAAATAATTTAGATAAAAGATTTAAAGAAACTGGTGTTGAAAATGTATATTTGCCAGTTTTAATACCAGAAAGTTTATTACAAAAGGAGAAAGATCATGTAGAGGGATTTGCACCTGAAGTGGCTTGGGTAACAAAAGGTGGAAATGAAGATTTAGAAGAAAATTTATGTATTAGACCAACATCTGAAACTTTATTTTGTGATCATTGGTCAAAAACAGTAAAATCTTATCGTGATTTACCTAAATTATACAATCAATGGTGTTCAGTGCTACGTTGGGAAAAAACTACTAGACCTTTCTTAAGATCGAGAGAGTTCCTATGGCAAGAAGGACATACCCTACATGCATCAGCTGAAGAAGCAGAGGAAAGAACAAAAACAATGTTACAAACATATTATGATTTTGTTACGGAAGATTTAGCAATACCTCTAATTTGTGGTAGAAAAACAGAAAGTGAAAAATTTGCAGGTGCAAAAGATACATATACAATCGAAGCTATGATGCATGATGGAAAAGCTTTACAATCTGGGACAAGTCACTTTTTTGGTGATGGATTTGCTTCAGCTTTTAATATAAAATTTTTAAATAAAAATAACGAATTAGAAGTGCCAAATGAAACCTCATGGGGACTATCTACAAGAATAATTGGAGCAATAATAATGGTTCATGGCGATGATAGTGGTCTAGTATTACCTCCAAGGATTGCTCCTACACAAACAATGATAATTCCAATTGCTCAACATAAAGAAGGCGTAACAGAAAAAGCTGAAAAAATATTAGACGAACTAAAAAATGTTGGTATACGTGCTAAAATAGACTTATCAGACAAAACACCTGGTTGGAAATTTAGTGAACAAGAAATACTTGGAATACCAACACGTATAGAAATAGGTCCAAAAGACATAGAAGCTGGACAAGTTATTGTTGTTAGAAGAGACAATCGTGAGAAGATAATTGTTTCAATCGATAAAATAGCCAGTGAACTTCCTAAGATATTAGAAAGCATTCAAAAAGATATGTATAATCGCGCCTACGAATTTATGAAATCACATATTTACATAGCAAAAGATAAAGATGAAATGATAGATATATTTCAAGAAAAAAATGGTTTTGTAAAAGCAATGTGGTGTGGTAAAAAGGAATGTGAAGAGGAAATAAAATCATTCACTGGTGGTGCTTCAAGCAGATGTATACCATTTGATGAAGAGCAAATTTCAGATAAATGCGTATGCTGTGGAAAAAAGGCAAAACACATGGTTTATTGGGGAAAATCTTATTAAGATTTCCTTTTTTTTATAAAAAAAAGGAAATGGGAAAAAAATCAATAATAATATAGTAGGAGGTATATCATGAAAGAAGATTTAAATCAATTAATAAAAGAATTTAAAAAAATTAGAGAAAGGGGATGGATAAAATCACTTAGAAAAGGGACTTCAGGAGCAGGTTATACATTTGAAACTTTAATTAATAAGCATGAAGATAACTTGGATATTCCAGATTATGGAATGATTGAAATTAAAACTAAGCAAAAATTTGATAATTGTAATATTAAGCTTTTTTGTATAACACCAGATGGCGATATTTCCTCCCCAATACAATATATAAAGGAAAAGTTTGGATACCCTGATGAAGATTTAAGAGAATACTTAATATTTAATGGAGAAGTAAAATCAAAAGAATTTTTACCAATTGGGCAAAATTATTTATATAAACTAGAAGTTGATTACATAAACGAAAAATTAAGGTTAATAGTAATAGACTATAGCTACAATCTTGTGTCAAAAGATATTTCTTGGTCATTTAAACTTTTAAAAGAAAAACTAGAAAAAAAATTACAATATTTAGCTGTAATTAAAGTTAGGAATAGAGTAATTCATGGAGAAACTCATTATAAATATGAGTGGATTGAATTCTATCATTTAAAAGGATTTAAAGATTTCATTAAATTAATTGAAGATGGTTATATAAGCATTAAATTTAGTATAGGGGTTTTTAAAGGTGAATATAGACATGGGCAAATTCATGATCATGGCACCCAATTTACAATAAATGAAAAAGATTTAAAAAAGCTATACAACAGTATAATAGTAAGTTATAAGCTAAGAAAGTAAGATATCCGCGAGGCTACAAAAAGATATTCATTTACGTAAACGGGACTAATTGTAAAAAAAAAGACTTAATATAAGTCTTTATTAACAAAATGGTCGGGAAAACAGGATTTGAACCTGCAACCCCTTGGTCCCAAACCAAGTGCTCTACCAAGTTGAGCCATTTCCCGATATGGTGCGCCCAGGAGGAGTCGAACCCCCAACCTTTTGATCCGTAGTCAAACACTCTATCCAATTGAGCTATGAGCGCGGGCTTTAATCAATACAAAATTGATTATAGCATAAATAATTGTTTATTGCAACACATTTTATTTTATTTTTCTATAAATAATTGAATATCATCGATATTATTATCATTACTTTTTTTTGCTTTATCTATAAGATTATGCAATGTATTTAAGCACTCTTCTTTAATCTCATCGTTACTAGTAATAATAAAACTTACTACACTATCATCGATTGATGAATAAACTATCCATATATTTTCATCATTTTTATTAATAAGTTCGAATACAATATAACTGCTGTTATCAACTTTTCTAATACCATAATTATTAACTTTGTATCCTAAATTAACAAAGTGTTTTCTATATTTTGTTAAATCTTTAGACATTGCATCAAAAGTTAAGGACTTATTTACATACATTTGGATAGAATAACTATCATCTTCAAATAATATCTTGTCATTTAATATAATATAATTGTCAATATCAAAAGTATATCCATTATATTGTAACACATGCTTTTCTGATTTTTCATCTTCTTGATTTTTTATTTCTAATTTCAATTCACTATTTTCTTTTTTTAAGTCAGAAAAAAGTTTCTTCTCATTACTGTATTTATTCATCAAATAAGATAAATATAACACACAGCATGCTAAAGCAATTACTAAAATAGCACATATAATTTTAGGAACAATAGTTGTTTTATTTTTCTCGTGACTAGAATCAATTTCTTGTTTCGCGTTTGTAGACAATTGTGCAACAGCTTCTTCTACTGAGTGTTCTACCAATTCTACTATCTCTTCGGATATTTCTGAAGAATGTAATGGTTCCAACTCTTCTTTGCCTTTTATATTGTCCTCACTAATATCATTGCTGTCACTACTTAAATTTTGAATTTTGGAATTATCACAATTATTTTGAACATTACTATCTAATATTAAATTATCTTTTATACCATCATTTATAATACTGTCATTTTTTTTATCATCTATAGCTAAATTTAACTCATCAATTGTTGAATTGTTATCAATAATATTCAATCTGTCATTTTTTTCATTAGTCTCAACTACATCATCATCTAAAAGCACTTCCAAATCAGAAGCATTACCTAATTCAGCTTTTTCTTCTACAGGATTAGAGGAATTGGACTTCTCTACCTCAATCACATTAGTTTCATTATCTTTTTCAATAGCAATTTTAGTTACATCAATATTATCAGTCAACTCAATATTAGACTTGTCTTCAGGTTCTTCTTTAGGTTGATTATTAGTTGGATTACCACATATTTTGCAAAAATTCGCATCATTTGACAATTCTGCCCCACATTTTTTGCATTTCATAAAATCACCTAACCTTTCATCTATTATCATAATAAATATATCATTTAATTTTAAAAGATACAATATATTCCAACATATGAAATTTAACCTTTTACATTGACTATCCATACATTATAAAATAAACAGTTTAAAAAAAAACAAAAAAACGACATATAGTCGTTATAATTAAAATGGTGGTTCCAGGTAGAATCGAACTACCGACACGAGGATTTTCAGTCCTCTGCTCTACCGACTGAGCTATGAAACCAAATGGCGGTTCCGACGAGAATCGAACTCGCGATCTTCTGCGTGACAGGCAGACGTGATAACCGCTACACCACGGAACCATTTGGTTGCGGAGATAGGATTTGAACCTACGACCTTCGGGTTATGAGCCCGACGAGCTACCTAACTGCTCCACCCCGCGATATTAATGGCGGAGAAAGAGGGATTCGAACCCCCGCGCCGTCGCCGACCTCCCGGTTTTCAAGACCGGTCCCTTCAACCAGACTTGGGTATTTCTCCA
>CANQON010000032.1 GCA_947625505.1 uncultured Bacilli bacterium
GCATCTGAAATCAACGATTGTTGAAATCAGATGCTTTTGCTATTTTAGAAGTAAAATAATTACGACTAAGAATAGGAGTAATATTATAATAAATTGAGAAAATTCTCTTTTTGTCATAAATATCACCACCTTTCTTTTATCTATTGATAAATAGAAAGGGAAAGCATCTGATATATTCCAAATGTATCCAGTAATATTATATCAAACAAATGTTCTTAATACAATAGAAATTGTAAAATTGTCAATTTAAAAAACACACTTGCATATTGACAAGGTCAATTTTGACATACAGTATAATATAAATATCAAGTTGTAGTTTAGTTATAGGTAAAGCAATAAAAATAATATTTAATACGAAAAAAAGTATAGAAGTTAAAAAAAACACATAGCAGATAATTTTTATCAAAAGAGAATAATATGGGATATTCAATTATCATAAGTCATTTAGATGGTAAACATCCATTTATGAAAAATATTAGATTGAATAGAACATATTTTTTATTAAAAGGTTATGCTCAATTTTATGTAGAAAATGAAATAATAGATTTGACTGAAGGAGAAATGTTAGTGATACCTAAAAATACAAAGTATGCATTTAAAGGACATTTTGATTCTCTTTTGGTAGATTGTCCTGCTTTTGATTCAGCAGATGATATTATTTATGAGGAACAAATTAAAGAATAAGTGCTTTAAAAATTTGTCGTACTTCTTCCTTTAGGGCACCATAATAATATGAAACTTGTATTATACAAGTAAAATAAGCGACAACTTGAAAAAGAATCGCTTTTATGTTATGATGAATATGTCAAGGAAACTTGCATAAAATAAAAATGGGAACATTCAGTTTTGCTATGTTGAATGTCTACCCAATTAATATTGTCTAGACATTTAATTCATGTAAGAATTAAGTGTCATTTTTTTATAACTACTATCATAATGATAAGGAGAAATAAAATGATAGCAATGAGCTTTAGGACTTTTACAATAAAAGTCTTAATTTTCATTTTATCAAACCTCCTCTCTATAAAGATTGGAGGTAGACACTCAACAACTGATCTTCCCTATAAAAAGTATACTATTTATCACACATAAAAAACAAGTGTTCGCGTAATGTTTTTTTTAAAAGTTTTTTTCTTTTCTTAAAGCACCATAATAATATGAAACTTGTATTATATAAGTAAAATAAGCGACAACTTGAAAAAGAGTCGCTTTTATGTTATGATGAATATGTCAAGGAAACTTGCATAAAATAAAAAAGGATACATTTGATTGGTCTAATCAAATGCAATCCCTTATTTAGGATAGCATCTGAAATCAACAAACGTTGAAATCAGATGTTTTTATTATCTAAATAGTAAGGTGATTACTACAAAGAATAATAGTAGAATTATAATAAATTGAGAAAGTTTTCTCTTTGTCATAATTAACCACCACCTTTCTTTTATCATTTGATAAGTAGAAAGGGAAAGCATCTGATATATTTCAAATGTATCCAATAGCATTATATCAAACATATGTTCTTGACACAATATATTTTAAAAAATTATAATAAGTATTTGATGGATTAATTAAATATATAATATAGTCAAAATATGCTATAATAGTTTATTATTACATCTAGGGGGAATATTCATGGATGAGATTATAAAAGAAATATATACTGAAGTTAAAAGAAGATGTATGTTACCATCTAATGCTTATGGTATTGGAGCATGGGATCATCATATAGAACTAGTCTATAAAATAGCAATTGAAATATGTTATGAATATGGAGCTGATCATGATATAGTTGCGTTAGCGGCTTTATTACATGATATTGCTTCTGTTACTGATAAATCTTATACCGAAGAACATCATATTATTGGAGCGCAAATAGCTGAAGAATTATTAACTCCTTATCATATGTCTAAAGAAGATATTGAGTTAATAAAAAAATGTATTTTAAATCACCGTGGAAGTAGATTAGTACAAAAAACAACACCTGAAGAAATATGTATAGCTGATTCAGATGCTATGGCACATTTTTATAGTGTACCTTCCCTACTTCGTATGGTATATGTAGAAAAGAATATGTCTATAGATGAAGGATCAGAATTTGTCTATAATAAATTACAAAGAAGTTATAATAAATTATCTGATAAAGGTAAAGAAATAATTTTACCTAACTATCAAGCTGCTAAAGTTTTATTATTAAAAAAGCAATAAAAACGGTTCTTTGTCAAATAGTGTTGGTAGACAATAAATTTGATAAATGAATCTAATTATAGAGGATGATGAAAATCATCCTTTTATAATGCCTTTAATTAGAAATATTCTAGATATAAAGTGACTATACTTTCTATATCCAAAAGCAATTCTTTTAATAGTCTTAATTAAGTTATTTGTTCCTTCTATAACTCCATTGTTCATATCATATTTAAATGAATTCTCTATAAATTTAATGTTTTCTCTATATAGTTTTAAAACTTGTTTCATTTTATTCGATATGTTTTTGTTTGAATGATAGATAATATTTTTAAATTTTTTGATGTCTCTATTTTTTATTGCGTTAATAATTCCTTGATAACATTCATAAGTAGCTTTTAATTCTTGATTAGTATTTATCATAAAAGTAACCATTTCTTTTTGAGATATGTTTTTCTTAAAATGTTTATTGTAATGTTTGATATCTGATAAATCATTTTCATTCTTGACTATAAGTTTCCATAAATCTTTCAGCTTATTGTAGTTTTTATTACTTTTTCTACATAAGGAAACTCTAGTAGTATTTAAAGCAACATAGGCTTGAGTAACAATATGATATCTATCAATAATAATATTGGCATGTTTAAATAGTCTTTTAGCTAGAAATATATACCCTGAATAGAAGTCGGTAGAAATAAATCGAACTTTATCTCTTTCTTTTTTAGGATATCTTTTAAAATACTTTTGTAAATCTATAGATTTTCTAGAATCTTGAATATCAAATATATTACCAGAAGTATTATCAACAATAATAAAAGCTATTTTTCCTTTAGTATCTTTGGTAGCTTTAAATTCATCCCAGTTCATGGATTCAGGTAAAGAAGAATGCCTTAATACCGTATGAGAAGAAATTTCATTTAATTTTCTATCAATTTTAGAGACAGAAACATCTAATCGCTTAGCAATATCTTTTTCGCTTTGCTTTTCCATAAGTTCAAGATTAATTTGTAATTCGGTATTTTTAGAGATATTTTTATAACGATCAACTAAAGAAGTTTCAGCAATAAAAGTATTATGACAATGTTTACAATAGAATCTTTGCTTATGAAGCATTAATCTAGTTAAACAATTGCCTTGCTTAGGAATTTTAATAATACAATTTTTTCTAAATCCCCATTTAATAATGTCATTTTGAGATTTGTTAATGACTCCACAATGAGGACAATAATCAGGGTTATAAGAAAGAAAAGCTTCAATAATCTTATAATTTTTACCATTAATTAATTTATTTTGTATATTATTTGTATTAATAAAGATATTTTTATCTTCAATATTTAGTAAATTTAAGATATAATTATTTATAGACATAAGTTTCGATCCTTTCAATGTTTTGTAGACAATTACATTGTATCAAACTTATGTCTTTTTATGAAATAAAATAGTGTCAGTGATTTTTCTCACCAACACTATTTATAATACAACCATAAAAACGACTTATTTAAGTCGTTTTTATTAATAATATATTGTTCTTGTATGGTGATATGGTTTAGCTTTAAAATCTTTATTTTTACTTAATAACCATAACGCATTATCAATTTGAACGGAATTCATCATTATACCTTTTTTATGCATTTCTTCTTTAATTAATTCAATGGCATATAACATATTAGCTCTTATTTCGATTTCCATTTCACTATCATGTTCAATTAGTTCTTTATTATCTACTAAGTCTTCTAATTCCTTATTATATTCTAAAATATTATAAGCTCTTAATACTTGTGGTATCTTGTAATCAGCACACCCTACCATCATATCATCATTAGGTATTCTTTTCTTTAAAGAACTAATATTTGTAATTAAATCCCCTACTAATAAAATAGCTCTTTTAAAGAAATAGACTTTTCGACCTTTATATATACTAATATCATTAAAATTATGGAAATGATTTATTATCTTATTTAATAATTCTACGTCATTATGACATTCTTTAATATCTTTTATGTCTTTTAACTCGTGAGCTAATTCCTTAATAATTTGATATCTTTCATCTAATAAAGGAATAGATGTTGTACCTTTAAATATCTCGTCTACTTCTTCCTTAGTTATCTTATCTAAATAATTAATATCTAATAGATTATATCCATTATGGATAGCTTTACTAATAGCGTAGAATAAGCCATAAGAGCCAGAATACCATTCTCCTTGATATTCTGTTTTCCATTTAGTGAGAGAATCCCAATAACAGAAATTTAATGATTCACAAAGAATTAAATATAACATAATTTGGTCTTCATTTAGATCTTGTAATCCTAAATAATCATAATCTAACCATGTTTTAACATGATGATCTTTAATAACATCAATGACTTTGTTTATTTCATCTTTATTTATTTTAACGTATTTAGAATTATCAACAACATATTTAAGAGAAGCAATTATTTCATCGTGACTAATCATTTTAACACCTCAATTATATTGTATCATAAAGTTGTTTATTAAGCTTAAATATTATATAATTATATTGGTGATGTTATGAAAATTTTAGTTACTGGAGGATGTGGCTATATAGGTAGTCATACTTGTGTTGAACTATTAGATGCTAATTACGAAATAGTTGTTATTGATAACTTTTCTAATTCTAAACCTGATGTTATTGATAAAATCAAACAAATAACAGGTAAAGACTTTACCTTCTATGAAGGTGATGTTCAAGATAAAGAATTATTAAATAAAATATTTAAAGAAAATAAGATTGATGCCGCTATTCATTTTGCAGGATTTAAAGCTGTTGGGGAATCAGTTGCTAAACCATTAATGTATTATCGTAATAATCTTGATACAACTTTATCATTATTAGAAGTTATGAATGATCATAATTGTAAAAAGATTGTTTTCTCATCTAGTGCTACTGTATATGGTAAACCAGATACTTTACCTATTAAAGAAACAGCCCCTCTTTCAACTACTAATCCTTATGGAACAACAAAGTTAATGATTGAGGATATTTTAAGAGATGTATATAAATCTGATAATACTTGGAGTATAGCTATCTTAAGATATTTTAATCCGATAGGAGCTCATAAAAGTGGCTTAATAGGTGAAAATCCTAATGGTATACCTAATAATTTAATGCCATATATTGTTAAAGTAGCTACACATGAATTAGATCATTTAAATGTCTTTGGTAATGACTATAATACGAAAGATGGTACAGGTGTTAGAGATTATATTCATGTTGTTGATTTAGCTAAAGGACATATTAGCGCTATTAACTATGTATTAAATCATACAGGATGTGATACTTATAACTTAGGTACAGGGCATGGATATAGTGTTTTAGATCTTGTTAATACTTTTAAAGAAGTTAATCATGTTGAGGTAGCATATCAAATAACAGATAGACGTCCAGGCGATATTGATGCATGTTATGCTGACCCATCTAAAGCTAAAGAAATACTAAATTGGGAAGCTAATCTTGAAATAGAAGAAATGTGTAAGGATGCTTATAACTTTGTTCAAAAAGATAATAATTAAAAACAACGAAAGTTGTTTTTATATTAAATTATGATAAAATAATCATAGATACTAGGAGTGATGATAATGAATAAAAAGGAAAGTTTAATTAAAAGAGTTTATAAAATGCTTAATCGTCGTCAAAAAATAAACTTTATCATTATTATTTTTATTATGATTATATCAGCTGTTTTAAGTCAATTATTACCATTATCAATTGGTAAACTAACTGATGATATTTTAAGTCAAGAGAGTTTAGAATTTGTGACTATTCTCCCCTTCTTACTTTTTATTTTATTAGTTACTGTTACTAATGAAGTAATTAAAGTTATTAGAAGAGTTATTATTGAAGATACCTGTACGAGATGTGAAAAAGATGCTAGATCTAACGCTATTAGTTCTTTATTACATGCTCCTTTAAATTATTTTAAAGAAAATATGACAGGTAATATTCACGGAAGATTAAATCGTAGTCTTGAAGGAACAATTAAATTATTAAAATTATTATTTATGGATTTTGCACCTGCTATCTTTAGTGGTGTAGCAGCTATTATCGTTATATTTAGTCAATTACCTGCTTATTTAGCGCTTCTTATGTTATTTGTTATACCTATAGGTATTATAATTATATGTCGTCAAATAAGTACTCAAAAAGGTATACGTGTTGAATTAATGGAAGAAAAAGCCTCAATGGATGGAACCATGGTAGAACTAATAAATGGTATTGAAGTTATAAGAGTTACTAATAGTGCAGAAATGGAAGTAAATCGTTTTACTAATAAATCAGAATATTTACGTCAAAAAGAAATGAAACATCATAAAGCTATGGCATTCTATGATTGTTTAAAATTTGTTAATGAAGCTTTATTTACTGTTTTAGTAATTGGTATGTCTGCTTATTTAGCAGGTGAAGGAATAATAAGTGTTGGTACTGTTTTAACTTCTTATTTATGTTTTACTCAGTTAACAACTCCCCTACGTGAATTACATCGTATCTTTGATGAATTATCTGAATCAACAATCCTAGCTCGTGAATATTTTAAAATTATTGATTTAGAAAAAGACTTCTCTTATCTATTACCTGATCATCAAAAAGAGATAATCGATAAACCATTAATACATGTTAATAATGTTAACTTTACTTATCAAAATGGTGATAGTAAAATTATTGATAATTTAAGTATTGATATTCATGAAGGAGAATTTATTGGTATTGCAGGCCCATCAGGATGTGGTAAATCATCATTCATTAAATTATTAACTAAATTAGAGAAAAAAGATTCGGGTATCATAACTATTGATAATAAAGATTTAGATAGTCTATCACGTGAAGATATATCTAAGTTAATAGCTTTAGTACCTCAGAGTCCCTTCTTAATAGCAGGTACCATTAGAGAAAATATCTGTTATGGTATTGAAAGAGATATTACTGATGAAGAATTAAAAGAAGCTGCCTCTAAAGCTTTCATTGATCACTTTATTGAATCATTACCTAAAGGATATGATACATACTTAGCAGAAGGAGGAAGTAACTTATCAGGAGGACAAAGACAACGTATAGCAATAGCCCGTATCTTTCTTAGAAAACCTAAAATATTAATTTTAGATGAAGCTACTAGTGCTTTAGATAATACATCAGAAAAATTTATTCAAAGACAAATAGAAAAATTACAAGTTGAAAATAAAGTAGCTATTATTTCTATTGCTCACCGTTTAACAACTTTAGAAAATTGTGATTCAATATTAGTCTTTGATAAAGGTAAAATAATTGAACAAGGTAAATTTAAAGAATTAATAGATAAACCAGGTATATTCCAAGATATGTATCAAGGAAAACTTAAATAGGAGTAATATCATGAGTGTAGAACTTACTAAACAAGAATATTTAGAACATCTTAATAAACATATTTACTTAGTCTCTTTAGCATGGCAAACTATTCAAGAAAAATTATTACAAACAAATCTATTAACGAAAGAAGAATATCATAAAGTATCCGAACTAATTAAAGTCCATGATGCTTCTAAATTAAGTGATGAAGAATTTATGCCTTATGCTAGATACTTCTATCCTCATGAAGATTTAGATAAAGAACAAGTAAAAAAAGAATTTAAACAAGCTGTTATGCATCATAAGAATCATAATCTTCATCATTATGAAACATTAAGTAAATATGTAGGTCCTGATTATCATTGTTATATTATTGAAATGGTATGTGATTATATTGCGATGGGATGGGAATTTAATAATTACTTATTTGAATACTATGAAAGTAATAAAGATAAAATAGTATTACCCCCTACTTATCAACAATATTTAAATAGTGTCTTAGAAGTATTAAAAGATCCTTCACTCCATATGATTGAAGAACCTCTAAAAATTAAAGAATATAAAAATAAAAAGTCCTAGACTTTTTATTTTTTTAACATTTCTTTAACCAATACTTTAAGATGCTCTATCTCTTTACTAGCTTCTTCATAATCCTTTACAGGATTAATATCCTCTATTTTACCTTCAATAGCTGAAAGAGAATAACTTAATCCCTTTGAAGGATTCTTACTAAAAGCTATACCAGGCTTTTCATAACTCCATGAATTATTACCATCAATAGATACAGTTATACCATTCTTTGTCATCATTAATAATTCTAATACCCCATATATAATAGTAACTCTATCAGTTAATTTTTCTTTATTAAATCTTGATATCTTAATACTAGGAAAATCATGATAATCAATATTAAAATAACAACTAATTAAATCATATAATTCATTAATACCCATATCCATAATATTTACTCTTAATAATACATGTTTTAAAAATTCTACTTCAATATAATTATTATTATGTTTAGGATAACTAATATCTATTGTTATACTTTGATCATCCTTACTTACTTTGCCATTATAACTATTTAGACTATTATGACTATAATATGATAACCCCGTATCTTCATTAACTACTACTTGTGAATCTTCTACTAATTCATTAAAATTAACTAAAGTATATAATGTTATATTCTTTTTTTCAATGACAACAAGTTTAGGTTCTTTATCTATCTCTCCATAATGATAATGCATCTTTAATAATCTATTATCATTTACTAATTCACATTCAAAAGAAGCTTCCTCTTCATTAAAGTGTGATACTCTAACAATATCATTTTTAGCTATATTAGCTGTCATAAGTAAACGAGCAAAAGCTTTTCCTATAGCTTCATATTGATCATTAGATATACTTATTTCTTTTAATAATTCTTGAGGAGTTAATCTTGTATATACTTTAGTACCAATAGGTATTATTTTTATATTCTTAAGCATATGTAACCATTGTCCTAACGCTACTACACATAATTTATTATCAAAAACAATAGCAGGTATATCTCCATCATGTTCTATTAAAACACTATTATTTTCTTCTTTCTTTTTCCTTTTAAACATAATATTATTCACCACATTAATATATATTAAACCAATTAAATAAATAAAGCAATAAAAAATAAATAGATTAACTATTTATTTTTATGGTAACACTATCATCAGTATAACTATCAATATTTATAGTATACTTATCTATCTTAATACTAGGATTATTAACTGTACTAAGTATATACTTATCTTTATTATTCTTATAACTAATAGTTAAATTATAAGTTAATTCACCAGACCATATACATGTTACATCCTTAGGACATCTACTATCTTCTATACTATTTAACCTAATACGCATATCATAATCATCTAAATAAACAACTTGATGATTATTAATAGTTATAATATTACCTTTAACATGATTAAATAAACTATTAATAGATAATATTAAAAGAATAACAATAACTAATATTATTAAACTTACCCATATCTTTAACTCTCTCATAACATCATCCTAACTTTATTATTATCCTTTTTCTTATCATATTATAACATATTTAATATTATTTTATAACATTATTAAAGATTTATATATTGTTTTTTGATAAAATATATATAGGAAGTGTGCTTGTATATGAATAATTGGATTTGTAATAGTAACTATAGTTTTGATGACAAAAATTTTTGTAAAATATTTGATTTCTTTGTTTTAAAAACACCAGTAAAAGAGGTTAGTTATAAAGGAATAACATTTAAAAAGCGAAATTTTAAAGATGCTAATGAAGTGAATAGAGCTATGAAAAAATTATTTCCAGATTTATTTTCATGTTTTATTCCTATCGAAAATGATAAGGATAGTGTTGAAGAAACATTAAAAATGAATGGAATAAAAGAAAATATTGAAACACCTTTTGAATTCGCTATTTTTAAAATACATGAAAACTTATTAAAAACTGATTCCTTTTTTTACTATATTAGATGTGCTTTTGCCCATGGATCATTTTGTATTCATGACTTTAATAATATGAAATATTATTATTTAGAAAATGTACATAAAGCTAAAAAACAACATAAACCTAAATTATATGCAAGAATGATATTAAAGGAAGAAACTTTACTTGGTATTATTGAATTATGTAATTCAAAAATGGAAACTTAATTTATATAGAACTCATCTGAGTTCTTTTTATATCGCAAAAAAGATAGCTTACGCTATCCTTTTATTAATTAAATAATTTTTTTGAAGAAAATGCTAAAGCAATCATAGCAACTAATGCTCCTAACATCATAGCTACTGAAGTTGCTACTGCATCTAAAGTTTCTGGATTTTCAGGAATTGGTTTTCCAAATTCTGGATCTGTTTCTTGTCCTAAATCTGGTTGACGTAAGAATCTAGCTCTTAAATTTACACTAGAATTAATAGCGTCATCTAAACCTACCATATGTCCTTCTTCATCGAAGAATCCAATGAATCCTTCGGCATCTAAGTAAGCTTGTAATCCTGTACCCCAAGTTTCTTTTAAGATATCTCTTAATGTAGTACCTTCTTCAACTTTGTAACCTACACCTTCGCTTACTCCGTCTACTCCAGCTACTCTAACTGTTACACTAAAGATTGCTCTTAAATTCATATCTGATGTAATAGGAT
>CANQON010000033.1 GCA_947625505.1 uncultured Bacilli bacterium
GAGATCTCCTAAATCAAGCGTCGTAAGCGCAGCTCCTCCCTTTACCTCCCGGCATTCCGCCATCTCCGGCACTTGGATAATCCTCTCCGTATTCTCCAGCAACAGGTCGATGTTGTCCGACAACAGCTCCAGCGCGCCTCCTTGTGGCACAGGTCGGCGGTTGCAAAGCTCTACCGGCTGCGCCAGGAATTCCTTCCACTCCTGTGACGTTTCAGGCTGGTGATTCAGCCACTTGTTTTCAAACTTCTGCGCCGCGTCTTGAGGCGCCCTACTTGAAGGTGAGATTGGACCTTGCGGTACGGATGCATTGGAACGGGAGAAATCGCCGGTCGGCGAGGGTAATCTATCGAGTCTTGACATATCTTTGAGTTGTGCTTGATTGGTTGAACGATCGACAGCACAAGCCCGCAGATACAAAAAAACCGCAGCTCCCACCCGCTTTCGGAGGTGAATGCCACGGCATCTTGTTCACTACAATCAGCGTTCCCGCCGAAGGATTGACCTATGCCGTCACATTATTTGCCCGTCCACCGCATGCGCGGCTTCCGGGGTGACCTTACGGCGTCACCTGACCCGTTGCGAAGTCTTTTCCTCCGCTCTGTGCCCCTCTTCTACCACTATCCGTCCGCTTTGTCAAGCACAATTTTTCAAGAAAACACAGTTTAATCTTCCCGAAAGCATGGTAATCCATTGATTAAAAACGGATATGGAGTTAAGAGATGATCCATTGAGTCGAAGACCTCAATTCCTGAGTACAGCTGCCGCTTATGACTAAGGAAGTTGTAAATAATCAGGCATCGGGAGATCAATAGGGAGAGGGGAAAGAACGTCGTGGGGCGAACATCTGTCGCTCGTCCACGCCATAGCCTCCTCGGGGGAATCGATGAACCCCATCTCCACGTTCCACAAAGCAATAGCATACTGCCAATTAGAAAGAGTCTGTTCCGTGTCGGCTTTTCCTCTCCTGTGACTGTTGAGGAAATTCATGAGCCTTTTCTTTTCTTCGTGATTGATCAACCTCCACGGAACCTTTTCCCCTGTCTCATTTACATACTTCGGCTCCAAAAACGAGATTCGTGCGCATTTCGTCACCTCTTCGTAGTGAACGTGATCGCACAATATGAAATAAGTGGGCCTGTTTTCGTTCATGCCCGGATTGAGCTCAATGGACCAATTTTGTTCATAATCTCTTGCAACCACCACTCTCTCCGTGAATAGCTGGGGACTTTCTTCGCCACTCGTCGCTTGGTCAGCAAGGGAAGCCGCTGCCGTTTTTTGCGTATCATCAACCTTCTTCATGACAAACAGTATGATAGCGTATTGGGGGACTCAGTTCAACTTCATGTATGCTCAATTCTTACGTTAGGAAATGATCCACTGGACTGCGCAAAAAAAATCTGGTCCTGTCCCCTGGGATATGAGTGTTTGTTGTTATCTTAAATTAAGATAGTTAGGCATGGGAAGATCGATGGGTAATGCGTGTTCTGCTTCAGTCCCCGCTATTTCATTTGCATTGTCTCTCTTCCATTTTTGGGTGAAGTAAAGCCATTCCCTCATCCCCCAGTCTCTCATCATGATATTTTCTACGTTATATTGGATAATGGCATATTGCCAATTGGTCATTCTCTTCCCGTCTAACTTGATGTAAGGCGATTTGAAGAATTGAACTAATATCTTCCGTAAACCGACATTTAACTTGAACTGCTTTTTTACACTATCTTTATAATGAATGATATATTTCGGTTCAAGAAACGAAATACGTGCTGCCGGTGTTTTTCGGCTACGTGAAGGACCTGCATAAAATTTAAAATAGGGATTACCCTTACGGTTAGTTGCTGAATCAACAGAGACTGCATATTCTTCTCCACCAGGACCTGAATGGGCGTAACCCACTAAGGCCATTTCGTTTAATATCTCGCCATCAATATAAGGTTCGTAGTGGAGTCCTTGTTCCGTTGTAACTTCTTCTTTTTTCATCCTGGATGAGATTATATCATCAACGCACGGGTTCGCCAAGAAAATGCCGACTCTGTCCTGCTACCGTGCTGATTTTTGGAAAATCGGTGTAAGTTGGAAGTGACGTGGAGCGCTAAATATGGGGGATGGCACGAACTGCAACAGGACAGCAGGAATCCTGTGGCAATTTTATTGAATGGTTTGCAGTAAAAAAGGAGTCCCGAAGGACTCCTTTCAACATTCCCATGGTAAGGTCTCTACAAAGACTTGCAGACGTAACGCCCTTAGCAGCACACTCTACGCATACCACAGCCCATGGGTTAGCTAACCAACCTACGTCAGGGCATTTCGCCCTGCACTACGCCCTGCTGTTGTAGCAGCAAGACCTCAATAGGAAGAACGCAAGGGCATTGTAGAAGAACTTCACTCCGCTGTCAAGCACAAAAACTGGGCTTGGTGAGGGAAGTTTTGTGCAGTCAAGTAAATAGTTCGTTTTTTTGGGGATTATGTTCCTGCGTTGCTTCAACTTGGGGAGAATTTACACTCATAGGCCCTTTCTGTCTTTTGCCTTCGATTAGCAGATGCCATAGAACCTTTCAAAGAATGTCTGTAGTTTTGTGATGACGCATTGTTTCTTCTCATCGCGATTGCCACCACCAAAACGTGACATTGGAGGCAACAGGTTATCAAAATCGATTCCGCTTGTTTTTAGTAAACCATCATAAAACGCTGCTTCGATAAAGCGGCGGGTTTCCGGTTCTTTCAACCTTTCTTCATTGATAATTGCGACGAGTTGTCGTTCCTTTTCTGCGGCAACGTACTTCCTCCACTCTTCCATGACATCGTCACCTTCATTGAGCTGGTCTATAAAGTTCTCAATCAACTCCTTTTTACTGCGAAGCTCCGGACTGGCATCAATTGCCTTCTGAATGGTGATGCGCACCTCTTTGTCATTGCCATGCGAGTCGTGATATTTTTTGACGAGCATGAGAATATAGTCGATATTGATCTCGATCTGTTTGATCAACTCGATCTCAAACACGACATCATCAGTAATATCTTCCTTCTCACCCGTGGGTTTCCGATTTTGCCACTCATCCCGCAAATCCTGGTACCTGCCGAGATAATCCTGCAAATCCCGTTCCGAGAGAATTTCATTCCCGGCGAAGTCATCAAAAGACATGAGGAGATTGCGCATTCGAAGAATTGCCCCAAAGAGCACGATAAAGTCTTTTTGCTTTTGTTCTCCTGTAATGCGTTCTTCCGACAAGGGGAATTTTTTGAGCAGCTCCTCAATCATGTCCTTGTAGCCGGGATGCTCCTTCCCGTCTTCATCCGTATATCCGCAATAATAATCACCATATGCGCGGAGCAACACAATGCCGCCTGCCTGCTTGTCGCCGAACAGAGCAATAGCCTCATCCGTTTGTTTCTGTAAGTTCCGGAAACAGACGATGTTCCCGTAAACTTTGATGGAATTAAGGATGCGATTGGTACGGGAAAACGCTTGGAGCAGCCCGTGCATTTTAAGGTTTTTATCGACCCACAGCGTGTTCAACGTTGTGGCATCGAAACCGGTAAGGAACATGTTGACAACAATGAGCAAATCCAGCTCCCTGTTTTTCATACGCAAGGATACATCCTTGTAGTAGTTCTGAAACTTGTCAGAGGATGTGTCGTAATTGGTATGGAACATCGCGTTGTAATCCTCGGTTATGGCTCTCTCTAGGAAATCGCGGGAATTCTGATCCAGAGCAGAGGGGTCTTCGGGGTTTTCCTCATCCAGTATTCCGTCCACCTCTTCCTCGTTAGCCCCGTAACTGTAGATGATGGCAACGCGTAGCCGCTTTGCCGGATCAGCGTCCATCTGCCGCTTAAACTCTGCGTAGTAGAGCTTGGCGGCTTCTACGGATGAAACGGCAAAAATGGAATTGAAGCCCTTGATGCGCTGTTTCTGCTTTACCTCATCAATTCCTTTCCGCCCTCCTGCAGATGCTACCTCCGCTATATTTTTCAGGACGTTGTAAGTATAGGCTTTCCCCTCGCGATAAGTCTTTCGAGCAAAATTGTCGAGGATGTACTCGGTCACGTGAGCAATCCGCTCCGGCGCCATGTACGCTTTTTCACGGTTGATGTCCCACACGTCCTTGTCATCGATTTCTTCCTCCTCATTCATTGTCCGGATGTAATCCACGCGGAACGGCAGGACGTTCTTATCGTTGATGGCGTCAACAATAGTGTAGGTATGAAGCCGGTCGCCGAACGCCTGCTCTGTGGTGCGCAAGGACGGGTTTTTATTCACCCCGGCGTTGACAGCAAAGATGGGCGTGCCCGTGAACCCGAACAGATAGTATTTCTTGAAATACTTGGTGATTGCCAAATGCATATCCCCGAACTGGCTGCGGTGGCATTCGTCGAAGATAATGACCACTTGCTTTTGAAACACCTCATGTCCCGCGTTCTTTTTGATGAACGTAGCCAGTTTTTGAATAGTCGTGATGATGATCTTGGCCTCCCCGTCCTCGAGTTGTCGCTTTAGGATCGCGGTGGAGGTGTTGCTGTTGGCCGCCCCTTTTTCGAAACGGTCATACTCTTTCATCGTCTGGTAGTCCAGGTCCTTGCGGTCCACCACAAACAACACCTTGTCAATATAACTGAGCTGCGATGCCAGTTGCGCCGTTTTGAAGGAAGTCAGCGTTTTCCCGCTCCCGGTTGTGTGCCATATATAACCGCCTCCCTCGACGCTTCCGTATTTCTTATAATTGTTCGCGATCTCAATGCGGTTGGTGATCCTCTCGGTCGCGACGATCTGGTAAGGCCGCATCACGAGCAGCATCTTCTCTGCGGTGAAGACGCAGTATCGGGTCAGAATATTGAGGAGAGTATGCCGCGCAAAGAAGGTTTTCGCAAAGTCGTTCAGGTCGGGAATCACCCGATTGTTGGCATCTGCCCAATAGGATGTAAACTCGAAGCTGTTGCTTGTCTTTTTCCCTCCCGTTCGGTTTGCTTTGTTGGCTTCTTTTACGTGATTGTCGCGAGTCGTGTTGGAATAGTACTTTGTATGGGTCCCGTTTGAGATCACAAATATCTGCACATATTCGTAAAGTCCGGAGCCTGCCCAGAAGCTGTCTCGCTGGTAACGATTGATTTGGTTGAATGCCTCGCGAATGGGCACGCCGCGCCGTTTTAACTCGATGTGTACCAGCGGTAGCCCATTGACCAGCACCGTCACGTCGTACCGATTGTCGTATTTCGCCCCCTCTTCCTTGGAAACGCTGTACTGGTTGATGACCTGCAGCTGATTGTTATGGATGTTCTTCTTATCGATCAGCTTGATGTTTTTGGTGCTGCCGTCATCACGGTGAAGCACTTGAACGTAGTCCTCCTGTATCCGCTGCGTCTTTTCTACGATCCCATCATTCTTGCTAACGATGCAGTCGGTAAAGAATCGCTCCCATTCACCATCGGTAAATGTGTACTCATTCAACTTTTCCAACTGCTGCCGTAGATTTCTGATTAAATCCTCCTCGCTGTGTATCGGCAGATAGGTGTAGCCCAATTCTTCCAGCGTGTGGATGAATTCCTCTTCCAACTGTGCCTCGCTTTGATAGGCGCCGGCTTTCCTTGCTTCAGGCGTGTACTCCGCCACCACGGTGCTGGCGCTGCTCTGCGCGACGATGTTGTAACAATTCATATCTGTCTTCTCTGTTTATTGTGCGGGGGTAAATGCCAACAATTTGTCCCGGTAGTATTCATACTGCTTCTGCCGTGCTTCTATCTCGGCAGGAAGCCCGACGGTCAGATCGGTGCATATCATTTCGAAGTGATCCAGAATGCGAACGATTTCCTGCTGGATAGGCAGGGGTGGAACTGGGATTTGAAAATCCTCGACCACGCTTTTATCGATAGTGGGCACTCCTCCTACTCTTTTTTTTGAGAAAAAATAACTTTCATAACCGGACAAGCAATAATAAAGGAATTTACTGTTGATGAAATTACTTTGCCCAAGCCAGAAACTACCATCTGAACACCAAAACGGCTTTTCTAAATATTTTACCCCACCAATACCACCAGTATTGACCACGATCGTTGTATGAGCAGGGGCGTTATATTGGTTATACTTTCCTAAAATACTATCCTTACTGCCGTGATAAACATCATATTCACCGTCGTCTGACAACTGATTCTTTGTTAATCTTCTCCCCCTGTTAACGCCAACGGTTTCGCGAATCGTTTTATACTCCACCCCATCCGGACAGTGCTCCCGTAATAGTTGCTCTAGTTTGGGAGAAAATTTACCTTGCGAGTTGTCGAACGCCAGCAATTCATCGCGGTAACACTCGTATTGTTTCTTTCTCATCGTGAGTTCCATCGTGAGTTCCATCGTGAGTTCCGTAAATTGGTCCAGAATGCGGACAATTTCCTGCTGGATAGGTAGGGGAGGAACTGGGATTTTATACTGTTTAACTTCTTTGTTAGAAATGGCTGGGTAACTTGCTCCTTTTTGGTTTGCTTCAATGTAATGTAAAAAATCTGATGAAGAAACAATATGAAATAACCAGTTTGGCAGGACGAGTTCTTTTCTAGCTCTTAGTACACAGAAACCTGTGCTACATATTTGACCATGGTATTCGCGGTTAATCAGACAAAATCTTTTTAGGGTGGGTCTGGTTGTCGCAAATAACACATCATTGACGAGAACAATTTGTTGTGCTCGGCTTGGTGCGTTATTTGCATTAATCGTTTGAGTATCTGTAATTCTATGCGTATGTCTGTCAACAGAAGTCAAATCAATATATAAATAGTTCTCCGCAGAGATTCTCCATTTGACATTGTTCACTTCGTGAACACAATTATTGAGAGGCACGTACTCCACCCCCTCCGGGCAAAGCTCTCGTATCAGTTGTTCAAGCTTAGTCATAAATTGTAAATTGAAGCGATTGCAATTTGTTTTCTCTGCGCAAAGTTAAGCACCCTCAATCTCGGCAATGATTTTATCAATTTCCTCCCGTAGCGCTTGCTCGCGAGCTACGATTTCCTTGATCTCCGCATTCAGTTTGACAATATCAACCTTTTCCCTGGTATCCTCCTGCTGCACGTAAGTGGAAACGGAAAGGTTGTAGCCATTTTCTGCGATTGTACCGTTGGAGATGAGCTTGCAGAAGTAATCCCGATCAGACCTCTCTGTGAATGCCTGTACAATATGGCTGATATTTTCCTCCGTCAGCTTGTTGTTGTTGGTCACCTTAATGCACTCTTTGGAGGCGTCGATAAACAGCGTGCTGTTCTCCTTTTTCGATTTCTTCAGCACCATGATGCTGGTAGCAATGGTGGTGCCGAAGAACAGGTTGGAGGGAAGTTGGATGATACAATCGATGTAGTTGTTATCTACCAAATACTTGCGGATTTTCTTTTCCGCGCCGCCGCGATACATAATGCCGGGAAAACAGACGATAGCAGCCGTGCCGTTAGCGGCGAGCCAGGAAAGGCAATGCATGATGAAAGCCATATCCGCTTTTGCTTTCGGCGCTAATACACCGGCCGGCGAGAAGCGTGGGTCATTAATCAGCAATGGATTTTTATCCACGTCCCAGCCTTTTGAGTAGGGCGGATTGGAAACGATCACTTCAAAGGGCTCATCATCCTCATGTTGAGGATTGAACAATGTATCTCCCTTGGCAATACTAAACTTCTCGTAGCCGATATCGTGCAGGAACATATTGATTCGGCAGAGGTTGTAGGTTGTTGTGTTGATTTCTTGCCCGAAGAAGCCCTGACGAACGTGATCGCGACCGAGAATTTTTGCTGCCTTCAGGAGGAGAGAACCAGAACCGCAGGCGGGATCATACACCTTGTTGACATCGGTTTTGCCCACGACGGCAAGGTGCGTCAAAAGCTCTGAAACCTCCGAGGGCGTGAAGAATTCGCCGCCGGACTTGCCGGCATTGGAGGCGTACATGCCCATCAGGAATTCATAGGCATCTCCAAAAGCGTCAATCGAGTTGTCCTTGTAGCTGAGTTTCATGGCGGCGACACCATGGAGCAGTTGGGAAAGTTTTTCATTACGTTCCTTCACGCTCTCCCCAAGTTTAGCTTTGGCAGCTTTGGAATTCACTTCAAAATCAGCAAACAACCCAGCAAAATCCTCTTCACTTCCTGTCCCTTTGGCTGAAGATTCAATGTGTTTTAACGCATTGTCCAGTTTTTCGTTGAGGTCGTCACTATCCGCTTTTGCCAACATGTTACAAAAAAGCTCCGAGGGCAGGATGAAAAAACCTTTGACTCGCACTAAATCCTCCCTCGCTGTTTCTGCCTCTTCGTCACTCAATTTCGAGTAATCAAAATCCGTTCTTCCGGCTTCGTGTTCACCTTTGTTGATGTAGTCGGCAAGATTTTCAGAGATATACCGGTAGAACATCGTCCCGAGGACATACTGCTTGAAATCCCATCCGTCCACAGCACCTCGTAGTTTGTCGGCAATTTTCCATATTGCACTGTGTAATTCTTCACGCTCTTGTGCAGAATTTATTTTATTAGCCATTTTCTTTCAGTAAGTTTGATAATTTTAGGAACACAACTCCCAACAGAGCGGAAGTCAACCGACTCTCACGCACTATTTGCAGCGAGTCTGAGGCAAAGGTACACGAATTCGTAATCCGGACCATTCCTGATTCTTTTTGTTGATTATGAGTTAGTTTGTTTTTGACAAGTGAGACCTATCATGGACTTTTGCAGGTTGTCTCTTTTTGAGGAAGAACATCTCTCAACGTAGGTCTGGTAAATTTCGTTGGAGTGTCATATTTTTTTGCTTGCAGCGGATTACGAATACGTACCACCATGAAGACAAAATCAAATAGACAGACGGAGCTGGCGGCGGTGGAGGTGCTGCGGCAGACGGGTGTGGATGTGTTGGAAGCAGCGTTGGTAGCAAAGCGGGCACTGGAAGCAGGGAGAGGACGCGTGAAGCGCGCCATGGCGTGCATTGCGGCAGGGGAAGAGGAATTGCGACGTCGTGAAAAGACGGTCACCTTTGCCCGAGCCGTGGATGAGGCGTTGGAAGCGAGGAAGGACAGGCGGGCGCGGACGTTGAGCGATTTTCGTGGCATCGCAAAGCGGTTCATGAAGCGTTGCAAGTGTCTGGCGACCAGACGCATGCGCAGCATTTCCGCCGAGGAATGCAAGGAATACATCAATCAAGCTTTCGACACACCACGGCAGCGAAACAAAGCGAGGCTCATCCTCAGCGGGGTCTTCTCCACGGCGTGCAAGCGGGGCTGGTGCGCGGAGAACCCGGTGCGAAGGGTCGAACCGGAACGCATTGAAGAAAAGCGCATCACTATCCTGAACAAGGAGGAGATCGGGCGGTTGATGCACACCGCTGAGACGTTCGAGAGCGGCGCCTGCCTCGC
>CANQON010000034.1 GCA_947625505.1 uncultured Bacilli bacterium
TTCTCCGCCTGAGTCCCAGCTATCCCAATAAAACCCGTCCACCACGCACACCACATGCCCCGGTATTGCAAGCACAAACACGCCATGCGGATTGTCCCGGCAGAAATCGTCAACGGTATAGATGTCTTGGTTGTGGTCGTCAACCACATTGCGTCGGAAGCCGTTTCGCCGGAGATACGCACCCCAAATATGGTTCGCACTGGGCATATCACAGAGTTCAAACCCGACAGAGGATAACTCTGCATATACTGTTTCCCAATCCTTGTTTAACGCTTTGGACAATGCTCTGATAGTGCAGTCTCCGACACGTTTTGACAGAGGATTGGCATTGTATTCACGCCAACGGTTCATGGTTTATCTTCCTCTTTTCGTTTTTCTTCAACCAAACCATATATCGCTCTTGGTATTTCGTATCGCAACATTGTTTCCTGTTGCATGAAATATGCCATAGCGCCAATAGCAGATGTTTCACTTTCTCCATGACCAATTTTGTCAAGCACACCCATGTGTAACTTTTGAACAACATCTGCGCACTTTTCGCAATAGTCAAGAATCTCTTTTACCGTTAATGTTTGCTCTAAGTCAATTCCTTTCATATACATACCGCCTACCTCTCTTTCCCCTTTATTTTACCGCATATAAGCGGGAATGTTGTATACACCTTTACCGTTCATTTACCCAATATCCAAGCAGAAATCCATCTACTCCGAATGTTATCAAGTTTGCAACTGATATATAGCCTTTTCCATAAATACTGACGCTAACCAAAATAATAGCTACAATAATTAGCATTATCATTGTTTTCTTTCCCAATCTCATTCTCCTTTCGCCGCCTTATATCTCTGTGCCGCTCTCAATATTCTTTCCAAAACCAACCTGCCAACACTGCGCATACCATCATCAAAACATAGGCTTTCCAATGGTCTAAAAACAATCGCAATTCCGTTGTATCTGGATTTTTAAACCATGTAATATACAAATATATTGCTATCCCTATTCCGACAATCAGCGAAACATATTTAATTATTTTTTGCATTCTCATACCTCTGTGCCGCTCCCCGTGCCGCCGCCGCTTGTTGACGGTTCCAGCGAGCCACTTCAAGCCTGTCCGCAAGCCTTTTAAGGTCGTTCTGTTCGCAAAACTCATTGTATGCTTTGTTCTGCTTTGCCAACAGTGCCGCTTTTTTCTGATAGTCCATATCAAGGGCAAATTTCAGCTTTTCATCTTTCGCATTATCAACGGCGGCTTTCAACGTCATAACTTCCTGCTTTGTATGCCTTATTCTCCGTTCCAAAAGCCTTTGCCTTTGCTGTATTTTCTCATACTTTGCATTGTCGGCAAACATAATATCAGGAGTTGCAAAAGGATTATTCACCCCGTCTCCGGGCGCAAAATCATGCCTGCAATTTGCCCCTTTTAATCCTGTGACCGTGCCATATCCCGTACTTGATACAAAATCAGGAAATTGCTTTGTTCTTCCAGTGCGGCTAAAAAACTGGCCTTGCCACCATACATGATTTGTAGGATTTTGACCGCCGTCACCGCTCCTTGCTCCGAGATGTGCCGTAGTAAGAACAATATCCCAATCCATTTCTTCCATGCGGGCAACCTGTATAGCGCCAGTCGCCTGTGATATGCCCGTCCGAACGGCTCTCAATGTGGCTGTTTCTATCGTGTCTGTATGCCCTGTTGGATAGCGCACAACAACGCCGCTACTCGCCATCTGTCCAACCGCCTCTCTGACCGCCTGTGTGTACGATACAGCGCCGGAAGCAGTTAAGTGGTATGCTTTATCAACCGAATCAATAAAAGCCCTTTGTGCGGCTTCTGCGGTCGTTCTGGTGAAGTTCTTCCACTCGCCCATAGTGGCTTCATAGTTCCGTTGCATCAACCGCATCAGATACGGCGATTGCGTCAGCGGAACAGGAGACAGACCGGCGGCTTTGTAGATTGTATCATCATAATTGAGTGCAGAAATCCCTGAATCAATCATTGCTTCTCTGATTTCTTCTTGTTCCAGTTTTGTATATTTGGCTATTTCTTTTTGAATATCCTCCAAAAGAAACCCGGCATCCTGCAAGACACGCAAATTCCATACATCAGTTTGCGTAAGAATATAATCTTCACCCCTGCCAAGCCTTATCATAATGCGCTCTACAATTCTTCTGATTATGTCGGTATGAAGGGCAGAAGCAATTTCCTCCGCCCCCTCCGACACCCTAAGCAAGTATTCCGGCGACAACATTATTCCTCTTTAAACCTCCAATAATAGCCGCCCGCTGTCCACTTTTTATTTTTACAGCATTTGCTAATGTTTGCGGCGTTCAGATTTAATTGTCTCTCTGCTTCTTTTGTCGATTCAAATTCTTTTACTATATTCCCGTCTTTATTCAATGCAAGCACTGGCTTATTTTTGGGTCTATAATTTGATTGTATATGCTTTTCTGGCTCACCGTGATTAAGTTTCCACAAATATCCTGCACAAGAATTTCTTTGACCGGAAAAGCATTTTGAAATATTTTCGCACTTTGCCCCGGTTTCTTCACAAGCCTGTGTAATCGTATCAAATGTCTTTATGTAATTGCCGGACAAATCATACATATCAACCTTTTTATATTTTCTTTGGTTTGCTCTTTCAATCTGTTCTGGCGTTCGCTTTTGTCCCGTGAGAGCTTTTCTGATTTTTTCTATCTGTTCCGGTGTGTGCTTTTTTCCTGTTTGGGAAATGGACATCTTTTTTCTGGATTCTTCTGAAACAATATCGCCTCCGGGGGAAATATTATATCCTTTTTCCCTATTCGTTGTGTCATATCGCTTTATAAGTTCAACTTCTTTTCGCTTTGCTTCTTTTCTCGTGAGAGATTCGCAAACAACGATATGCTGAATATTATCCCACCCAAATTCTTTTATTGCTTCATCGAAATATTCATTTGAATCATATCCCTTTCCATTCCGCCATCTGTGATATGGTTCCATATGTGTTACACCAATGTACCTTTTGCCGTTTGGAGCAATGTGCATATACACTATGTAATCATTAAGCGAAGAAGAAACAATACATTTTCTGCATTGCTTCGCTTGCCCGCTTTGCAGATTACTTCCAGATACAATAATTTCGTTTCCGCAGTCACATCTGCATAGCCATTTCTTTTTCTTGTTTGGTATATCCTCTGCCAGTTCTAAAACCGTGAGTTTTCCATATCTTCTTCCCGTGAGGTCAATTTTAATTGCCATTTCATCACTCCCATTTGTTTTATTATAGTTTCATTATACACTTTAACAAAACAATAGTCAACACCTTAAAGAATATTTCTACACTCTATTGCATATTTCAAAACTTTAGTGTAAAATGATAGCGATAGGAGGTATCATGTATGGGAAATGATATTCGCAATGAAATAAAGTCTTACATTGCCAAAAGCGGCATGACATTGACGGAAATAGTCGCAGAGTATAACAAAACTCACGAACCAACTACAACGCAAAACATTTCCAACAAATTATCCCGTGGCACTATCAAATATAGTGAGTGCAAAGCTCTGGCTGAAATCATGGGATATGATATTACATGGATTGAGAGGGACGAATGACCGCCCCTCTTTTTTATTCCTCCTCCCCAAACAATGTTGGTTCTTTCATCATTTCGCAGATGAACGCCATATTGCACGCCATGTGCTTATAGTGTGGAATACCGCTTTCATCGTCCACACTTGCCGGATCATCAACAAACGCCAGAAAATGCCGGTACAGCGCATTGATATAGCGTTCTATCTCAACTTTTTTCCAGTTATCCGGCGCATGGTATTTCTCAACGCCGTACATTCTGACTTCCGCTATATCTCGGATAATCTGCGACGGCACAAGCGCAAGTTCAAGCTTTCCGGCATCCGCTTTTATGCTCTGATCTGCCATGTCATTCCTCCGCTCCGAATAACGTCGGTTCTTTCGGTTCAGCCTCTTTCACAAGTGCTTTCGCATCGTCCTCCGAGTACCCTTCAAATTTTACAAAGTACAGCCACGCTGGAACCTTATTCTGAATGACATACTTCCACCACGTTTCCTTGTCAACCTCATAGCTATAAGTAATGTCCCCAAAATTATACGTTATTTCGTCCTCAATCGTCTGCCAGTCCTCCGCCGGCAATGCAGAGTAAAGGTCGGCCATGATATTCATTCCGTAAAAGAGATTGTTCAGCGTGTCACGCAGACTGTCACGGATATTCTTGATTGTTCGGATAGTCTCTTGGTCGTCCGCCTCCACCTGTGTCGCTGTCATCATTCCAGTCTTTTCATCAAGCACAAACATCCCCTGCGAGAAACCGCACTTTGTGGAAATCAGCGCCAAAATGGAATTGATGTCTGCAATGCGCTGTTCCGTCAGCAGAGTGGCAACGTGTTCATCAACCTTTTCATCGTCCATGCCGCCGCCCATCTGCAAGCCCTTGACAAATCGTGGAAGTTTCTGTTTGTGCTGTTCGGCGTACATGATAGCGGACTCCGGCACAAAGGTCATGTGCTTGCTGTCCTCAACCTCTGCTTTCTTCCGGCTCCATGCAATGTCAAGTGCCTTCAGCTCATTTAGCGCATTATGCCAGATAGGTACGCCCAGTGGAGACGTGCGGTCAATGCGGTTCGGTGCCGGATTCTTGAAATACGCAAAAAGCGGACGCTCGATATTCGCAAGCGCCACGTCCGGCTGAATGTCCGCCCATTCACGTACTTCTGTTAAAGAGCAAGGATCCCCGATACTGGTATTTGCGCCCGTGCCCTTTTTCTTGTAGGCGTAGTTGGTAATGCGGTATGTCCTGTTTTCGTCCTCGCCCTCAAACCTATGCCACTCAAGGCGCGTGTATGTAGTGTCCTTCCGGCTAATCTGGGTCTGAAACACGCACCCGAGGATATTCCCGTTGCTGTCCGTTTCGGTTGGAGCAAAGCTTCCCGGCTCTACATAATCAACATTCTTTCCGTTTGGCTTGAACATCAGACCACAGTTGCCGAGTGCTTCAGATGTTTTATCATTTATGACTTGCAGAATATAATCCGCCTGTGTCTGCAAATACTGCCCGCGCGGCGTGTCCGGCATTTCAATGCCAATGTCAAGCGTAACCAGTCCGGCGGTCACATCGTCGATGAATCCCGCAAAATTAATACTCTCAATATCATCCTCTGGGTCTATCCACTCCGGCTTTCCGGCTGTGATATGCTCGAATTTGTCAATCCACGCCGTCATAGTGTCGGACAGCAGTAAATCAGTGCCAAACCGTTCCTCAATCTCTCTCTTAAACAACTTATTCCACACCGCCTTTATCCAAGTAATTAAACCCATGCTTATCACTCCGTATCGTCATCATCAAGCAATCCCGAAACAAATGCCCTAATTTTTGATTTATATTCATCATTCAGAGAGTCAACCTCTTCATCGCCAAATATATCTTTCAGAAAATCTCTGGCACCTCGTTCTGACAATTCAGCAAGTTCCGTCCTTTCTTTTGCGTTTGAATATGCTTCTTGAATATCAATGATTGCTTTTACGCCTTGTCTAAGGTATTGGCTCAATGCTCGATATCCCAAACCGATTTCATCAGCAAAAGCGAAATCTCTATTTTCTCCGTGCCTGTCAACGATATTCGCTATTTTAAGTGACAGCTCTGCCAATTTACAAAGATAATCCGTTTTCGTGTTCATTTACTTACACCGCCTTTATAAAGTTTATCAGTCCCATGTGCTATCACTCCGTAGACACCTTTAACAACGCATTTTCAGCTTCTTCTTTTGTTAAAAAAACGGAAACTCCAAAATTATCCATTTTTTCTATAATCCAACGCATATCCGCAATTACGTCTCTTATATACCATTCTTTCTTGCTATCGCACTCAAGATACTCACACCCTTGACAAGAGTATTCATCACGCTCTTGACCGTATGCCGAACATTTCGTGTACCTATAATCAATAAAATAAACTTTGTCATTTGGTCTGCAAGGCAATCTTAAAAACAAACCATCTTTTTCAGCATTTTTCCATTCGGCAAATTTTTCTGCATCTTCTTTTTCAAGAAATACGGCAGTGTGATTTAGTGCTTCGCTTATTTGCCCTTTTTCATTCCAACATCCCGCCCAATTAATCGGTCTAACAGCATAATGTCCTCTGTTTGTCTCGCATACAATCATCATATTCATTATTAACTACCTCCCTATATAACCCACTTATTCAACTGCCGCGCCACCGTCAATACCTCCAACGTAATCTCTGCCGCAGGAATGTATAGCAGAAATAACGTATTTCGTCCATTGCGTGATCGTATTCTTTCAAAACCGCATCTTCCGTGCTTTCCACGTCCCACGAGTACAAGCCAAATTCATTTAAGGCGTTTTCACAATCCTCATGGATTTTCAGAATCCCTTTGTTGAGAAATGTCGTTGTAACCCTTATTCCGTCCAATACATCATTGTTCGCAGGAAGGGCAATGTATTGAGCATACTTTTTAATTACCTCGATAAAGGAAGCCGCTGACGGGTCTACAATGATAAATTCTATCTTTCTATCTCCTATCAGCTTGCAGACTTCCTTGTAGTGTGCTTCATCATCACGCCTGATACTTGTTGTCCGGCTGTCGTAATAATACTCTGCTTCTCTCTGTGCTTTTCTTCCGTCAAACGAATACAGACCGGCTGAGAATGGATTTACTGTGCCATAGTCTATTGAAACAATATACTGGACATTGCTCCCTTCCAAATGTTCTTTTACAACGTGCTTGCTTTCGTCAAACATGGAGTAGACAAGTCCCTCTGCTATCACAAATTCCCCGAGGATAAATCTGTTGTAAAAAACGCCTGTGTATTCGCTCTTTATGTTTTCAACATAGTCCTTGTCCAGAAATGTATTATCGTCAATCGTGTATTTCTCAACATAAATATCTATCTCCCCTTCCCGGTCAAGATATTTTGTTTTCAGCCAGTGGTGCGGACTATCCGGGTTTGTAGACCCGAACAGTTTAGCGTTCGGCATACTCAACCGGGAAAGAAGCATTGTGAAGAAATCTTCCTCAACAAGCGTGATCTCGTCAACATATGCCCCGGCAAGCGTCATACCTCTGATTTTCGTTTCAGACCTTGCATCGTTCGCACCTTCAAGCACAATTTTTCTTCCGAATAGGCTTCCCTGTTTTGCAGATAGCGAATACTGAAAGTTATCTTCCCCAATAATGCTCTGCAATAAATCAAGGCAGTTTCTTTTCAGCGAAGTCAACGTTTTTGCACACATCAGGTATATTGCGTTCTTTGGCATCGTTGCGACCCACAGGGCAAATACAACAAGCGTTATCCATGTTTTACCGGAACGCACGGAACCGTAAAGAATGTTTAATCTTTTCAGTTCTCCGTGTTTGAGCATGGAAATAATATGCTTTTGCTTTTCTGTAAATAATTCCTTCTGCATATCACTCAACTTTTCTGACTGCATCAACTAATCTCTCCAAAAGTTCGTTTGATTCTTTGTTCCCTTCTTCCGGGTCTCTCTTGTCCTTCCACTTATCCGGCTTGCGGTTCTTCAGCCAGAATATCTGTGCTGTCACGTCCCCCGGCACTTCCTTTTCGACTTCGACCAACGCTCCCTCTTTCGTCAGCCGCATTTCAGTTGTCTTATATCCTATGGCTCTTTTGAGAAGTGCGTTTTCGACCTGATAATCAACAACTTCCTTGCCCCTTTTTAGGGACTCCGAAATCTCCGGGTATTTGTTCTTCCACTCGTAAAGGGTGGACTCTGTGATACCGGCGTTCTGCGCTATCTGCTTATCCGTCAGCCCGTCTCTCGCCCACCCTTCGAGTTTTATCAATCCTTCCTCAGTGAGCCAATATTCGTATTTTCCTTTTGCCGTTCGGCTCACCGCCTTTCTTGCTTATACCTCTCCTTCTAATTTTACCGTATACAGCGCGAAAAGTTGTATACACCTTTGCGGAGCGGCACTCAAACCGCCCCGCGTTTAAGATCACAGCTTATCGTCTAACCTGCTTGTCTTTAAGTTTTTGTTGTATACATTCAGAATGATTTTCGCAAACCTTTTATTTCCTCCAGTCGTTGATATTTTTCCGTCTCTGCAAATAGTAATTGGAGATACGGTTGACAGCTTTTTGACCAGTAATCTTCTGTCATATTCTCCCTTGTATGTATTTATAAAAATATTCATGCCGGAAATAATTTCTCTGCGAAAACTCTGCGGCTCTCCGTTCCACGTTTCTGTAATTATCTT
>CANQON010000035.1 GCA_947625505.1 uncultured Bacilli bacterium
CCATTTTTTACTATATAAGTGTTATCTTTATTACCTTTAATAATAAGTCTTTGACCTATCGATAAATTATTAGTATTTAAACTATTTATTCTTTTTAATTCATCTACTGTTATACCATTTTTAATAGCAATACCATATAAAGTATCTCCCTTTTTAACGATATAGTAGTCTTTATCATCATCTATAGTAGAAGGTATACTCTTTATAATCAATCTTTGCCCTATATCTAATTTATTACTAGTTAAATTATTTAATTTCTTAATAGTATCTACTGTCGTATTAAATTGTCTCGCAATTGAATATAAGTTATCACCTTTTTTAACAATATAATAGTCATTAGAAAGTCCTAAATAACTTTTTAATGTATTAGCTACAACCGAAACTAAATCATCAATACGGCCATTTAAATATGTATTATCTGTATTAATATCACCATATCTAATTATTACTCCATCATTATTAATATCTCTTAAGATTAGATCATAATCTTTAGATGTATCCATAGTAGCTCTTCTTTGATAATATTTATTTATCTTAAAATTATTATCTTCAAAGTTATTAATTAAACGTAACGCTAAAACATCAGTACTTCTTAAAGGATAGATTATTTCTATTCCACTTTCATTACTTAATCCATTAGTTATAACTAATGTTTTATTATTACTATTATTATTAATAAAATTAATTTTCTCTTCATCACTATAATTATTATTGATAACAATATTATTAATACCTATACTATTTAATTTATCACTTAATAAATTACTTATTTGGATATTATAATTATTTATTTTATCATTACTACTTTTTTCTGGATTAATTATTATTTTATAATCCATAATATCACCAATAATAATATATGAAAAAAGCGTTCTATTTAGAACGTCTTTTATTAATTATTTTATTATCATTAAATACTTTATATAATAAACAAAGTATAACAGGTAAAGACATAATATAAGGTAAAGCATATCTAAAGTATGTATTAGCAGGTCCTACTATATTTACACATATAAATGATAAAGCCGGAAATAACGCTATTAAATACTTACTCTTTTTCTTAACAATAACACTACAAGCTAAGAATAAATATACCCAAGTATTAAACCCTATATTAACTAATAATCCTATTAAAGGTATATAAGGGAATGCATTACCATACGTATTTAAAACATCACGCATAGGTTTAGTAGCTTTTAAGTAATGATAATCAAAGCCTGCTTCTTCTAGTTTGGTATTATACTTATAATATATATACCAACTAGTCTTGTTAGGATAAAAATAGCCATAGGTATTTTCGATGGTAGCATCTATATATACATTAGGTCTTTTTATTAATCCTTTACCCCATACTTTAAAGTATTCTTTTAAATCTTCAGATGTTGTATTAATATTATATTTATTTTTTACCTTATCAGATAATTCAGGTTCATATCTTTTACCTAAAGTATCATAGTCTAAGATTTTATCAATTACTTCAATATCTTTTTTACTAAAATCATCAGGATAGTATTTAGCATACCTAGCTGTTTGTTGGAAAGGTACAGATAATACTTCTCTAATACTAGTATTACTTATTTTATAATGAGGTAATAATACCTTATTATATCCAACATATACCATAACAATAGATGCTAAGACTGCTAATACTTGCTTACGTTTACCTTTTAACCAAATTAAAGCAAAAGGTAAAGATAAGATAATTGTATAAAATCCATTATTACGTGATAATGTTACCATAGCAGCACATAAAAATAAACCTATATATTTTCTAATATTTTGTTCATTTTTTATTAAATCAAATAATTTAATTGTATATAGTAAGACAAAAGCACAGAATATAGTATCTTTATTAGTTGATATCGCATAGAAAGTAAAAGCAGGAGATAATCCATATATAGCAAGTACAATAAATAATAATTTATTAATAACTCCTTCTTTTTTCATATAAGAAATAGAATAAGATAAAATAGATACCATAATACTTATTTGAATAATAATATATAAGAATAATCCTAAATTATCATTACCTATAATATGTCCTAATTTGAAACATCCTCCTAATAATAAAGTATGTAAGACAGGATTAAAATTAGTTATTGTTTGATTAGGATCTATTAAAATTACACTATCCATATATCTAGTGTGCATACCCATAACTTCTTTTATTTGATTAGCAGGATCATACCCCATAACTGCAGGATAATAACTAATAACATATGGTAAATAGCACAATAAGATAATACTTGCACTAACTAACATAGGATGCTTATTAAACATATCGATAAATCTATTTTTAATACTTATATCTTTTAATTTAGTACTACATAATAAAGAATATAAATAATTAATACCATTAATAAAGAAATAATAATATCCTATTAATTTAATAATAGAAAATAAAAATAATGATACATTACCAAATACTAAATTAGCATTTCCTATAGCACTATAACTTAGTCCTAAAACCATAAAAAGACTAAATAATAACGCTAATAAATTAAATAATACTTTATTCTCATATTTTTTATAACAATATTGATAAAATTTAAAAATACCTATAAAAAGAATCATATATAATAATAAACTATTATTATATGATTGTTTAAATATTTTAGTAAGATCATCATTAACATTTAATTTTAATGTGAAAGCTATTGATGTTAATAACGTCATAATAAAACATATAACAGTAGGATTAATTTTAATTTCTTTATTATTAAAAATAAATATCTTTTGAACAAAGAAATTAATCATAAATAAAACTATTTCTACAGGTATTTTAATAATAGTAGCTATTGGTATAAAAAGAACCATCATATTCTTATCAAATAGACTACTTAAATATTGAACACTTAAAGCAGATACAAGCATTTGAATAATAACTAATAAATAATATTTAAATAAGGTTTTAGTATCTACTTTTCCTTCATTATTATTAAATACTTTATTACGATTTAGTAAGTAGTTTACAAAAGATGAAATAATACGAGCTGAAATAGTCGCTAAAAGAATAGAGGTACCTACTTGATTAAATAACAATTTAAAGATAGTAAATAATGTTAAATCTAATAAAAAGCATATGCCTGAGGCAAACATATACTTTATAAAGGTTATATTATTTGTTATTATTTTTTTTATAGTATTCATCTTCTAGCCCCCTTAATTTATTCTCTAATATTCCTTGTTCTTGACTTAGTTTAATTATTTTTAAACGATGTTCAGCTACATTAGTTGTTAAACCAATACATATAGCAAGTAAGACAAGAAAGCCAAATAAGAAGATCATATTGGATATTTTTTCAATACCAATAAAGTCAGATATAATACGTAAATAAGGTAATGTAAAAATACATATTAATAAAATTAAATCTAAGAAACACCACATTAAAGCATGTTTAAATAGTATTTTTTTCTTCTTTACCATACGATACATTAAAAGAAGAGTAATAAGACATATTGATACTAAAAAAATCATTAAATTATTGTCCATTATTTACCCTCACTTTCTTTGTTGATAGGCTTGTAATAATAATAGCCATACTAACTTTAATCATATAATATAAAGGCTTAAAAATATTGGTATTTAATGATGATACTCCAGATGTTCTTTCTTTCATTTTAACAGGTATTTCACTTACTTTATATCCCTTTTTAATAATAGAAACAATTGTATCAGGTTCTGGATAATCAATAGGATAATCATTAACAAATTCTTTTATAATTTTTGTATTACAAGCTCTAAATCCACTTGTAGGATCATATATTCTTTTACCTGTACATAACTTAATTAAAAAAGATAAGAAATTAATGCCTATACGTCTTATTCCTGTTGATCTAAATTCACTTAATTTAGATATAAAACGTGATCCAATAACTATATCATTACCTTGTTCTATTTCATTAATTAAAGAACTTATATAAGAAGCATCATGTTGCCCATCGCCATCAAATTGAATAGCTATATCATAATTATTATAATAAGCATATTTATATCCTGTTTGAACAGCTCCTCCAATACCTAAATTAATAGGTAAGTTAATAAAGTTTAAATGATTATCTAAGCATACTTGTTTAGTATTATCTTTAGATCCATCATTAATAACAACATAATCTAAAGTATGCCCTTTTACTTTAGCATCTTTTAAACTTTTAACTGTACTTAATATACTCTTCTCTTCATTATAAGCAGGTATAATAACTAAAACTCTCATAACATCGCCTTTTCCACATCTGTGAGTATTATATCATTTATTCATATTTTTGCAAATTAAAAACATATCCTAAGATATGCTTCTAAGATAAGGTAATATAAGTTGTATATTCCTTTAAATCTCTTATATAATTAATCTTTATTTTATCCCCTATTTCATGCTTATATAATAAGTATCTAAAGTGCACAATATCTTTGATATTAACATCATCTATACTAATAATAATATCATCTTTTTTTAAATCTCTTATTTGTGCATTATATCTAACATTCGTTACTTTAACACCTGTCATATTATTAATAAGATCTATACCTAAATAAGGCCTTACTATTTCTTTACCTTGTTCTAAACGATCTGTATATAGTAATACTTCTTCAATAGGTATAGCAAACCCCATACCCTCTATTTCATTTTCCACTAATTTTAAAGAATTAATACCTATGACTTCACCATTAATATTTACTAAAGGGCCTCCACTATTTCCAGGATTAATAGCTGCATCAGTTTGAATAACATTCATAATATATTCTTCATCATTAATATTCATTTTTAATTCTCTATTTAAGCCTGAAATAATACCTTTAGTAACTGTTCCTTGATATTCAAATCCTTCAGGAGATCCTACTGTAAAAACAGTATCCCCAATATTTAAATTACCCTCACTATTTAAAATAGCTACTTTAGGTACAAGATCAACATCTATACTTAAAATAGCTAAATCTAACTGCTCATCATAACCTAATAATAAGGCTTGATATTCATCATTATTACTTGTAATAACATTAATATTATTACTATCTTTAACAACATGATAATTAGTAAGAATATATCCATACTTATTATCTTTTTTATATATAAAACCTGAACCTAAACTAGTGCCTCCTGATATAGTATAGGCATCAATTAATAATACAGAATCATATACTTTATCTATAGCTTCTTTAATGGTATCTTCTTCTACAATATTGATATTTTTAACTACTTCATTTCTAACATTATGATGATTGATATCATACATAACTATCAATGTTAAAATAATTAAACCAATAAAGTTAAGATATTTGATAACATCATCTCCTAATTAAGCAATATCACGCCAATTTTTAGGGAAACCAATTTGTTCTAATATTTGTTCTATCTTTAATACTTTAATTCTACCACTTAACAAATCAATTTCATATGATATTTCATTCATTAAATTACGGAAATCTCTTTCATTTAACATAATCTTTAAAATAATTATCACAGCAAATAAATCATTTTTACCATAAATATATTCATCTTCTTCTTTAGGTATATCTAATTCAAAATGATATTTATTATCTGGTATACTTCTTTGGGTACGATGATCATATAATACTTCTTCATGAGCGCATAAATTACGATAATTAGATAGTATATTTAAGTAGATAGCTAAAGTCTGAGGATCTACTTTATAAAAGTTACTTATCGCACTTTGATCTTCATCTTTTAATATTGTAAATAATTCCGATACAATACCAAAAGATAATACTTTAACTAAGATCCATAAAGGTATATATCCATAATTACTCATATAGTGCAAAGTAGCTGTATGTTGTTTTCCATTAACTTTGATTTGGCGACGCATCTTATCTAAGATATCATGTACTTGTCTTACCTTCATAGGATTTTGCGTAAAATTATCAACATTTAAATAATCTTTCTCTTTAAATCCATATTTTTTAGATAATTCATAACTAATAAGTGATTTAATATTGTTTTCAATAACTAAGATATATTTAAAGAAGATATTACGCATATTACGATCAAAAGTAAACATGGAATATAATTCTTCAAAAGTAGTACCCATAATAAACTTATTCTCACGATGCATAAATAAATGACGATATCCACTTATAAAGAAATAATTTTCACGTAATAATATTCCTTTAGTTTCTTCTTCATCATCAATGATTAATCCTTTAGCGCGTAGTATTTCTACTTGTTCATCTAGGGTTTTGAATACCTTACTATTACTCATACTATCACCTTACCAAATTATATCATAAAATATTTTAAATTAATATCATTTAGTAAAAGAATTGACAGTTATGTTTACTTAATACTATTTTATGTTTTGTCTTAAAATTAATTATTAAATTCTTTAAGTGTTTTTTGTAGAGCTAATTGTTTTGATTTATCGGTAATAATGATGCCATCAGGACTAGTTGCAATTAAATTATTTATAGCTAGCTTAATATACTCATAAGCTAAAGGTAATTTAGGATCGCTATTAGGAACAATTATTCCCTCTTCATTAGTTACATTATGAATTTGTTTTTCATAAACTTCATCAATTAAATGATTATCAATAATACTTTTTATTGTTCCAACAAAATTAATATTACGTAATAAAAGACTATATCTTAATAAAAACCCTGAATTACAAGTCCATAAGCCTTGTTCTTTTAAAGATTTCATATCTAAATAAGCAAAATTAGTAAATAGGTCCCATGTTATATCATTAATATGATATTTATCTTCACTACCTATAGCAGGATGCCATAATTCTTCAGCTACTTGTTCAAGTATTTCTAAACTATCTTGTTCACGTAAAATAAGTAGTTTTAAAGCTATTAATTGATTTTTTAATACTTGATTAGAACTACGTAATATTTCTTCTAAAGAATAGTTTTGAAAAAGATGTAATAAAGTATCTAAAGGTAGTTGATAATCAGGATTGGTAATCGTTGTATGTTCACCAATAACTTCTAATAAAATATCATCATATATTCTCGTATCAGGTAAAAAGTGTTTTAATAATTCTTTATCATTCCTTTTTAAAATTACTTTACCAAATTTACCATGATCTAAACAGCCTGTATATTTGATTGAATCATAATCTTTTAAAGTACCTGATAATAAGTATTGTTCAAAACGACCAATATCATGTAACAAGCCATCAATAGAAGCTGACGCTACATAAGACTGATTAAATAGTCCCGATTTAATAGTAGCATTAGCTACTTGATCACTCATAACTAGTCCATGACGTACTTTAATTTTAATATCTTCTCTAGGATTAGATATTTTACTTAGCATTTCACTAGTATATAAACAATATTTATTTTTTAACACACTAATGTCTTCATAAAGTATCATTAGTATTCCCCCATATTCGTCATGATAGTTTACTAAAAAAAGCTTTATTTGTCAATATAAAGATAATTAATAATACCATTTACAATATCATTAATTATTTCCTGTCTCTTACTATCATTTAATAAAATATCGCGATCTTCTGCATTAGATAAGAATCCTAATTCAACTAATACCCCAGGTATATTAACTCTTTTATACATATACTTAGTATCTATTCTTTGAATATCACGATCTAATTTCATACTTTCTTTTAATTTATTAGCTAGTATTATATTATTTTTATTAATATCATCATAAAATATTTGAGCTCCATGCCATTTACTAGATGTACTGGCATTTAAATGAATTGACAAGTATATATCAGCTTTACTATCATTAATTACTTTAGCGCGATTACTTAAATCACTTTGTTTACGAAAATAAGCATTACTATGACTTAAATCATAATCATCATATCTTGTCATATAGACAGTAGCGCCTTTATTCTCTAATTTACTTCTTAATAAGTAACATATTTCTAAATTAACATCATCTTCAACAATATCCTTATAAGTAGCTCCATTATCGACACCACCATGTCCAGGATCTAAGTAAATGACTTTATCTTTAAGAGGTAAATTATAACTATTTACTTTCATAAATGTAAAGGT
>CANQON010000036.1 GCA_947625505.1 uncultured Bacilli bacterium
AAATTATAGAAAAAATATTCAAAAAAATTATGCATAAAAAACCTCCAGAAAAAATCTGGGGGTTTGTCTACACTCTGAGGAATATGATTTTCATATTCCTTTTATCGTATAACTCATTATTATATGATATTAAATAGTCATAAAAGATACTAAGTTTTCGATGGAAGATCTTTTCATTTCATAGGTAGGATGAACATATAGTTTTAAAGTTAATTCTATTGAAGAGTGTCCTAATATTTCACTTAAAGTTTTAATATCCATTTTAGATTCAATAGAACGTGTCGCAAAAGTATGTCTTAAAGTATGAAACTTATTCTTTTTAATATGACATTGTTTTAATATTCTAGTATAAAAAGACTCTAAATATCTAGGATCATATAATTTTTCACTATTAGAAAGAATATAATAATGATCATTATTCTTATATTCTTTTAATAGTTCAATAATAAAATTAGGAATAGGTATAATTCTTTTAGATGTTTCACTTTTTGGTGTACTTTCGATTAAGATAGTTTTATTATCAATACTATTAGTATTTTTTACTCTAATAATAGTTCTTTTAACTATTAATGATTTATTACTTAAATCAATATCTTCCCATTTTAAACCACATATTTCTCCAACTCTTAATCCTGTATACATACAAAGTAATAAACATATTTTACGAATATTTATATTTTCTTTTAAAATTAGTTCTAAATTATTTTGTTCTTCTTTAGATAATACAAACATTACTTTATTATTTAATTTACATTTAATATCTTTTAAATCTATATAATGAAAATATTTATTATTATAAGCATAACTAATACTAGCTTTTATTATATATATTATTTTCTTCTTAGTTGATAAAGCTACTTTATTATCTAGTGATGTTACTAAATCTTTAATATTATCTTTCGTTAGTTCTTTTATTAATATCTTTCCAATTGTTTCTTTAAGATATTGTTTAATTAAATACTGATAGTTTAATTTAGATTGAATCTTGATATTTGTTTTACTATTTAGCCAAAGATTTAAAATAGAATTATAAGTTATACATTCTTTATCTTTCATAAAACACCTCCAAGTATTATATTTTAATAAAAAAGATAAAGAGTATTTAATTATTTAAAGAACTATGTTATACTTAAGTTGCTTGAAATTATCTAATAATAATGAGTTATACGATAATTTCATAGGAAGGAGTAAGGATTATGGCAGATATGGGAACGCGGCAGGCTTCTGAAAAATGGGGAGTTCCTCAATCTACTGTTGCTAGTTGGTGTAGAAAAAAATTAATTGATGGAGTTACTCAAGACAAAAAGGGGTCTCCATATCATATTCCAGAAAATGCTGAACCACCTATAGCTTATAAAAAAAGATTAAAAAAGTAATATATGAAAAATAGTTATAAAAGTTACTTGAAAAAAATATTTGACTATAAATTTATTAAATTAATTGAAAATATTTATATAAAGAAATGAAGTGATATAAGATGAAAATAACTACTAATGGATTAAAAATCTTTTTATATGTTTTATTGGGCTTAATTAAAGAGGGTAAGAAAGAATCATGCAAAACAATTGAGAAAAAGCTATCAACTGGTATCGCAACTTATTTATATTATAATTATCAAAATGTATTTGATAATTATGGATTTAATCCTGATAATATAGATGATATAAATGAATATTATAAAGATTTCATTAATGTAGCTGATGGAAACGAGAATAGAAAATATTTTTGTGATACTGATGATGGACTATATTTGCTATTTTACATGACACTTGATTAATCATAATATGGCAAATATTTATTAAAAAATAGTAAGTAGGTGGTTAATATGTCAGAAATGAAAAAATTTAATAAAGGTTTTGTGAAGAGAACGAGTGAAATTTTAAATGAATATGAACCCATTACAGAATATAATGTAACGTTATTACTTAATTGTTTAATAGGTTTAATAGTTTTCCCAATCGAAGAATTAAAAGATGAACATGATAAAATTACCAATCAATTTAAATCTGATTGTGTGAATAAACTAAAAGAATTATCAGGTGATACTTTTAAAGTAACCCCCAATAGCGTTGATGATGACAAAATATTTAGAAATATTAGGAATTCGGTTGCACATATAAATGTAGAATTAAAAAGTAAAGAAAATATTATAGATAAAGTAATTTTTATTAATAAGCAAAAAGGAAGAAAAGGAGATACAACATTAGAATATGCCCTTTCTGTTAGTGACTTAAAAAAATTTGCTCTATATATTGCAACAGAATATTTAAATAGAATTGTTCAAGATAAAGAAAAAAACTAATTAATTAATAATTAAATTAAAAATCTGTGGTTTAAGTCATCTCGAACTAGTCCAATAATTTGGCTGTAATGAAATAGGAACAATTCCACAGTGCGATTTTTATTATACATTTAGATGTATAATAAAAAAATATAAATAGAAAGGAATCAATTAATAAGAAATTAATTAATATTTCTATAAAATTGATTATACGTGATATAAAATGAAATCTGGAGATACTTTTTTGGCTTTATTAGCAATTATTGTTTTAACTGCAATAATTTATGTAAAATATTATATTACAAAGCAAATCTATGAAGCTTATAATCTTAAAGGATATGATAATAAAAAATATTTTTGGATATCTTTCTTTTTTACTACAATTGGTTTGCTATTAGTTATAGCTTTACCAAATAAGGCAAAAACTAATCAACTATCATCAAATGATTTACCTGAATTATAGGAGGTTAATATGGAAAGATACTCTAGAGTATTTTATATAAATGATAATTTTTATTTAGATAATAGTCCTGTAATTATTCTTGCAGGAGCAATACTAAAAGATAACTCAACGGATGAATTAATTGGCCAATTAAAATTAAAAAGTCTTAGTAATAAAAAAATTGAATCTGTGGAGATTGAATTAGAATTATATGATTCATCAGGAAAAAAGCAAGAAAAAAAAGTAAGACATGAATTTTTAGACTTAAATATATCTAGAAATGAGGAATTTGGATCAAATGAAGCTATAAAATTACCATATGAAAATTCCAAATCGTTTAAAGTAAATATAAAAAAAGTTATTTTTTCCGATGGTGAGTCTTGGAATAATAAAAAAGCATATTATAAATTAGAAGAACAAGAATCACTTAATTCTATTTTGAAAACTGATGAATTGAAATATTTTAAAAAAACTTATGGTATTTATTCAGAATATATTCCAATTAAGCAAAAAAATATATGGTTATGTAGTTGTGGGACCATTAACTATGATGATGAGGAAGAATGTTATTTTTGTAAGATAAATAAGAATGATATCTTGAATATTGATTTTGAAAAAGTAAAGCAAGACTCGAGAGCTTTTAAAGAAAAAAGTAAAAGAACAATTATTGTTTCTATAATGGTTATTACTATGCTTTCTTTACTTTTATTTGTAACAGGAGTAATTATTCCTAATAAGAATTATCAAGATGCAAAAAAACTAATAGAAGAACAACAATACTCAAAGGCTTTAAAAAAATTAAATAAGTTACCAAGAAATTATAAAGATACCTCAGAAATATTAAAAAAATGTTATATTTCATATGCTGAACAACTGATAGAAGAAGATAAATATGAAGAAGCCATAGATACATATGAGAAAATGGATGAATTAGACATAATTGATTTTTTAGATAAACAAAAATATGTCACAACAACTACATATAAATATGCTAGTTATCTTGAAAGTATTGAAAAATACGACGAAGCCTACCAAAAATATGCAAAAGTATATAATGTTTATCCATATACTGGAGAGGATGATTTGTGGTGGATAGAGATTAGAATGAGTATCTGTGCTGAAGGATATATAGAACAACATAATAATAGCACGGATGTAAAAACTTATGATTATTTGTTACGGCTTCTAAAGGATCCTAACTTAAGTCATAATTCTATAGCTTACAAGGATTATTTATCTACCTATAAAAGGCTATATAATGTAAGTTGCGAGGTAGTTATTAATTCTGAAGAAAATGATACCTCATCTGCTCCAACAAAAATCCGTCGGAATGGTACTGATGAAAATAGTAAGCTCTATTTTCACTACAAGGTTACAAGTAATATCCCAAATGGAAAAGCAAATTTGAAAACAGAATATGAAACCTATGACGATGATGATTATTTCAAATATTGGGGTACTGAAGATGAAGACCGTCCAGAAGAAATCTCTGTCCCTATAGGTGAATGGCAATTAGAGAAAGTAGAATCTAGCTCAGATTGGCATCGACTTGTTATATATAATGATGATATCGGTGAAGAGATATGTTCTAGTAATGAAGTACATATAGTGAATAATTAATAAAAAATACTATTAAAGCAATAACATGTAAATAAAGTTATTGCTTTTTTATTTAATACTCATAAATAGTTAGTTAAATCATATAGTTAATGTAGAAAGGAATGAAATTAATGGAAACACTTAAAGTAGGGACTAAATCAAACCCTAATTCAGTAGCTGGAGCACTTGCTAATGTATTTCGTGAAAAAGGAGAGGTTGAAATCCAAGCTATCGGAGCAGGAGCTTTAAATCAAGCTATTAAAGCTATTGCGATTGCTAGAGGATTTGTCGCTCCTTCAGGTAAAAATCTCGTATGTATACCAGCTTTTACGGATATTGTCATCGATGGCGATGAACGTACAGCTATTAAACTTATTGTTGAAGCAAGATAAAACATCTAGTTTTATCTTTTATTTACTTTTTTAATAGTTAATGATATACTTTACATAGTAGGTGATAAGATGGAAGATAGCGATTTAAAAGAATTGGAACAACAAGGATATGAGGTTATAGGTAATTTTGATATTCCTATGGAAGGAATGACAACAATAACTTTAACTGAGGGTCAAGTAAAACAAGCAAATGCTATGAAACAAAGACATGATAAAATGGTTGTTGTTCATGATCAAATTGGAACAAAGGCTAAAGCTAGTTCTTTACTATTTGGATATAATAAAAAAGGTATTAAGCTTGCTGATGGGGATTATGTAAGTGCTCCTGAGTTATTACAAGCTATATTGGATGCTGTAGCTAATCTAAGAGAAGGGACAATGATTGTTAACCGTAAAGGTGAACCAATTAATCCCGAACAATTATTAGAGACGGTTAAAGAAGCAGCAGGAGCTGTTATTGTACGGGAAAAGTTACCTAATGGTAATCAATATCGTTGGAGTGTTAAAGGAGCTGAAAGTGGGCCTACTGTTAGCAAGGGTATTGCTATGGTAGGTAATAAGGTTGCTTTAGGAAATGGTGATTACTTAAGTGCTGATGAGATACTTAAAGCTTTAAGTGATTATGTTATAGTTGAAAAGAAGGAGAAGGTGCCTCCTATAATACCAATACCTCCTGTTCCTCCTATACCAACACCTGAACCAGAACCTGATCCAACTCCAACACCTGATCCTAATCCAGAACCTAAAAAAACAGATGAGCCAACCTATACTGTACGTGTTGTTCGTAAGTATAAGAATAGATTATCATCTTGGTTAGCAGCTCTTGCTCTTGCTTTAGTTTTACTTAGTGGTTTTGGTAAAGCAACAATTACTTCAACTATTCAAGTTCCTGAAACAGTAACAGAACAAATAGTTCAAATAGTTACAAGTGAAGATTTAGGATATGATCTTAGTAGTATAGATTATGAGGGATTAACACCAGAACAGGCTATTGTAAAACAAATAATATCACATATGAATATGGGAGATTATGCTAGAGTAGAAGATGGCGATGTTCTAACAACAATGGGGGATTTATCAGGTGTCGCTAAAGAAATGGGTAAAGAGTTTGCCCGTGAAGGAAAACAAGCAGGCGATTATGCTATAACAGGTATAGCTATTGTTCATGATGGAAAAGTAATCGATTATATAGAATCATTTAATCTAGAAGATACATCAACTAATTTAGCCGATTATGTTATGAATGTTTGTAATAAACATGGTTTATCTTTTGGAGATATAAAAATAAATGTTCATATGGGTAGTAATACCGAACGTACACGTTTAGGTTGGATAGATGGTTCTGCAATTTTTGAAGAACAAGAATTAACAGAAGAAGCTATGCAAGAGATTATTGATAAGGGAGCTTCTTATCAAGGTACTATTGAAGATTTTAAAGGAGATTCTATTACTTTAGATAATGGTGCTACTATTAAGATTAAGGATGACAGTGGAGCTTTATTACAACCTGGTACTCATGTTATAGGTAGTGATGGTGTTGAATATGTTATATCTAATTTATCATTAGAACAAAAAGAAGATAAACAAATTACTGAAACAACGCATACAGTTATGCATGAAGAAGAGGTTGTAGAAGGTACGAAGATTACATGGCGTATTCAAGATTGTGAATTTGCTTTAGCGATTGCTCCTTTAGTTGGTGCCTTAGCTGCGGCTGTCGCAACGAAAAAGAAAAATGATGAAGAAAATAAGCATCCAGGATTTTATGAATTTGAAAGTGAAGAAGAATATCAAAAATTCCGTGAAGAGTTCATACGTAATGGTGAAGAGTATCGTAAGAAATCAAGTTTTGGAAAAATGTTGAAGCGTATTTTCTATCGTAAAGAAGTAGATATTATGCAAAATCTTACGGAAGAACAAGTACGTGAGTTATATCATTTTATTCGTACTTTAAATACTATGGATTATCGTTATCAAAGTACTGATCATATAACTATGAAAGATGGACATATCTATGCTGAAAAGGTAGATGGAACTGTTATTGATATAACTGATATCGTTATGCCATATATAGCTGATATAGGATCAAAAAATGAAGTGGCTGCTGAAGGACGATTAGAGAGGGAAGAAGATGGAACTAAACACAGATAAAGACTTTGATACTTATGTAGAATCATATAAGAAATTACCTTTAATCGAAAAGAAGAAAATTATTGAAAAAGAGTTTAAAGAAATAATTGGTACTTTCGATGGATTAATTAATCGTTATAATGTTAGCCCTAAGTTATTATTTAATCGTGAAATATTAGATTTAAATAAAGAAAATTTTACGGAAGATGACTTTGCAGAAGCTGTCTTTGTATACATATATGCCATTAAAGAATTAATTGGTAATTATGTTGATGTTGTTGAAAGGAATGAATAATATGGATAAATTACAATTTGGAGAAACAGCTGTCTTAGAAGATGGTAAAGAATATGTTTGCTTTTGTGAACTAGAAGATAATGGCAATAGTTATGTTTATTTAGTAACAGCTAGTAAGCCTGTTGAAGTATGCTTTGCTAAACAAAGATTAGAAGAGGGAAATCTTTTATTAGATTTGGTTTCTAATCAAGCAGAAAAAGAACGCCTTTTAGCGCTATTTCAAGAAAAGATGGGAAAGTAAAAAGTAAATTTGATAAATTTACTTTCAGACTGTTGACAAAAGAAATTTTGAAAACAGTCTTTTATTATTTATAAAAATTTAGTATAATGTATTTGTAAGGT
>CANQON010000037.1 GCA_947625505.1 uncultured Bacilli bacterium
ATAAAGCAACCTTACAAATAAATTATATAATATATTTTAAAAAAAGAAAAGAGCAATTGACTTTGTCAACGCTCTGAGGAATATGAAAATCATATTCCTTTTTTATAAAAAAAGATATGTTTGACATATCTTATTTATTTGGATCTACCAAGATTTTAACAGCTGAATCAGTTCCTGATGTTAATCTTTCATAAGCACCTTGTACGCCTTCTAAAGTAACAACATCATCAACAAATTTTAATACTTCAATTTGTTTATTAGCCATTAAATCAATACATGTTTGAAATTCTGTTTTAGTATAAGCAATAGCACCTTGAATATCTACTTCATGCGTAACAGCTAATGCGGTTGGAATAGATACAGGTCCTAATGATACACCTACTAAAATAACTTTTCCTCCAGGTTTAACAGCTGCTAAAGCAGAACTAACAGCAGGAGCATTACCACAACATTCAATAACAAAATCAAATCCTCCATTAGTTTTAGTCATTAAATTACTAATCATATTTGGATCTTTAGCATCAACCCATTCATCAGCTACACCTAAAGTTACAGCTTTATTTCCACGTGCTTCATTAGTTTCTGATACAACTACATAACTAGCACCTTCCATTTTAGCAAACATAGCAGATACAAGTCCAATAATTCCTCCACCTACTACTAATACTTTAGCTCCTACTTTAATATTAGCTAAATGAATAGCATGTAGTCCTACTGCTGTAGGTTCTACCATAGCTACTTCTTCATCAGATACATTATCAGGTACTTTAATTACCATATCAGGTCTAATAGCCATTTTAGGCGCTAAAGCTCCTGGATTAGTTAAAGATAATCCTGTAGCGTATGTCCATGTTTCAGGACAATATTGAGGATTACCTGTTAAACAAGCTTCACAATGTCCACATGGGGAAATAGGTAAAGCTGTTACACGATCTCCTACTTGTAAATCATTTCTTGAACCAGGATCTGTTACAACACCACAATATTCATGTCCCATAACTAATCCTTTAGGTTCACCTGCTACCCAATAATGAATATCAGATCCACAGATACCTGCTTTTTTTACATCAACAATGACATTTTGCCCATCAGCGATAGGCTCATTCATTTCTGTTACTTCAAATTGTTTAACATCTTTAATTGCGACACATTTCATATTTTACCTCCATTATCATTATATAGTTTTAACGATTAAATTGCAATTATGTTTTTCTTTTTATTACAATTATGATAAAATGAGTTAGGATAAGGTGGTTAAAATGAGAAGAAGACTATTTAAAGATCGTAAGAATGCTAGAAGAGTTGATGATATTACGGGTATGGGACAAATACTTATTGATCTTAAACCTAATCGTTGTGATAGTGATGTTTATATCAATCAAAAAATGGATGTAACTAAGTTATGTCGATATATTCAAAATAAAAAAGATAATGGTGAAAGAATAACATACTTCCCTGCTTTTGTAACAGCAATTGGTAAAACTTTTTACAATCGCCCTAAGTTAAATTGTTTTATTGCTAATCGTCATGTGTTTGAACATAATGATATTGTTGTTTCTTTTGTAGCTAAAGTAACGTTTGATGATTGTAGTGAAGAAATGATGATTATGGTACCTATTAATCCTGATGATAATCTTTATACCATAAATGAAAAAATAAATAATAAAGTAAATAAAATAAGAAATAAGAGTAATAGTGTTGAAAAAGAAGGCGCTAATAAAGCCATTGATTTCTTTGGTAAATTACCTAATATTCTTAGAATACCTTTAGTAGGATTATTTAAATGGTTAGATAAGAAAGGTAAACTACCTTCTTCCCTAGTTAAAGATAATTTATATTATAGTAGTATTATTGTTTCTAACTTAGGTTCTATTAAATGTGGCGCTATATATCATAATATAACTAATTTTGGTAATTGTTCTTCTTTAGCAACCATGGGTGAAATAAAAAATGAATTAGTTATTGAAGAAGATGGAACTAAACGTATAGCTAAAATATGTGAATTTGGTATTAACTTTGATGAAAGAGTTGCGGATGGATATTATTTTGCGAAATCCGTAAAACTTATTCAATATATCTTTGATCATCCAGAACTATTAGAAAATAGGGCTGATGAAAAAATAGATATTACTTTGAGGTAATAAAATGAAACAAGAAATAAAAGATTTTAAACGTTTAGAATTATTTAAGCATTATAATAGTCGTTCTAATCCATTTATTATTTTAACAACCAAAGTAGATATAACCAATCTTTATTATTTAGGTAAAAAGAATAAAGCTATGTATGCAACTATAGGTTATTGCTTAAATAAAGTAGCTAATGAAATAGATGAATTTAAATATCGTTTTGAAGATAATAAGATATATAAGTATGATGTATTAAAACCTAATTTTACAGAAATGTATGATGATCATACTATTGGTTTCTTTACTTGTAATAATCAAGATAATTATGATGACTTTTTAGATGAATATCATATTATTCATGATAAATTTATGCGTACACATGAATCATATGCTAATGAAGATCAAGGTGAAGTTTGGTTTTCTTGTATTCCTTGGTTTAATATTTCATCTCTTATTCCCCCATTTGATAATTCCATGACTATTCCCCAATTTATATGGGATAAATTTATTATGGAAAATGATCATGTCTATATTAATTTAATGATTATGGTTCATCATGGTTTTTGTGATGGATATCATATTAGTCTTTTCCTAAATAAATTTAATGAATTAATTAATAATATTAAAAAAGATGATTAAATCATCTTTTTTAGTTATTAACCCTATGTGTTACCATTGGTGTATCTTCGGTTATAGATTTAAAAACATAACCATTTTCTTTACCATAATGAATAATATCACGTAAAGCATCTCTCGTATAAGGTTTTATATCATGCATTAAGACAACATTAGCGCGTTTTTTAGAAAGACTTTTAGTAACATTTTTATATACACCACTAGCTGTTTTAGTTCCTCCTGCATCTTCACTATCAACATTCCAATCAAAATAATAATATCCTCTATTTTGTACTTCTTTAGTTAAAGTAGTCATTATGCCTTTATTATATTTACGACTAATGGTATTACTACTTCCTCCAGGGAATCTAATTATATGTACTTCTTTACCTATTAAGCGCTTAACACGATTTTTAACTTTATCTAAATCAGCAAAATATCCCTCAACAGAAGTATATACTGTCTTATAATTATGTGATGCTGTATGAAGTGCTACAGTATGTCCTTCATTATATTCCCTTACAATTAAGTTATCAGGCCCACTATTAGTAACAAAGAATGTAGCTGTTACTCCTTCTTCTTTTAAGATATCTAAGATAACATTTGTTGTACCTTGTTTTGGTCCATCATCAAATGTTAAATAGATAACACCTTTAGTAGCTTTTTCAACTATATGAACTTTTCTAGTAATAGTTGTTTTATTATTACTTTTATCAGTTACTTCATATTTAACTTCATAAGTGCCTGGTTTATTTATATCTATATTATTACTTACTTTAACACTATCAGTAAGATAATCATCACAATTATCTATAGCGCCATAGCCTAATTCTTTATATTTTGTCCCTACTTCTATTGTTTCTGTTTGACTTCCAATTAAAGTAATAACAGGTGCTTCAATATCTTTATATATAATACGTCGTTCAGCTACTGTTTCATTTCCTGAACTATCTTTAACACTATATATTACTTTATCATCTTTATTTGTTACAACTACTTGATCAGTAATATCGCCATCATAATTATCTATAGCTTTATACCCTTCTTCTTGATATGTTTTATTAGGGCATACATAACTTTCTTCTTTACCTGTTAATTCAATAGTAGGTTTATCCATATCCTGAACAATAACAGTTCTTGTTGCTTTCTTTTCATAAACCCCTTTTTTAACAGTATAAACAATCTTATAAGTACCTGGTTTCGTCGTATCAACATTGCCTGTCATTTTTACATCTTTACTAATACTTTTACCTTGATATGTAGCTTCACATCCTTTATCTACATACTTACTATTAATATCAACGATAATAACACGATTACCATGAAGACTTATCTTAGGTACATAAAAATAAGATAGAATCATACCTAATATAATAGCAATTAAAAAACATAAAATAGATATAAGTGCTCTTTTTTTTACTCCATGCTTTTCTAATACTTCTACTTCTTCCATATACTAATACGCCTCACCTGCCAATATTATACTTCTTGTTAATTTAAATGTCTAGTAATATACATTTTTACATGATAAAATAATAATTAGAGAGGAATGATACTTTGAATAAAGTTGTTTTAGTTACAGGTAGTCAAAGAGGAATAGGAGCTGCTAGTATACGTGAATTTGCATCTCATAACTATAATGTTATTATTGACTATATTGAAGAAGAATCTAAAGCTTTAGCTTTAAAACAAGAAGTTGAAGAAAAATACCATGTTCAAGCTAAAGTAATATATGGTGATGTAAGAAATGAAAAAGATATAGATGCTTTAGTTACTGAAAGCATTAAAGAATTTGGTCATATTGATGTCTTAGTAAATAATGCAGGGATAGCTATTGATAAAGAGTTTAAAGATCGTAATTTAACTGATTGGTATGATACTTTAAATACTAATTTAATAGGTGCTTATATTGTATCTAAACGTGTAGGTTTAGAAATGTTAAAAAGAAAAGAAGGAAAAATAATTAATATTGCAAGTACTAATGGTATTAATGCTTTCTTTCCTACTTCTATAGATTATGATGCTTCAAAAGCAGGATTAATTAATCTTACTCATAATTTAGCTTTAGAATATGCACCTTTTATTAATGTAAATGCAGTTGCTCCAGGTTGGGTAAATACTGAAATGAATGCTGATCTTCCTCAAGAATTAGTATGTGAAGAAACAAATAAAATATACCTTAAACGCTTTGCTGAACCAGAAGAAATTGCTAAAGTAATTTATTTTTTAGCAACTGATGACGCTAAATATATTAACAGTGAAGTAATTAAAGTAGATGGTGGATACTAAAAAAATAACCTTAGGTTATTTTTTTATGACTTTAAACTCAATACCAACAACACCATATTTAGCTTGTTCTTCTTTAGGATAATATATTTCTAAATCAGATGGACTAGCTTCCTCATTAGGTAAATACCCTAAAGCTTCTTTATCAAAGGCTTGATATAAATCATTAAAGCTTTTAAAATGGTGTAATTTAATAATAGTTGCTTTAATTATTTCTCCTGTCTTACGACTTTCAAATTCAATAATATCATTTTCTTTTAAAAGTTGTCTTTTTTCATCATTAAGACGCATTTCAATTATTTTACTACCACTTTTAATTAAATTAAAAGGTTCATCGTGTAAATGCATGTGCATATAAATCTCCTTAATATTATTCTAATAGTTTTTTTGTTTTTCCTTTATACCTTCACCAAAACAATCCTGATATAAATTTGTTTCTTCAATCGGTATATTTTTTTTGATAGCTTCAGCTATTATCTCAGTCTTTAACTTATAATTATAGCTAGAGTACCAATCAGCAGGAAATATATCATCCATATTATTATATTTTTCTTTATAACGTAATTCTGCAATAGTATATAAATTATAATCTAATTCATCCATAAATTCCTCCTATAAATTAATTTTTTTACTGTCTTCCAAAGGTGAAAGTTTAAGTATCTTACTCTTATAAAAATCATCTAATAAATCGACTAATTCATCACCAACAATATCTCTTAAAATTTGAAGAGCTTTGGCACTTTTTTTAGATTTTATTATCAATGAATAATTAGCAACCATTTCTCCAAATACATATTCTTCACCAAAAGTATAATATCTAATTCCATGTCCATAAGTTTGTAAAATATCTTCTCCCTTATCATCTTTTAATAATTTACTATGAAGTTTACCTCCTGTAATTGCATCAATAATATCACTGATAGCTGCTAAAACATCATAATCATATCGTAATATTAAATCAATTAATTCTCCTTTTTCAATTTCTTTTTTTTGTTTAACAAATTCTTCAATAGTAAACGACTTAGATAAAATTATATCTAATGTTTCATCTGTATAACCTTTAGCACGATAAATCTCTCTAACCTTTTCTTTTTCTTGATCTAATAAAGCACTTAATTCCGAGCTACTACCATTAATACTACTAGATGTTATATACTTAGAAACAATAGCTTCGGCTTCGAATGATAATTCACGTCTAATCATTCTAAAGTTTTTAAAATATTGGCTAACTTTTTGAATAAATTGGGGATCTTTTCGCACTCTTTCTATTATTTCACCTAATTTATCAGGTACAGTATCACTAGTTAAATAGTAGTGCAAAGCATGTCCTGTTTCATGATTAAGTGTACTAATTATTTCCGCTCTAGTAAAAATACCACTATATCTAGAAAAAAAGTCACTACCATTCCTACTATAGGAATATTTAAAGTCAGGATTTTTCTTTTTAATTTCAATTAAAGCTTTGACTTCTTCTATAAACATAGGATTAATACTAGTTATATAACGATAAGAAGTAATAAGTGCATCAATTAGTTTTTGATCACTTTTACCATCCTGCATAAAGATATCTCTTAGCTCAGCTAATAAATCTTCAATTGGAGAATCAATTCCTTCAGCGTATTCTTCATTTTTTAGTTGAATATAAATACGATCACATTCAAACTTATCAAACTTCCTACTAACTGACATTGATATGTCTGAAACTCCTAATTCTTTTAATTCAGCAAAAACCTTTGGGTCTCTCATCGTTGTGGGATTTAATATTTTATGTAAAGTGATATCTCTGTCAAGAGTTAATAAATAATATAATAAACTATGATCTTCAGCATCTTTAGATGCTAACAACGATGTATTATTTAAGGTTTCAGCATATCCTAAAATACCATTTTGAGCTAATTGTATATAACATTTAGCTATTGTTTTATGATCACAAACAGAAAATTCTTTCTTTTCTAGTTTAAGATTCATACCTTTCTTAATACATAAAATAATATATTGTAAGTAGTTAGATGGATATGATGGGTAATCCACCAATAGTTTTAAATCAGCATTAATCATTAAATCAGGACGTTTATATTTATATAATAATGCTAGTGTTTTAATGCTTTTAAATTCAAACCTTGGATGTATAGGTTGATTGTTTTTTAAAAGATATTCAAAATAAGTCGTAAATTTATACCTTTTCCAAAGAAGATCTTCACTACCAAACATGATAAATGGCTTATAACCCTTATTAAGTAATTGAAGAATTTTTTTATCATCTAAATATATACATCTTTCTTCTATACTCTTTAATATAAAATCAAAAAATTTAGGATTAGCCAAATATTTTTCTACAGCAAAATGTCCATTATTATTAACAAATAGTGCTTCTAGTATATTATTACTAATAATATTATAACAGTCATATTTTAAACTATATTCTAC
>CANQON010000038.1 GCA_947625505.1 uncultured Bacilli bacterium
CTAGTTGCTATTACTAATGGCGATATTGACGGTCTTTTTACTGAGTAATTAGTAAAGGAGCGTAATCAATGATAAAATACTTAGACCTTGAAGGCTCTAAGTATCTGATTACTAAAATCAAAGAGTTAATAACCTCCGCAGCCGTAAAGACTGCGGAGACTCTTTCTTCTACTTTGCCTATAGAAAAAGGTGGCACAGGTAAAGTAACAGCTGAGGAAGCTTGGACTGCTCTTGGCGGCGGTGATATTGGTAAGCTTAATACTGATAAAAGTCCCGAGTCCGCCAATAAGTTTTTGAAAGCGGACGGTACCTTTGCCGAAGTAGCAGGAGACGCTTCTAATCTAATTATAGTTTCAGAACTAGAGCCAGAAGATGAAGCTTGTTTGCTCTGGATAGAGCCTTAAAGGGGTGATAGAACATGGCTGAAAAACCCGTTTGGGAAGTGTACTATGACCCTAATTACATGATGGACTATCAAGATACTCACTACGTAATTGAAAGCATGTTAAAACCTCTTCAGGACGACCTTGAAGAGTTAAACAACAGGATTAAACCAGGCGGCGAGATTACCCCAGTTACGGATTATTCAGACCTGACGAATAAGCCTACGATCAATAGTGTAGAGATTACCGGCAATTTGACGCTTGCAGATATAGGGGTGGTTCTTGCTTCATTTGGGGATATAGACGCTATATTTGAAAGTTAATATGCTCCCCGACGATATATTTCGAGAGGAGGATATAGGACTATGAGTGCTATTGAAGAACTATTAACGAACGTAGACATCACTAGTATCATATTCTATATCTTCCTCTTTTTCTTTGCTTTCAAAGGAGCTGTTGAAGTTGCTGAGTTTTTCTACGGAAAACTTAAAGGATTCTTCACCACAAGGAGTAGTGAGCAAAACGAAATTGTCGATATCAAAGATAGTCTTGATGAAATTCTAAATGAAATTGCACTAATAAAACTATCTCTGGAAGCCTACAATGAGGACATTAGAGATATTAAAGAAAATATAAAGACAGACGAAGAACATCTATTAGATGAAATTCGTACTACTTTTAAAAATCAACATCACAAGTACACAGAACTTGGGATGATTAATGACTCAACTCTTGATGACCTATCTAAGAAGTTTGAGTATTATACCTCTAAAGGCGGTAACGGATATGTTGTAACACTATTTGATGATATTAAAGAACTTCAAGTAGTGAGTGACGCAGAGATATATAAAAGAGAAAATGAATTAAGAAAGGAGGAATCTACTGATGATTAATCCTTTCATTATTAACATGAAATCACTATCTCAGCCAATTAAAGATTGTGTTGTTGGCGCTGGCGAAGTAAATGGTAGACATATTGTAGTTATATTCACTCAAGAGCTTGCGGAAAGATTTACTGAGTATACCAAAGTGTACCTGTCATGGAAGCACAAGAATGTCCGCAACCTTGAAGGATATAACGTATTCACTCAAGTAGGCGACCCCGCAGACTTCGATGTGTGCGGGAACCCGCCAACTTGGGAAATCCATTTGCCGCAAGCCATGCTCGAACCTGGCGATGTGGTGGCTAGAATTGAAATTGTTGATGAACAATCAATTGATGCTTCTGTCAACTTTATGATTAAGATTCTAGATGCTCCATCAAATCATGACGATTTCCTAGAGACCGATACTTATTCTAGTTTTCAACGTGCTGTTCTAAATATGAATAATCTAACAGAAAAGTATCAAGAGGTAGTGAATCATCAATATATTCTTCTAGATATCCAAGATAGAAGAATTGATGAACTAGAAGCACACTGGGCCTATCATGACCTACTTTTGGAAGAACTCTCTAATGATATTGAGGATTTGCGGGAAGGACTTGCACAAAATGAAGCAGATATAATTGCTATCCAAGAGTCCTTACATCAACATGAAGAGAAGTGTAATGAAGTTACAGAAGAAGCTAAGGAGACTGCGGACAAAGCCTTAGCTAAGGTTGAAGAACTTGAAGCCCTATTCCCAGTTTGGGATATTCTATCATTGGAGGTTTAAATGTATAGCGAACTTGATACAAATGAAAAGATTGAAGAGAGAAGTGAAGCCTTCAAAGTTGGAGCAAGAAATGAAATGTCCTCACTTGCGGACCCAATCAAGGAAGATATTAAAGAACTCCAACAGCAGGTAGACAATCTCGCTAAACTATTTGAGCTAGAATAGGAGCGTGAAGATATGGAATGTGAAGGCGGAGTTTGGGATATTCTTATCACTATCAAAGAAGTACAAAAGAAGATTGAAGATGCTGTAAATGAGCTTGATGGTGAGTTATATCCAGAAATCAAACAAGAAATTGATGATATTGCTCAGCAGATTGCCGCAATTGAGACTAAGGTCCAGGCAATTGAAGAAGCTGCCGGTAAGTTAAACTAGGAAGGAGTGTCTATGGCAACCTATTTTAACCAGGAAGATATTGATGCTGCGATTGAAGAGAAGGTAAATGAATTAAGTACTTCTCTAGAACAGAGAATTACCACTTTTACTGAGAGTATTTCTACTCAGCTTAGTTCTATTACCACTTCAATTGAAACTCTTGAACAGAAACTTGCGGGACTAGAGTAAGGGGGTAGTGAATAGATGAACGTTAAGGGAGATTGCTTTACTGTAAATAAGGGCACTATTTCTAACATTGTTTCCGCAGACAATGTCGATAAGGCTCTTAATGCTGCTCTCTTGGTAGAGAGAAAGAAGCTTAGTCAAAAGATTACTGCTTCAATGAAGGATGTTAGAGACCAAGTTGCTGACCTTGGTAATCGAGTCCAAGAAATTAATGATACAATTAACGCACACTTTGAGAATGCGGTTGCAGGTGTTCTTCCCGCAGTTGGTGGTGAGACTACATTTGATAGCCTAGCCGACCTTGCTACTGCACTTACCGAAGAAACTGGCGATTTCAATGTTGTTCTTGGCGGTGCTTTCGAGCTTACTGATGCACCTATCGACTTTAACACTAAGGCCAATGTAACTCTTGACCTTAATGGTCATGATGTTGTAATGACTGGTGAGCAGACAATTACTGCTGAAGGTGGAGCGCATCTTACTATTACCGGTAATGGTGGTTCACTTGCTAGAAGCAGCAAGACTCGTTCCAGTGACCCAACTTTCGTTGCTCTAGTCAAGGGTGAAGGTTCTTCACTTACTCTTGAAAACTGCGAAGTTTCTACTGACGAAGACTATGCAGTAGTTGCCGCAGCTGCGGGCACTACTCTTACTATTAATGGTGGCAGTATCTATATGCCATTTGATGATAGTGCATATGCCGCAATTGAAACTAACAAAGTAGTTTCTACTATTACTGGCACTAAGATTACTGGTGACGTTTATCCTCATGACGGTGCTGAAATGACTCTTGAGGGTGTAACTATTGATGGTAATGTTTGCACCAATGGTTCTAGGAATGCAAGCACTATCAATATTAATAACTGCACTATTCGTGAGAATAATGAGTTTCCAGCAGCCTATCTACCTTCAAAGGCCGGTCAAGCCAATACTGTTAAGATTACTGGTGGTACACTAACTGGTGGCGCTGGCATCCTTAACCTTGGTTCAAATGTCACACTTACTGACGTAACTATTAATAGCACCAATAGCGGCACAATTAATCATGGTGATGCTACTTATGGTTCTGAGAAGACTCGTGTCCAGTATCCATGTGCGGCAGTTGTCAATGCAAACATGACCTCTGGTTACAATGGTTCTAATGGTTCTGTAACTATTGAATCTGGTACCTACACTAACGTTAAGAACATTACTGTTAGTAGCGGTACTAGCGGAGACGGTAGCAATACCCCTGCTGAGACTGGTGTAACCATCAATGGCGGCACCTTTAGTGAAAAGCTTTCTGCTAATGTCCGTGGCGACCTATTTGAGTCTGAGGTCGATGGTAAGTACGTCTACACCAGTGAAGCTCCTACTGTAGTTGTTACCGCAGGCACTGAATCAACCTATGGTTTCCCTGCTGAGACTTTTGGCTCTATCGAGGTTAAAGGCAACTACGTTGTAGGTGAACTTAAGAAGGCTACTGAGATTGTAACTCCTTATCCAACATCACCTGAGAAGCAGAGCGGATATTACATTTATCTAAATGCTGAACCATGGCAGGGCGTTGAGATTAGACGTAAGAAGAATGGTAGCTGGTCTGAGTATAAGGCACTTTCCGCAAATGGTAAGTTCTTACTATTCGCTGGCGCTGACAAGGTTGAGCTAACCGATATTGACGTTAAGGGTGAAGACGGCACTGTTACTACCTACCACGTTGAGGTTACTACAACTGAATAACTAGTATTTAAAGAATAAAAAGGAGGAATAAATGGATATTAATCTTTTTGAAGCAATCCAACAGTACCTACAAATTTCAATCGTACTAGTCTGCTTGTTCGTTGGTTATATTATTAAGAGGGTTGTATCCAGCGAACGTGTCCACAAATTTATTCCTCTCATTGTAGGAATTATTGGTTTAATTGCTGCAATTTGGGTAGACTCTGCGGCAGGTGCGGGAATCACTCTCGACACTATTGTCACAGGTCTTGCTTCTGGTCTTGCTTCAACTGGTCTCTACGAACTATTTAATCAACTTATCAACAAACTACCTGGCCTTGATGCCGAAGCGGTTGATGAAGAGGTTGAGGAAGAGTTGAAAGGAGACCATCTTGCAAGAGATTAACCCACAGAGCTATCCTAATGAGCTAGATGAACTTTTCGGGGTCAAGTTAGGAAGTGACGAACAGGCAAGTCCCGCAACCGCAGAAGAACTATCCAACGGTAGAGGAGACGATGAAGACAATGAGTAACTCACCATTAATTTGTTACACAAGAATTAGTCCTAACTCTAGCCCTAGATATGAACAGATCACGAAGATTACTCCGCACTATATGGCAGGCAACTGTTCCATTGAAACGTGCGGGGAAATCTTCGCCCCTACCTCTCGCCAAGCTTCCTCAAACTATGGTATTGGTTCAGATGGAAGAATTGCTATGTACTGTCCTGAGAATAGGCGTTCATGGTGTTCTTCCAGTAACTGGAACGACCAAAAGGCTGTAACAATTGAGGTTGCAAATGTTACTGCTGATGGTTATATCACCGAAGCTGCTTGGAATGCACTTGTTGACCTTTGTGTAGACATTTGCCAACGTAACGGTATTCCAAGCCTAGTTTGGACTGGCGATAAGTATGGCAGCTTGACTTGTCACTATATGTTCGCGGACACAAGCTGCCCAGGTCAATATCTAAAGGGTAGAATGGGACTCTTGGCAGACGTTGTTAATGCTAGGTTGAACCCTGTAGAGGAACCTGAACCAATTATTTGGCGCCCAGGTATGCAGCCTGACTTTGGCGTTAATGGTTCTGATGTATTTAGACTTTATAATCCATTCACAGGAGACCATATTTGGACTACCTCAACCAATGAAAGAGACGGTCTAAAGAAAATGGGTTGGGATAACGAAGGTACTGCTTGGCAGAATCTTTACCCAATGCCTGTCTATAGAATCTTCAATCCATTTACTGGAGAACATCTATTTACTACTTCACTTAATGAATGCAATACACTTCGTGATAATGGTTGGCAGTATGAAGGTGTCGTAGACCTTGGCGCTAGAGAGCCAAATGATTGCCCAGTATACAGACTATACGATGGTACATTCCATATGTTTACCACTAGTGACAACGAACGTAATGCTCTAATTGCTAACGGCTGGACTGATGAAGGTATTGCTTGGTATCAACTAGCAGCTTAGGAGGGTGATATGGCTTCTAAAGTAGATAAAATGGTCCAGCGAGCCATATACCTTGCGGGACCAGGAAACCTAGGTTATTCTCAGGGCAACGATAGGTGGAACGTTTGGGAAAATGGTAGTGGCGATTGTGCTAGCTATAATCTATCCTGCGCTAAGTGGGCTGGAATTCCAATTGGTGGAGCGACCTTCACTGGCGACTTGATGGATGAACTTCCAAAAGTTGGATGGAAAGAGATTCCACTTAGCAATCGCCACTATGGTTGTTTAGTATGTAGACCAAAGACCGCAACTCGCGGTGGTCATGTTGCCATGATGATTTCTGATAATGATGATGTTGCGGAAGCTCTTGGTAATGAGTTTGGTGGAATCATGGGCGGCAAGCCTGGTGATCAGACTGGCAACGAAGTTTTAACTAGAAAGTATAATGGCTTTGCTACTAGGTGCATCGAACCTCCTGCTTGGGCATACGAGGATGAAGATGCTCCCGCACCTGAGCCAGAACCAGAACCAAAGCGTCCAGAAGATGAACCTGACTACATGATTAATGGCAATCAAATGTTTAGGTTATATAATCAATTCACTGGTGACCATATGTTTACATCGAGTCCCGCAGAGCGAGACGCAATGGTAAAGGATGGATGGACTAGTGAAGGTATAGCTTGGAATATTGATAATAATATTCTTCCAGTATATCGCCTATTTAATAGCTATACTGCACAGCATATGTTTACTACATCACTTGAAGAATGCAACTCATTAATTGATAATGAATGGCAATATGAGGGTGTAGTTGACTATGGGTATAAGAATTCTTCTAAAGGCGGCCCAATCTATCGTTATTATAATAAACAAAATGGTGACCATATGTTTACAACTGAAACCGCTGAGGGTGAAAACCTAGTTAAGAATGGGTGGACCTCAGAAGGTATTGCTTGGAATAGAATGAAGTAAGGAGATAAAATGACTGATAATAAGCATGTAAGTCCTTCAGGACTAGAATTTCCAAATCCAGAAAATTCTATAAAGCACAAAGATGCTGGTCCTATTTATCCTATTCCGGAAGAAGGGGAAGAAGATGAGCAGGGAAGTTGATGCAATTCTAAATATTGCCCGCTCTGACCTTGGATACTACGCACCTGATGACCCACAGACTGGTTCTAAAGCTGGTCGATGGATGCATGAATGTTGGGGCTACTACCCAAATGCTGATGCCGCACATAAAGACGGTATATTAAATTGGGAAGGTGGCTCTTCATGGCTTGCTAATATGCACTCTTGGGAGCTATGGTGGTGCTGCTGCTTTGCTTCAATGTGTGTATTTAAGGCGCTACATCCAAGGTGGAACCCAGACGTAGCTGAATTTAAAGGCATCCCTGGTTTCCCAAATTATCAGTGCGACAATTTTATCTCAAAACTAAGAAACGCAGGAAAGGGTGACTGGATTCTTTCTAACAAGAGAGATTGCCGCCCAGGTGATATTGTCCTTTTTGACTGGGACAGTTCCAATAATGGGAATCACTATTCAGGACTTGACCATATTGGTCTAATTGAACTTAACCTTGGCGATTACGTTCAGACACTTGAAGGAAATACTAGTGGCTCTTGGAACGGAAGTCAATCTGCGGGCAATGGCGTTTATAGACGTAC
>CANQON010000039.1 GCA_947625505.1 uncultured Bacilli bacterium
CGTAGGAGTTTGGGCCGTGTCTCAGTCCCAATGTGGCCGATCAACCTCTCAGTTCGGCTACGCATCGTCACCTTGGTAGGCCATTACCCTACCAACTAGTTAATACGCCATAAGCTCATCTCGAAGTGAAGCCGAAGCTCCTTTTAGCATTCTCACTTATGTAAGAAGAATCATCCGGTATTAGCGTTCGTTTCCAAACGTTATCCCAGTCTTCAAGGTAGATTACTTATGTATTACTCACCCGTCTGCCACTAGATGGAAATTCTCTATCCAGCTTTGTGCAAGCACGCTGCTTTCAAAAGGCCATCTCGTTCGACTTGCATGTCTTAGGCATGCCGCCAGCGTTCATCCTGAGCCAGGATCAAACTCTCCAAAAAAATAATTAAATTCTTTTAAAATGTTTTAATCCTAACTAGTAGTGAATTGACATTTTGCTCAGTTTTCAAAGATCATTCTTTTACCTTTTCAGGTAAAGCAAACTAATTGTATCAAACCAACTTAGTAAAGTCAATACTCTTTTTCAATATTTTTTTACTTTTTTTTGATTTGACATTTTCTGTTGACTCTTTCGGGTTCAACAGTGATTAATATATCAAATTTTAATATCAAAGTCAATAGATTTTTTTACTTTTTTTAAAATTTGATATTTTGTTATTACATTCCTAAATAATTTTAGAAAATGTAACTTTTGTACTTCATTTTTTCAAATAAAGTTGTGCTTTTTTCGTAAAGCTCCTATAATATAGCAAAACCAAAATAATAAGTCAACAGTTTTTTTGATATTTTTTTAAATTTCTTTATTTTACATTTTTAGCGTGTATATCTTATTATATATATATGCTGTTTCATAGTTTTTAGTGCAGATAGATATAACAAAAAAAGTTATAATAATATAACTTTATTTCGTCTGTTCACGACATAATTCTAAATAAGTGTTCAGATAAGCCTTATTCTTTTTCTCACTAAATACTTTATCACCAATCATATAGTCATGGATTAATTCGTCTAAAGCACTATTGACAACTAGATCTAAATCATTAGAGTATTTCATTTTCTTTTTATGATACTGATATTCAAGTTTATCTAAAATCTTATAATCACCTTTTGGGAAAATACGTAAATCTAAATCATAATCAATATATTTAATTGTATTTTCTTCTATTATATATGGAGTAGCAATATTACAATAATAATACACACCATCTTTCTTCATTTGAGCGATTACGTTATACCACTTATTTTTAAAGAAATATATAATAGCAGGTTCTTTTGTACGCCAAGTAGTCCCTTCAGATTCTGTTACCCGAGTTTTGTTATTGCCAAATACAATAAAATCTTTTCTTATGTCTAATACTATGGCTTCATCCCATGCACGATGAATCTTACCATCATGTTTGTAACATTGTATTTGGTAAACATCTCCTATACAAATTTGTTTCATAATATTCACCTGATTAAATTATAACACAAAAAAACATTGTTTTAAAAACAATGTTTACTTATTTATCTCTTTAATACTAAGTTTTATTGCTTCTTCTAGCTGATTATCATTAGTTTCCACAGGATTTTTTAAATAATTATCACTTAATTTAACTTCAACATCAGGTGCTATACCTTTAGTATCGTTTACCCAATTACCTTTTGGAGAAAGCCATCTTTTAGTTGTTATCTTATATTTGTCACCATTACTTAGTTCAATTAATTCTTGTACAGTACCTTTTCCATATGTTTTTTCTCCCACTACTTTAGCATTTATATTTTCTTTTAATCCTAAAATAAATACTTCAGAGGCTGATGCTGTATTATTATTGCTAATAAAGACAATAGGATATTTTTTAGTAATTGATCCATTTGAATAATATTTAACAGCTTTACCATTATTCTTTTGCATGCGATAAATGATTTTATCTTTACTTAAGAATAAACTTAATATTTTATTTACTTCTGTTAGGTGTCCACCAGTATTATCACGAACATCAATTATTAATGAATCTATTTCTTGTTTTTCTAAATTAGAAAAATCTTTTTTAAATTGATTATATGTATTAGCAGCAAATATAGATAGTTTAATATAACCTATTTTTTTGCCATCTCTTTCTATAACTTTGGAAGTAGTTGATGATAATTCAACTTTGCCTTTCTTGATATTTAATGAAAATTCTTCTTCATCACGTTGAATTTTTAAAAGGAATTGTTCATCATCACTTGAAATAACATATTGACTAAATTCTTGAGCTGTCATATCCTTACTACTTTTACCATCTATAGATATTATATAGTCACCTGCTTTTAAATTAGTGCTAGAGGCAGGAGAACCCTCTATAATATATGATATTTTTAAATATTCATCAGGAGATTCTTTAGAGGCACCAATACCTATTCCTTGATATTCTCCATTTAATGTTATATTAAACTCACTATAAGACTCTTCATCCATATATAAAGAATAAGGATCTTTTATGCCTAATTCTTTTAAAACAGATGCTAAAGCTTTATTAAGTAATTCATCTTCATCGATGTCTTCAGTATTATAGGAATTTTTTATAATATATTTATAGTTAGTTATAAACTCATTTAAAGCTGTATCATCGTCTTCTTTGGAATCAAAACTATTAATATTAATAGAGTCGGAATATTTAATTCTTCCATATGATATACCTGCTAGTATACTAAATGTACAAGTTATTAAGACAATAATAATTACTTCACTTAATCTAAAGCCTTGTACTTCTCGCTGTTCTTTCAAGTTATCACCCCACTATTATTTATTGTTTTCTAAGATATCTTGAGCAGCAACAATTCCTGTAGCAGCTGCTGTTACGATATTTCCTGCTTTACCTGCTCCATCGCCTACAAAATAAATATTATAATTATCTAATTTAAATTTATTATTCGTTTCTATTTCATTACTGAAAAACTTAATTTCTGGTCCATATAATAGAGTATCGTCGTTAGCTACACCAGGTATTATACGATCTAGTTTTTCTAATCCCTCTAAAATATTCATGATGATACGATGAGGTAATACTAAAGCTAAATCTCCTGCTACACAGTCTTTTAATGTAGGTTCAATAAATCCTTTATCAATACGATGCCATTCACTACGTCTACCACTTTTTAAGTCTTTTAGTGTTTGAATAATAGGTTTACCATCGCCTAAGACATTAGCAATCCTAGCGATACTTTCACCATATAAACGTGTATTAGTTACTGGTTCTGTTAAACTAACTTTACTAATAAAAGCAAAATTACTATTCATAGATTTTTTATCTTTTAGTGCATGTCCATTGACACATATATATCCATAGTAGTTTTCTTTAGCAACAAAGCCTCCTGGATTAGTACAGAATGTTCTTATTTCATCGCCATATGTATCTGTCTTAATAAATATTGTTGGATCATATATAACATTACATAAATCCTCTAATATTTCTTTTCTTACTTCAACACGTACACCTATTTCAATACTTTGTGATAAATAAGGTATTTTATAGCGATCAGCTAGTTCTTGTACCCATTTAGCGCCTGTGCGCCCAGGAGCAATAATTAAATTTTTACATACTAATTCTTTTTCTTGTCTTCCCTCTTTATATATTACTTTATGTTCATTCTCTTTTATACTTTGAATATCAACTACATCAGCGCTTTCATATAATTCAACGCCTTTTTCCGTTAAATAATCACATACTCCATTAATATAATCTGGTAAATGATCACTACCTAAATGTTTTTGTTTAATAAGAAGGAGACTAGCTCCTGTTAAAGCAACTTTCTTTTGGATTTCTTTTGCTTCATCCATATTAGTTGGATATATATCACTATCCATATTAAATTTATTAAAGATAGCTTCGGTATAATCAATTAAGTTATATGCTTCTTCTCTTCCCATATATTTAAATAAATCAGATTTACCTAGTTTAGGAATAAAGTTTAATTTACCATCAGAGAAAGTTCCTGCTCCTCCATACCCACTTAATATATTACATGGATTACAATTCTTACATGCTGTTTTATTTTTATTCATTGGACAAAATCGATGAGCTACTTTTTTTCCTCTATCTAAAATTGCTATTTTTAATTTTTTGTTTTTTTCTATTAATTCATAGGCTGCAAATAATCCTGCTGGACCTGCACCTACAATTACTACATCATACTTTTTTTGCATATTATCACCTCTTGAATGTATAAATGTATGCCCTTAACATTATATCATACTTATGTTATAATTTCGATAGGTGATTTTATGAAGCGTTTTCATATGGTTGATGAAGCTTTTACTTGTGAACATTGTGGAAAACTAGTATCTAAACTACAATATACAGCTCGTGATCATTGTCCTTACTGTTTATATTCTAAACATGTAGATATTAATCCAGGTGATCGAGCTAATCCATGTCAAGGATTATTAAGACCTATCGATATAGAGAAATATAAAAATACTTATAAAATTATTTATAAATGTGATAAATGTAATGAACTCCATAAAAATATTATGGCAAATGATGATGATTTAGAAGAAATAATAAAGTTATCTTCCAAAAAATAAAAGGACTTAAGTCCTTTCTTTTTATATTCTAAAAATATCATCAACAGCTAAGCGCTCTTTTTCTTCTTGTTCTGTTTTTAATACAGGAGGCTTACCTAAATCTATTTCATCATTCTTATCTAATTCTTTCTCCTCTTTATGTTCAAATCTTATAGATAGGTTTTCAAGAGGATTTGGGGTATCAACATTAGGATATTTTTTAGATTCCTCATAATCAATAAATTTAGGAGAATTATCATTATTATTTAAAGTTGGTTCAGCTTCTAAAGCATCATCTAAAACACCTAGAGCTGCATCCGTTGTTTCTATATCAAATATCGCATTTTCTTTTAAAGCATTATCTTTGATAGTTACTTTACTAATATCTTCAAATGGAAAACTATCTTGTTCAAGTTCTTTAACTGCTTTTTCTTCTTTAACCTCATTAACGACTTCCTCTTTTTTTACTTCGATATTTTTTTCTTCTTTTCCATCATTTAAGCTATCATCTTTTAACTTATCTTTATCTTTTTCAATCTTTACTTTATCTGAATAATATCCTATGATAGCAAAAAATAATATTGCACAAACACAGACAATAACAATACGCCAATCAATAGTACCATCTAATATATACATATTATCAACCCCATTTTCTACAATAATAAATATATCAAAAAAAAGATATTTTTACAATATCTTTTACTCAGACAAATAATCTTCTCCTTTAAAAGGTTCTGTACGTAATAAATTAGGATAGTCTTGTTGTCTTAAAACTTCATATAAAGCTAAGGCTACACAATTAGATAAGTTTAAAGCTCTAATATGATCATTAGTTGGAATTCTTACACAACGATCTAAATGTTTTGATAAGATTTCTTTTGGTATACCTGTACTTTCTTTTCCAAAAATTAAATAAATGTTCTTGGATGTATCTGAATAATCAAATTCACTATGAGGTTTTTTACCATATCTTGTAAAGAAATAGAATTCTCCATCATTTTTAGATAAGAAATCATCAAAGTTATCATATAAGACATATTCACAATTATCAATATAATTAACTCCACTTCGTTTAATAGCTTTTTCTGATAAAGCAAAACCAAGTGGCCTAATTAAATGTAATTTAGCATATGTACCTGCACAAGTACGCATAATATTGCCTGTATTTTGCGGAATCTCTGGTTCAAATAAGACAATATTAATCACTATCTAACACTTCATTTCTTATTAAGAATGATTCTATTTCTACTATAGAATATTCCTTAGAACTATATATTTCAGATACTTCTCCATCTTTATACGCTATAAAGATAGGATTGTTATCATCTAGTTTATATTTTTTTACTACTTCATCTGTTTTTTCTATATATGCAAAATATTGTTGAAGATTATTATCAGTAATTAATTCTCTTACTTGTTTATCTAACTTATGATCTATATTAGTACTATCACTAACATATAAAACGCTATCTAAGTGTTCAAGCAAATAATTATCTATATCATCAACTTTAAGAACGTTAACAACTTCTTTAACTCTAGAATCATATACGTCTTGTTTATTTGCATTATATACGTTCATTAATACTAAAACAAGGACTACAACTACTAAGGCCATACACAAAACCATAAAGTAATTCTTTTTTGGTATGTTACGCATATTATCACCTCTATATAATTATAACATATAATCAAATTTTTTCCAAATAAAAAAAGGATTAAATCCTTTAAAATTTGTAGTGTTACAATTGATGTGAGACCCCAAATATACAAATAAAGCGATAAATCTGTTAAAATGTATTTTGTAAACCAAATTTTAACTAGAAAGGATTTATCGCTATGACAAGTATATCACATTATCCTCATTCTTTAAATACTAAATATTATGCCGTTTTGCTTTATAGAAACGGAAACCCTATATCTTTTGTTTGTAGAAGATATAAATGTTCTAAATCTTCTTTAATGCGTTGGAATAAAAAATTCGACGGAACCAAAGAATCTCTTATTGACAAATCTCATAGGCCTCTTACTCCTCATCCAAATTCTCATACTAAACAAGAACTTTACTGGATTAAAAATTATATAAGAAGAAATCCGAATATATCTTTATGCGAATTATATGGTAAGCTAAGAACTGAAAAAGGTTATTCTAGACATGCTTGTTCTTTATTTAGAATAGTTAGAAAATTAAAATATAATGTTAATAAAGAAAAGCATACTAAATATACGCCTAAACATTATGATACTCCTAAAGATATTGGCATTAAATGGCAAATGGACGTTAAAGTTGTTCCTAAAGATTGTTATGTAGGTCAAATACCTGATAAGTTTTATCAATATACTGTTATTGACGAAGCATCACGTGAAAGATTTATTTATCCCTATAAAGAACAATCTTCTTATTCAACTATTGATTTTGTTAAAAGAGCTATTGTTTATTTTGGATATAAACCACAAATTATTCAAACTGATAATGGGCAAGAATTTACTTATACAATGAAAACTGATAGAGTTCATCCTCTCGACATATTCCTTAATTCATTAAATATTCAACATAAACTTATCAAGCCTAGAACACCTAGACACAATGGCAAAGTTGAAAGATCTCATAGAAATGATCAGCAAAGATTTTATTCTAATCTTAAATTTTATTCTTATGATGATTTGTTAAAGCAAATGAAAGCTTATCTTAAACGTTCAAATAATATTCCAATGCAATCTCTAAATTGGCTTACTCCTCTTGAAGTTAGACATAATCTTGAACAAAAAAACAATATTCTATAATTACATTTTAACTATATCATATTGCTTTCTATTTTTTATTTATTTTTGTCTCATATCATTTACAATTATACA
>CANQON010000040.1 GCA_947625505.1 uncultured Bacilli bacterium
CGATTGGGATGAGGATTCTCGTTCCGATACGGATGGACGGGAATCCCGGCGTTTTAACAAGTTCATACGCTTTGGGCAGGGAAATGCCCATCTGCGAGGACAGTTCCTGCACGCTCATGGTTGTTTTTTCCATAATCTTCATTACTTCCGTTTCTGTTGATTTTCGGGCATAAAGAATGCCACCTTCATTTCCGAGGGTGGCATCCGTGGTTACTTCAGTGCAATCTGGGCTTTTCCATCCGTCTTTATCTTGAGGACTGCGTTGTACGGTGTTAAATCCTTGTAACCGTACCCGCTGTGCTTATCCAGCACTTCCTCTCGATGTTTTAACTTCCGATTTGCCCGTTGCCGCTTTCTGTCCTTCATATCGGCTCCTCCAATCTTTCCTGTTTCGGATAGACTGCTCCCTCGGGTGCGGGAAACAGCCTGTACGGTTGACGTCCGCTGATACAAGAGGTTTTGCAATATGCTCTTGTATTTGTCTTCATTATAGCGTATAATATTACCGAAGTACAGTTTTCATCGGTAATGTTAACGGTAAGAAAGAGGCGGAATCAAATGAAGCAGTTGCCAACCGAAATGTTTACGATTACCGAGATCGGCGGCGTAGGCGAGATGGTCTACAAGGCTGTGAGATTCCCGGAATGTGTCCCGGAGTACGATCACGAGCGCAAGGAAGATATAATTGTGCCAATATGCACATTTTTCAATCGCCCAGAGGCTGGGACCGATTACTCGATAACCGGGCAGGACCTTCTGGTCAGCCTTTGCAATCTCTACAAAAAAATAAATTCCCCAGACTACTCTGTGGGTATCACAGAGATGGTATGGGACTGGTGCCGTAGGAATGTTGCTCCTTATAACATTGAGCAACTGTGTAATTTGATGGAGCAGGAAAATTACATGGAGCTTTATCAGAGTGGCGAGATTGTAAATTGGGGCACATTCGATGTAAAGGACTTCGTAAATGACCTCTGCAAACTCGGCTCGACATTTGAGTATTATGATGTTCTCAAAAGAGTTCGGGTCGGTCATGATGTTGCCAGCGGCAGGGCATTGTATTATGAAGGAAGAATCTGTGACAGCAAGCCATTCCTTGAGAAATTTCGTCATTGCGAAACGGACGATAAGTACCTTGCAGAATTTAACAAAGAATATGAAAATCTCATGTCCAATGTTCTGGAGGCTTTCCCGGATATAAGGATAAGGCTTCAGAAGAACAAAAAACCGGCAAAATTGAGATGGGTGCCGATGTGAAATCTGTATTCGATATAGCATGGTATACTTTTGCTCGTCTGGTAGCGGATGTGGCACCACCGATTGACGAAGATTTGAACTATTTCGAGTCTCAAGGCTCTGTTCTGACCTGCATGGCTTGTGGGGAATACTTTGTCCGCCATTCCAGCAGACAGCGGTATTGCGACAATCCGAACTGTCAAAGAGAGAGGAATAACCGAAAAGCCAGAGCCTATTACGAAAGAAAAAAGGAACAACAATAAAAAATCCTCGTTGTAATACCACAAATTGGTACAGCAACGAGGCTTTCTTCATAGCTTCAATATCTTATATTTATGACTGAAGTGTAAAATTTGCTTCAGTCTTTCTTTTTGTTGCTTATAATCCGTTGTTTCAAACTCCGTTTACTTATATAATATTAATATGGAGGTGTATCTCTATGATTACTGAAGACTTAGGTAAACGAATACGTGAGCTGCGCCAGAAAACCGGGCTGAGCCAAGAAAAGTTCGCACTGAAAATAGGCATGGACAGAACCTACTTTGCATCCGTAGAGGCCGGTAGGCGGAACATTGCAATCTGCAACATAAAGAAAATTGCTGACGGGCTGGATGTAACGCTCAGCGAATTGTTTGAAGGATTATAAAGAGGTGAGCCGATGAACACATATAGAATCCATGGCGATAATATTGTGAAGTGTGAACGCATCGCTAATATCATTATCAAAACATTAAATCCCAATAATATCTATTCAAAGTTAATATCCCCCTCCACGGTCGCGTTAATCATCAAGGCAACATATCTGGGCCAGGAGATTCAGTGGTGCTTGGAATTACTTCCCGGATTTAATAAAAATACGAAGAAACGCTGGAGTGGTAATATTTTCGATGCATTGAAAGAAGCTGGGAGTTTTTTCGACGAAACACCGGACGCAATAATATCTGTAGTCGAGAATGACACTGAAGAGCGGATATTGCTTGGAATCGAGTTCTGCTCAGCACTTCAAGCGGGGAATCAGGCATGGCAGCGGAGCGCACGTGCGTTTTCTACCGGCCGAACAGGATGCCCGTATATCTATATTGTTGATTTTGTGAAGTATGAATTGGATAACGAAACAAGGAAGCGTAAGAATTTAAGATTCCCTAATGCTGCTGTTCCGTATAGCTATGTCAATTACTCAAAAAACACAGGTAACTTTGTTGCTCAGTTGTACACAAAATCTGAAGAATTTGACCGTTCGAAAGATTCTGCTATAAAAGAATTTGACGAAGATAATTTTGGCAGCAAGGAGTTAGGCGTATATATAGTTAAAAAGATGCTTGGATTAGATACTCAATCTGAAGAGAACGCTATTCTTAATAAAAATATGAATGTCGTTCAATTTCTTGCCGATAAATCAGACGATACTATCAATTACACTGCTGAGGAATGGCAAAAAATATACAATCTTGGCGAAAAGGACATTGTTGATTTTGCCGTTGACAGTAAAAGGTTTATTTTTCACAAAACAATCGCAGCCAAAAGTCATCACGGTTATTCCGAAGAAGTTGTTAAACTTATTGATAAGTTAAGTGTAGGGCTTGCGTCAAGGGATTTGCCTTTCGGAATTGTTCCTTCAGAGAAGCGTGCTGCTTTTGCAAAAAGACTTTCAGAGTTATATCCCAAAGCGGATAGAACAGTAATAAATGCAATTGGAAGCAATGAGAAACACTTAATCATAGCTTTGTTTAAGGGTTTCAAACCTCGTGGTGATGATAATCGACCGGATAGAGGCCTACTTCCGTTAGCGGCCATGCTTTCTGCTTCTGATGTTGATGTAATGACATATATCTATGGGCCGATGATTGAAACAAACCTTAAGCTATTGGATTCACAGCCATTAAAACTTGCTAATTGCAACGGTCTCTGGCGGTCTATCCTCGCTTTGAGCAATTTTGTCGCAATAGATGTTCCTGTTTTAGCAAGGGAAAAATATGATGCAAAGCGCATATATGATACTTCGGCAATAAAAAGACATTTTGCAAATATCGGTATTGGTAAAACAATAGAAGCTAAACGTTGTTTTCCGGCCATACCTGTCAATTACGGTGAAGATGACGTTGATACCGGGATTCACTACTTATTTGCTCATATTCTCGGCAAAGTTTGTTTCGAGGGAATGTGTAATCCTCCTGGTGGAGATTGGAGTGGTTTTTCGGTAATAAATGACAATTACGAAAACAGGTGGCTGTCACTGCCAAGAGTAAGCAATGTGGTTAGCGGCAAGAGACCAGATCATATTCTTGAAATCTTTGGAGTGTTTGATAAGCCGCTACTCCTTTCCGTTGAATCCAAGGAAAAATCAGCGGACTTGGAAACGGATGTTGGCACCAAACTTATTACATATATAAAACGTTTGATGGACTATGTTCCCAGCGCAAAGCGACAAATATATCCTAATCAGTCAGAATGGCAATGGGGTGATAAAAAATTATCATTCTCTGATTTTGAAACTATATCTGCGGCGGCATATCTCAAGAAGTATGCTGAGCCTGCATCGGCGGTATTTACCAAAAATTGTGAAATACTATTTGTTATGAATCCGGTAATGACAGAAAAAATAATAGGATGGGAAATTGAGATCATCCCATCCACAAAGCGTAGTGAGGTTCTCAAAGAATTCATCTTGCAGAAATATAGTACCACCGGAAACAGTCAATTTTTCTTTAAATAATCAGTAATTCATATAAAGGGACTCGAGAACTTTCTCGGTCTCTTTATCTATAACTTTTTTAAAGGTGGAATTTCCGGAAGGAATAAACTCATGGCGTTTGTAGAGTTCTTTTGGCAAATCAACGGTATAGTTTTCCTTCCCACGAATTCCATCAAAGGAAAGCAGATATTTTATCCCTCTTACATTCAAATCTTCGAGATATTCGAGGAAACGGTTATAGTCAATAGTTCCGAAATAACGGCCTTTTGTGTGAAAATATGGTGGATCGAGATATACAATATCCCCGGCAACGGCTGATTGTGTTGTGTTATAGTATTCGTTAGCGAAAAAAGATGCTCCTTGAATATGGGCAGACCAGTCAAGGATTATTTCACGTAAACTGTCTGGTTTGATACCCGATCTTGAATAGTGTAGCGAATTATTAAACTCACCTTTATCATTAAATCGGATTAGGCCATTGACACATGTTCTTGAAAGAAAGAGCAAATCCTGTGGGTTGTTATGCTGATTGAAAGCATCACGTATATCATAATACGCTGTATAGCCCTCGTTCTGAAGCCTCGACCATCTGGTTCCATATTCTGATGCAAGCTGCTCCGGATGCTCTTTTATTTCATTCCAAAGATCAATTAGAGGTACACAAATATCACCACAAATGCTTTTTGATGGGTTTATTGCGTATAGCATTGATCCCCCACCTATAAATGGCTCAAAATATGTCCCAAAGGTCTCCGGAAAAAATGATTTTATTTTTAATGCTTGGGAACGTTTGCTGCCGCTCCACTTAATCACAGGTTTCATCGTTGTCTGTTTCCTCCTGCTTGAATTGGAACAGATTCATCTGCTCATTTTCTTGCTCTGTATGAGCTAAACGCTCCTCAGATATTTTACAATATTCTTCTTCGGTCTCAAAGCCAATATAATGACGACCTGTCATTTTTGCCGCAACACATTCACTGCCTGCGCCAGAGAAGGGAGTCAGCATAATATCTCCCGGCCGAGAGGATAATTTAATCATTCGTGTTAAAACCTTAATGGGTTTTTGAGTGGGATGCTTGCCGTATTTTAATTCGTCTGGTTTTTTATTGTTTGACAAATCCCATACCGTTCTCATTTGCTTGCCGCAAGATTTCAATTCGTCTCCGGAGAAATCTCCGTTTTTAGAATACTCATAGTCAAAATAGTAGTTGCGCTTCTTTCCGCCGGAATGAGCCCACAGTATTGTTTCGTGGCTTGCAGTAAGCCTTCTGCCAGAAAGATTCGGAAAAGCGTTCTTTTTATACCAAATTACCTCGTTAATAATTTCAATACCGAGCATCTGGCAAACAATGTTGATGATACCGATGTTATGATAAGTGCCAAATATCCATATTGAACCGGTTGGTTTCAGAATTCTCTTTGCTTCAGTCAGCCATGCTATGGAAAAATTGAAATAGTCCTCAAGTGACATATTGTCCCAATTTTCGTTGGTGATATTCCAGTTTCCACCCATGCCAGACAAGGAAACGCTATTATCCCATTTCCAATCACCACTCTTGGATAAATTGTATGGCGGATCAGCAATAATAATATCAACACAATTAGAAGGCATTGCTTTCATTCCTTCAATACAATCGGAATTACTAATATAGTCGTAGGGAATTATCACCGGAGTTACTTCCTCCTTATACTGTTTCATTTCGGTTCCTCCGCTGTTTCTCCGCTGATATACTCAACGATATCACCAATGTCTGTTTTTAGAGATTCACATATTTTACTCAAAACAGATAACGTAACTTCCTCATCACGGTTTAATTTTGTCATGGTGTTAGGTGAAATACCTGTCATCCTCCTTAACTCTGCTTTGCTTATTTTTTTGTCAATCAGTAATTTCCATAGTTTATTATATGATAAGGCCATAACGCACCTCCTACAAGACTACGACTAATTATAGCACACAAATAGCTTTTTCGCAATAGCCTGCGAAAAATTCACAAAAAGAAAAGACCACACTAAAGGTTTTATCCTTCGGTATGGTCTTTAGTTTGTGCCTCCGCGTGAAGAGTACCGAACAAATAATCTTGTGTTTTAGAAAATCACTACCTGGTATTAGGGTGTTATCCCAGGTGCGGCTGTCCCTTTTAATCCGTTTCCCCAGTTATTATGAAATGCACATATTCCCGGCGGTGTTCCTCGATATAACAGACCAGTTCATAATATCCGTTTTCGTAGGCCAGCCGCTGTACCACGTTCGTGTCAAACATATTTGTGCGTCCGCTGTCCCGGATGGCGAGCATCTGCTCTCGAACAATGTCAGTCATCGGCCTCCGCCACCTTTCTCGCACGGTCGATGCCGTAAAGGACATTCAGGCCAGAACCATTGCTCCAATTAACCATAATTGAGCCTGTCGAATCAATTCCGATGACTGTTCCCGTGGTGCCGACAGGCGGCGCGGTCGCATCGTCCATCTGCAGCAGTTCTACACGGCAGCCAACCGGGTATTCCTGGCGTAACCGCTCCAGTACATCTTTATTCAGCACTTGGCGCACCTCCCTTCCATGCGCTGTTGCCGGAAAGATTGCGGAGCAGGATTTTTCGCACGGCCTTGTACTCCTTCCCGATGAACCCCAGCCGTAGCAGGAAACAGCGGAACGCATATTTCTCGTTATCCGGCTCTGTGGTCTTTGGGCTGATTCGCTTTTGTTCCCTGCTCATTTTGCACATGGTGGCAATCAGCCGGGTATAGGCATCAGCCTCAACCGGCTCCGGCACATTCTCAAACCATGGAAAAGCGATGGTCTCTTCTGTGATTTCAATCGGCAGGCTGTCAATGCGCAGCGCCTTTTTAATGAGCGCACCTTTTGCGTCCAACAGATTCGTAAGGTTTCCCACATTTGCTTTGTCAAGCGGCAGGCTGATTGTCAGCCCCAAAGACGCCTCCTGCGCAGCGGATGTCTCGGTGTGAAAACCCTCTTTTTCAAGTTCCTCAAGGAGCGTCTCGACCTCCTCGCTGTCGGCCCTGTCATCAAAAGTGATCGTGCCATCCTTGCTCACCTCGATATAGCCCACCTGATAGGCGAAGCCGGGAGCGCCGAGGTATTTCTTTTCGCAGCCGAGGAACCTGGCGATGCAGTCCGCCAACCGCTTTCTCTCGCTGCCCGTCACGTTGTAGTTGATTGTCATGGTGATGTCCTCCTTTGAATTTGGTAGTGACATATTCGCTCTAAACCGTAAATATATCAAGCGGATTTCCAGAATAATGTAGACAAACATAACCGCTGGTTATTAATTTGTGCATAAAGAAAAGCGACCATGCAGGAACATTTCTGCTCTTGCATGGTCGCTTTTCTTTTTTCCCGCTTGAAGAAGGTCGGCCTAAATTTACTTGTTTCTGTAAATCCCTAAGTCCAACCCTCAAAA
>CANQON010000041.1 GCA_947625505.1 uncultured Bacilli bacterium
ATTAATAATTATTTGTGTTATTGTTATCTATACAAAACGTAAGCAAAAAAAGATTATTGAAAAACAATAATCTTTTTCTATTGCATTTTTCCATATTTTATATTATAATGGTTTCGACGTTTTGCAAAGAATCTACAATTTATTTGAACATTTAGCTACATATAAATATGTGGTTTTTTGCGTTATACAAAAGAAAAGGAGGATATATTTAACATGGGATGATAGATTGTCGATTCTTTATAGAGAGGAGTTGATAAAATGTCATTTATTACTGTTAAACATATCAATAAAACTTTTAAAGTTCCCCTTAAAAGTGGAGGAATAATTAGTACTATTAAATCATTCTTTCATCGTGAATATCGATATATAAATGCTATTCAAGATATATCGTTTTCTATTAAGAAAGGGGATATAGTAGGATATATTGGTCCTAATGGAGCAGGAAAAAGTACAACTATTAAGATTTTAGCAGGTATCCTAGTTCCTGATAGTGGCGAAGTTATCATAGATAAAATGGTTCCTTGGAAAGATCGTAAAAAGTATGTATCGAAAATAGGAGCTGTCTTTGGACAACGTAGTCAATTATGGTGGGATATACCTGCTATTGATACATTTAATTTATTAAAAGATATTTATAAATTAGATGAAGAAGAATATCAAAAAACATTAAATGAATTAATTAAATTATTAGATTTAAAAGATATTATTAATATTCCTGTTAGACAATTAAGTTTAGGAAGTCGTATGCGTCTTGAAATAGCGGCATCTCTTATACATAAACCTAAGATATTATTTTTAGATGAACCTACAATAGGTTTAGATGCGATATCTAAAAAACAGGTACGAGAATTTATTAAAAAGATAAATAAGCAAAACAAAGTAACAGTTATTTTAACAACTCATGATATGGCTGATATTGAAGCTTTAGCTAAAAGAATTATTTTAATTGGTAAAGGTAAAAAGCTATATGATGGATCATTAAAAAATTTAAAACAAAAATATGATTATTTAAGGAAAATAAAAGTACAAACTAATGATAAAGTTAAATTAAAAAAGAATTATATTTATAGCGCTAAAAAAGTAGATGATGGAATTGAATATTTGATTGATGTTCGAAAAGTAGAAATAAATGAATTTATTAAATTAATATCATCAAAAATGACGATAAGTGATATTGATATTGATAATGAAAATATTGATGAATTAATTGTTAAATTATATGAGGATTATCAAATATGAAATCATATCTATCTTATTTTAAATTAAAATTTATCAATGGTCTACAATATCGAGCTTCGGCTTTAGCAGGTATTTCTACACAATTCTTTTTTGGCTTTGTATATGTTTTAGTTTATATAGCTTTTTATGAATCAGGCAGTAGTGAATTACCTATGAAATTATCTGAATTAGTTAGTTATGTTTGGTTAGGACAATCTTTATTTGCTTTAGTATATCTATGGTATAAAGATAAAGAAATAATTAAGATGATTAAAAATGGTGATATAGCATATGAACTATGTCGTCCTCAAGATTTATATTTTACATGGTGTTCTAAAATATTAGGTGAAAGATTATCGATGGTTTCCTTACGTTTTTTACCTGTTATTATAGTATCTTTACTTCTTCCTAAACCATATAATTTAGTTATTAGTACGAATATATTAACTACTTTATTATTTTTTATATCTTTAGTATTAGCTAGTATCTTAATGACTTTTTTAACAGTTTTATATCACATTATATGTATGTTTACTTTAGATGAAAAAGGTGTAGTAAATATCTTTATGGTATTATCGGATTTATTATCAGGACTTGTTATACCTATACCTTTCTTTCCTAAATATTTACAAAATATATCTAATATTTTACCTTTTCGATATATTACAGATTTCCCTTTTAGATTATATGTAGGCAATATAAGTATTAATGAGGGTTATATAGGCCTTATTACCCAAGTTATATGGATTATATTACTATTTATAATTGGTAAATTAGTATCAAATATAGCTTTTAAAAAAGCTACTATTCAAGGAGGTTAATATGAGTTTATATTTAAAATATTTTAAAGTTCATTTTAAAAGTGAACTACAATATAAATTATCCTTTATAATGTCTTTTATAGCGCAGTTTTTTGTCTTCTTTGGCTATTATTTTACTATTATCTGTTTATTTGATAAATTTTCTAATATTAAAGGATTTACCATGTATGAAGTATTACTTACTTTTGGTGTTATTCAGTTTGGTTTTTCTTTTTGTGAGACATTCTTTAGAGGTGTTGATCAGTTTGATGATTTAATTATCTCAGGTAACTTTGATCGTTTAATTATTAGACCTAGAAATATTCTTTTACAAGTTTTTTGTGAACAAGTAAGTTTAATTAAATTCTCCAGATTCTTACAATCGATTATTGTGTTAATTATAGCTGTTTATAATGTTGATATTGAATGGAATGCTTTAAAAGTAATTACCTTATTATGTATGTTATTAAGTTCTATCTTTATCTTTTTAAGTATACTGATTGTCGCAGCAGCTTATTGCTTCTTAACGATTAAAGGGTTAGAAGTAAGAAATGTTTTAACTGATGGATGCAAACATATGGCACAATATCCTATAGGTATCTTTAAAAAAGGCTTTGTCTTCTTCTTTACTTATATTATTCCTTTTGGCTTTGTTAACTATTTTCCTTTAAGATATCTACTTGATTATGAAACAAATAATATCTATGTTATATCTCCATTAGTAACAATTTTATATTTAATACCAGCTATAATATTATTTTATAAAGGTATTAAAAGATATAATAGTATCGGATCATAGAAAGTATGCTATAATATAAGGGTACCAATAAGAAAGGTGATAACATGAGTGCACATAACCCTAGGTGCCTAATAATATATAATCCGATAAGTGGAAAAGGCATTGATTCTAAAACTTTAAATGCCTATTATGACATATTAATTCAAAAAGGATTTAAGGTTGACTTTGTAACTACCAAATATAGTCGTCATGCTACAGAAATAGTTGCGAATGCTGATGACTATGATTTAGTCTTCTCTATTGGAGGAGATGGAACTTTAAATGAAGTAGTAAGAGGTAATTTTAAACGTCATAAACAATTAACAATATGTCCTTTACCAAGTGGAACATGTAATGATGTAGCTTCAATGTATGGATATAGTAAAAATCCTTTAAAAAATTTAAAAATGGCTTTAGATGGGGAAGTACATGAAGTAGATATAGGTACCATAAATGATGAACCATTTACTTATGTTGTTGGTGTAGGACAGTTTATGAATATTCCTTATGAGACTAAAAGAGAGGATAAAAAAAGACAAGGCTATTTAGCTTATATTAAAGGAGCTATTAGTGAAATAATTAATAAGATAAAAAGATATAAAGCTGAAGTAATAATTGATGGAGTTAAATTAGATGGCTATTATTCTCTTATTATGGTATCTAATGCTAATCATATCGCAGGTATTAATAATTTCTATCATGATGTATGTTTAGACGATGGAGAAATGGAAGTATTACTTTGTAAATCTAAAAATAAAAGAGAATTAATCACAAGTGTTTTTAGTTTCCTTTTTGGACAAAAAAATCCTGATATTATTTCTTTAAAAGCTCATGAACTATCAGTTAAAATGATTGAACAACCTGAAAAAAGTTGGTGTGTCGATGGTGAAGAACTAAAAAATACAGCAACCGAATTTCATATTCGGGTAAAAAATAAGATGCGTTTCTTAACACCTAAATTAAAAACTAAAAAGTTATTTAAAAATCCCGTTATAAATTAGCTATCATTGATAGCTTTTTTTATATTTCTCTAAAGTTTATTTATATAGTTTAGTATGATATAATAAAATCACTATAAAAGGGTGATTACTCTATGAAATGTATACTTATGAATAAAAATAAAGAAGTATTATCTGCTGAGTATAATGAAACTTCAAAGTTCTTTGACTATATATATGAAGTAAAAGATATTAATTATTCCCCATATATTTTAAGAAATTTTTATGATGAAAACGACATTAATAATGCTTCTTTTAGAACTAATTTAAGTGAATGGTTTAAAGGAAGAGGTATTCCAGCATGGCGTGATAAATTAGATTTATTATTATATCGCTTGAATATAATAGCTCCTTATGAACTTTTAGATAAAGCTTTTGGTCTATCCTTATCTGATCAATATTGGTTAAAACCTGAAGACAGTAATATTTCTTATGATGATATTAATTTTTTTGATAATGATTTTGATTATGCTGAATTTATGGAAGCATCATTATCCAATAATAGTAGAACCATAACAAAAGATAATTCTTTAAAAACACCTAACAATACGACTGATGGGATGTTAAAAAAAGCTTGGATTATTGAAAATGGTACAAGATATTTATTGAAAGGAGGATATAAAAATGAGATATTACAACCTTTTAATGAAGTATTAGCTAGTGAAATATGTCAAAGACTAGGATTTAATCATGTCGAATATCAAATAGATACTTATAAAGATATTGTTGTATCTAAGTGTCCTTGTTTTATAACGAAAGATACAGAACTTATTACTTATAATCAAATAAAAAATGATATGAAGCGACATGATAGTATAGAGGATTACGAAGAATATATTAAAAAACTAGAGAGTCATAATATTAAGAATGCTAGAGAAAAAATAGAAAATATGTTTATTCTAGATTTTATTATTATGAATGAAGATAGACATCTAAATAATTTTGGTATAATAAGAGATGTTAATACTTTAGAATGGTTAGATGTAGCTCCTATATTTGATAATGGTCAAAGCTTAAATATAGAATATTATGATGAAGAGGAATTACATATTTTAGGTAATGGAAGATTATTTTATGAAATAAAACCCTTTGATGAAATAATAAAAGTTGTTAAAGACTTAAAAAGAATAGATATAAATAAATTAGATGATATCGTAGAATGGTTTGATGATTTATTACATCAATACCAATATTTAACTAAAATAAGTGATAATAGAATTGAAAAAATATGTATTTTATTAAATAGACAAATTAATAAATTAAAAGAGTTAATTTTAAAAGATAATTAAATTAGATTAGGATTGAAATATGAAGTATAAAGAATATGTAGTAGAAAAAGGTAAGTTAGATTTATTATCATCTTTGAAAGCTTTAAATAAGAAGATACTTAGTGAAAAGTTAGAAGAATTTGGTGTTAGTGATATATATGAATTAAAAGATTTCATTTTGAATCTTTTTGAACACTCTTTAAATGTCGCTAAAGATGATGAATTTACTAATATATATTTTAAATGGTTATTAGATAATGAAAACACTAAATATACGTTTGTTAATGAGCAAGATATCGAAGCCCTTATAGTATTTATCTATAATAATGGAAGAGAATATGATTATTATATTCCAACGGAAATCAAGCAAATTATTAATAATACATTAAATGCTATGACACTAGAAGCACAATTTAATTTAGAGTATGCTTGTAATACACCAATAATTAAAGATTTAAAAGGGTTACTAGAAACTTTATCAGTTAATGATTTAAAAAATATAGGAAGACTATTACATGTTAATAGATTAAGTAACAAGCCTAAAAAAGAAGTTGTTAAAATTGTTTATAGTGCTCTTACAGATGAAGATAAATTAACGAATCTGATTGAAAACCTAGTGGATAAAGAATTTAACTTATTAGAAGCTCTAATGAAAAATAAAGGTACTATTCAAGACAATAATATAAGTGTGGATATCTATCACATTTTATATTTAACAGGCTTAGTTTTTATATTTAAAAGAGCTGATAAATTTTATATTTCTATGACTGATGACATTTATAACGTCATGAAGAAGATAAATTTAAAAAGAATGCGACCAATCATTGAAAAAAATACAAAAGTGTATAATTTAGCTAGAGCAATGGTAGAATTATATGGTGTAGTTTCTAGTAGTTATTTAGATGATTATTATAATTCATATTATGATGAAGAAGATAGTATTAGTAGTTCATTATTATTCTGTGGAAGAATTGATAATATAGATATAATTAGGGACGGTTATAATTTATATTTTGTGCATAAAATATTTAGAAATCGAGAATTAGATCAATTATTTAATGATATTATTTCTAGACAAGAAAAAATAAAAAGAAAAAATATTGAATTAGAAGAATTACTTAAATATTCTGATTATAATTATTATGAAGAAACAAAAGCTAAAAGCAAATTTAAAAAATATTTAATAAAAAAAGAAATACCAGTAGATGTTATTGAGGTAATTATAAAAATAATTTCTGATATGTATCGATTAGGTAATTCTTATATAGGAGCTTCTATTGATATGCTTCAGGAATGTGGTGTAAAAATTACAGATAAAAATATCGATGGAGTTATAATTTACTTGACGGAAATATATAATAATTCTCGAATATGGGTTAATAACGGATGGACACCTATAGAAATGCGAAAAGAATATTGTAGTAATCATAGCCCAATAGATTTTAACTAGTAATAGAAAAATATTCATGAGTAAAATCATGAATATTTTTTCATATATATTAATAGGTGATACCATGTTTAATCTAAAATACTATGTTTTTTTACTCATTATTAGTATATGTACCTTTACATTTATGAAAGTAAATAGTTATAATTTACCTCTTAAAGATAAAGTCATTTACTTAGATCCTGGACATGG
>CANQON010000042.1 GCA_947625505.1 uncultured Bacilli bacterium
ATTTATCAAAATTTGATTTTTAAAATTTGCATAAGAAAACCCCTAGAAAAAATCTAGGGGTTTGTCTACACTCTGAAAAATTCTATTAAAAAATAGAATTTTCTCGTATTTCATTAATGCCCATATCATAATATCGTTGATAATCATCTTTATTTATTTCTTCATAATGATATATATAAGTTAAGTTATCTTTTCTTATAACCCGAAATTTATTATGGTATTTATCTTGTAAATAATATATTTTTTGTTTATCATACTTTCCATTAAAAGGATCATATTTCATAATCATGACTTCTGGATATCCTTTACCAATAAGCGCTAAAGAAGGATGCTTTTGATAACGCTTTACATATTCTGTAATTAATCTTTTAATCTGATAATCATTCATTTCAATAGAAAGAGTAACACAATTAACACCTAAGCTATGTAAAAAGGCCACAGAATAGCTATTAGTAACATTTAAAGAAAAATCAGTTTTAACATCGTTATCTTTAGCGTATCTAAAGACACTACCCAATTCACCAACCAATAATTTTCCTTTTTCCTCTTTTAAATGTTCGTTTACACGAGCTATTTTTTTACGATAAGTTATACTATCATCATCAGTTATAATTTCGTCATATCCTTTTATATTTTTATTATTTGTATAAATAGTTTTAATCTCTTGATGTGGATAATCACTTATATTAACATGATAGCTCTCCTCTTTGATATTGTAATGATATAGTCTTTTAGAATCTAAAAGCATTAAAGCTTCTCGGCGTAAATCATTTAAAACTTTAACAGGAATAAAAATATTTTGATCGCCTGTAATATTTATTTCTAATATATTATAAATCGTTTCCCCTACTTTTGATAATTGCTTAATTATGTTTTCATAAGTCATAGGAGCTTTTAAACTTTCTTCAACAAGATAGTTACTTATAACTTCTACTTCATTATTATTAGTATCTTTAACATGCATAATTAATGGACTACCTATTTTTATTTCTAAATCCATTAAAATATTAACTTTACGTTCATGTTTACTTATTAATTTATTAATTTCTTTTAACTGTAAATAGTCACTTGTTTTTAATATAGTAGAACCAATAGCTACTTTATCATGATAAGGAATAAACACAGTATCTCCTTTGAAAGCTTCATCTACTTTATGATGTTTAACATACATAACTTGAATATTTAATCCTAAATCGTCTTGGCTAATTATTCGAATACCATCTTGTACATGTAAAGAATCACTTAATTTAATTGTTATGCCTTCATTACTAGTATCAATAACTTTACCAATTTCAATTCCCAAATGATTAGGTCTAAAACTATTAATAAAGTTATTATTTTCTTCATGAAATAAAAAACCTTTCGTAAATTTACGATTAAATAATTTTTTTAATTCTATGATTTCTTCATCAGTTATTTTTATTTCATGATATTTTAAATAACTATCAATAGCTTTACGATATAAACTTACAACATAATAAACATATTCAGGTCTTTTCATACGACCTTCTATCTTAAAACTATCAACACCAATATCAATTAATTCTCCAATATGTTCTAATGTATTTAAATCCTTAGTACTAAGTAAATAATTATCCACATTTAACTTATCATTATCACAATATAAATCATATGGTTGTCGACAACATTGTGCACAAGTTCCTCGGTTACCACTTCTACCACCGATTAAACTACTCATAAGACATTGACCAGAATAACTAATACATAAAGCACCATGGACAAATATTTCTAAATCAATAGGACATTTTTCTTTTATTTCTTTAACTAGTTCAATAGGAGTCTCTCGAGCTAATACTGCTCTTTTAGCTCCCATTTGATAAACTAGTTGACATCCTTCTAAATTATGAATATGCATTTGTGTTGAAATATGAAGCTCTAAATTAGGATATAGTTGTCTTATTAAATCAAACATACCTATATCCTGAATAATAACAGCATCCACATTATTATGATGTAAAAAAGATATATACTTAATAAAGTTATCAACTTCATCTTCATAAATAAGGGTATTAACTGTTACATAAATTTTAACTCCATATAAATGTGCATAATTTATTGCTGATACTAGTTCTTCATCATCAAAATTATTAGCAAAACTACGTGCTCCATAATGTTTACCTGATAAATAGATGGCATCACATCCTGCTTCAATGGCTGCAACTAAACTATCAAAACTACCAGCAGGCGCTAATAACTCAGGTCTTTTCATAATATCACCATATACATTATATAGTAATTACTAAAAATCCACAACTAACATTCATATAATCCATTATCTATTCTTATATTAATGACTCCTTTTTCTTTAATATAATCTTCAATTATTTTAATACTATTTATTAATTCTTTATTTAATTCTAGTTTAAGGAAGACGCCATTACTAAGATTCTTTTTAATGTTTAATAAATAGTTATCATTAATTGTTTCTATTGGTTTAATTGATATACTCTTATTAGAACTACAATTATTTATATATTCTTCATCCATTAATCCATTATAACAAGCAATATTATTATGCATTTTACTTAAATAGCTTTTATTGATTTGCTTATAATCTTTATAATTACTATTAGATATTAAAATACTATTATCTTTTAATAACATATTAATTAACTTACTATTATCTTTATAAAAAGTACTTGTTACAATAAAATTATAATTTTTAAATTCATATTCATTTAATAAATCTTTATTACTTTCATCTAATGAAATAAAAATATAACTATTATTAAACATTTTGTTGCCGCTAGTAACATATTTATCATAATTATTAATTAATGAAATACTAGGATGTTCATAAGTATAAGTATAGTAAGTATCATCATACATACCTATATTTATCATTTTATTATAGCTATTATCTACATCAACTTTTTTAGCGCATACACCAGGTATAATAGTATCATTATTTACTATCGCATTAATAGCTTCTGTTTCATAATTATGATGTTCTTCTTTTATGGTTATCATGATTTCATCAGTATTTTTAGCAATTGTCGATGTTTTCTCAGTAATAAAAAAGCTAAAACACATCAATGATAATAGGCCAATATACTCAAAAATCTTTCGCATAAATCACCTAATTATATATATGATATGTTATTAGCTATTTTTACAAATTATTTAAGTCTTTTAAACTATCTAATACAAATAAACCATCTTTACGGATTAAGACATCATCAAAGTATACTTCTCCTCCACCATATTCTGCTCTTTGAATCCATACTAAATCCCAATGAATGGATGATGTATTACCATTATCACAATCACCATAAGCCATACCTGGTGTAAAATGAATACTTCCTTTAATTTTTTCATCATATAATATATCGCCCATAGGATATAATACTTTAGGATTGACACCAAAGGAGAATTCTCCTACATATCTAGCGCCTTCATCAGTATCAAATATTTTATTTAATTCTTCATTATCTTCACTACAAGTAGCGTTAATTATTTTACCATTTTGAAAAGTTAAACTAATATTGTTATAGATATTACCACGATAAGGACTTGGAGTATTATAAGTAATTATACCATTAACACTATCACGAATGGGTGCTGTATAAATTTCACCATCAGGTATATTAGCTTTTCCACAACATGGAATAGCAGGCATTCCTTTAATTGAAAAAGTGATATCTGTATTAGGTCCAACCATATGAACTTTATCCGTACGTTCCATTAATTCTTTTAAAGGTTTTAATTTTTCTTCCATTAAAGAATAATCCACATTCATAACATCAAAAGCATATTGACGGAATTCATCCATACTCATATGTGCTTTATAAGCATCAACTAAAGATGGATAATTAAATAATACCCATTTTCTTTTATTAACTCTTATTTCATCCCATTTTTTACACTTTTCATCTTTTAAATTAATCATTTCAATAGGTACACTTTTTGTTTCATATTCATTTTCTGTATGTTTAACATATATGATGCTATCAAAGTTATTCATTTCAAATTCAGCATAATGTTCTAAAAGATCAGTTATTCCTTCTTTGCTTTCACGAAGAACTAAAGCATCTAACTGTTTATCCATTCTCTTATACATTGGAATACCTTTTCTTTTAATAATATTATGCATAAGTTCTTTAACCATTTCTAGAGAATCATCGGTGTAATACATTATTAAAACTTTTTCATTTTCTTCAACATTAATTGAATATTCAACAATTGTACGCACTAAGGCTTTTATTTCTTCACTCATTATCATCACCTATTCCTTTTTATATCATATCATATTATGAAAGGAGCAACAATATGTATAACTCTATTAGATACTCAAATATGAATCAAATACCTATGAATAATCTTAATTCTGATGAACGCGTTTTTGGAGGATTTCTAGGTCCTTTTATTCTAGGAGGAATTACAGGAGGACTTGTCGCACCTTATTTTACTGGTGGATATAATAATAACTATAATCAACCTCCATATAATACTAACAATTATTATTATCCTCCTTATTATTATGGACCATATTATTATTAATAAACAGTTTTATAAAACTGTTTATTTTTGTTATAATAATTATGAGGTGATAGGATGGCATCAGCTGTTATTCATTTATGTGTCGCTAAAAAAGTTAGTGAGCATTTTCATATTAATAATAAAGAATTATTATTAGGTTCGATTGCTCCTGACTTAAGTAAACAAATAGGTGATGATAGACGTATTTCTCACTTTTTAAATACTCCTAAAAAAGATGTTCCTAATATTCAAGCTTTTTTAGATAAATATAAAGATAGTTTAGATAGGCCTTTTAATTTAGGTTATTTTATTCACTTATATACTGATAAAATATGGTTTGATGAATTTATAAGTGAATTAGTTAATGATAATGTTGTTAGACTGATAGATGACACTATTATTCAAACATCTAAAGAAGAAATAGGACATTTAATATATAATGATTATACTAATTTAAATATTGATTTAATAGATTATTATAAATTAGATTTATCACTTTTTTATGAAGATTTTATCTTACCTGATTCTAATATTGACGAAATACCATTAGATAAGTTGGATATTTTGCTAGAGAAAATGGCTACTATAATAATGAATAGTAAAACGAAAAAAGAATATGTTTTTGATATGAATAAAATTATTAATTTTATCGAATATGCGAGTGACAAGATTATTAACAAAATATATGAATATAACATCAAAGTTCATCATTAAAGATGAACTTTTCTTTTTATAGACACATATTGGAAAAACTATGTTATAATGTAATAATGTTAAAAAAAGGAGGGATTTTATGCTAGAAAATATTAAAGAATTAATTGAAAATGGAAAATATACTATTTTAAAAAAGGAAATTATTGAATTAGATGAAGCTGATATAGCTGAAGTATTAGAAGAGTTAAATGAACAATCATTAATTAAAGTATTTCGTTTATTACCTAAAGATATTGCCGCCGTTGTCTTTTCTAAACTAGATATAGATTACCAACAAATAATTATTAATTCACTTACAGATAAAGAAGCTGCCAATATCATTGATGAAATGGCTGCTGATGATGCTGCTGACTTAATAGATGAAATGCCTTCTAATGTTGTTAAAAGGATATTAGCGAAAACAACACCTGAAACTCGTAAAGATATAAATCATTTATTACAATATCCCGATGATTCAGCAGGAAGTATCATGACTGTGGAATTTCTAGATATCAAAGAAGATTTAACTGTTTGTGCTGCTATTGATGTTATAAGACGCAAAGGGCAAGATAAAGAAACAATTGATTTCTGTTATGTTCTTGATAAAGAAAGAAAATTAATTGGTACAATATCTTTACAGCAAATCATTTTATCTAACCCTAATACTTTAATTGCTGATATTATGGAGGATGAACCTACTTGTGTTACAACCCAAACCGATCAAGAAGATGTTGCTGCTATGTTTCGAAAATATGATGTTACTGTTATGCCTGTTGTTGATAAAGAACATCGTTTAGTTGGAATTATAACAATTGATGACGTTATTGATATTATAGAAGAAGAAGCAACAGAAGATATTGAAAAGATGGCAGCAATTGTTCCTACAGAAAAGCCATACTTAAAATTAGCTTTATGGGATATTTATAAAAGTCGTATGCCATGGTTACTTTTCTTAATGATTAGTGCTACCTTTACAGGAAAAATAATCGCGAGTTATGAATCAGCTCTAGCTAGTTATGCTGTTTTAACTGTTTTTATTCCTATGCTTATGGATACAGGAGGAAATGCTGGAGGACAGTCTTCAGCTACAATTATACGTGCCTTATCATTAGATGAAATTACTTTTAAGGATTTACTTAAAGTATGGCTAAAAGAGACAGCTGTAGCTCTTATATGTGGCTTAACTTTAGCAGTATGTAATTTTATTAAATTATTAGTTATTGACAAAGTAAGTATTACAGTAGCCTTAATTGTCTGTTTAGCATTATTAGTAACTATTATGTTAGCTAAAATGGTAGGTTCTATTTTACCTATTTTAGCTGATAAAATACATTTAGATCCTGCTGTTATGGCTAATCCTCTTATAACAACAATTGTCGATGCTTTATCACTTATGGTATATTTTCAAATAGCTAGTTCTATTTTAGGTATATAAAAAACATTGGTTTTAACCAATGTTT
>CANQON010000043.1 GCA_947625505.1 uncultured Bacilli bacterium
ACCCCAATCCAGTATAGAACCGAATTGGGATTCTTATAAATTCTCTTTTTGTGTCTACTTTTTATTGACTAGTTCAATAAGTAAAATTATCTTTCTTTATTTTTCATCATCAGATAAAGCTTTTATTAACTCATCTTTAGACATATTCTCAGCATTAGGAATATCAGCATCTAAAGCTAACTCACGTAATTCTTCTTCTGATAAATCATCTAAAGCAATTTCATCAATTTCTTCAGCTTTTTCTTCAGTTTCACTTGGAACTACTTCTTCCTCTTTCTTTGTTTCTTCTGGCATATGTCCATTCTTTACTAAATACTCAATTTGTTCTTTAGTAATTGTTTCATACTCTAATAAAGTATTAGCAATTAAATCAAGTAAATCCATATTCTCTTTAATAATAACTTTAGTCTTTTCATAGCACTCATTTATTATTTTTCTTTGTTCTTGATCTATTTCAAAAGCTACTTCACTAGAGAAATTTTGACTCTTATTATAATCTCTTCCTAAGAAGACACTTGATTCACGATGTTCAAATTGAACAGGTCCTAAATCACTCATACCATATTCTGTAACCATAGCACGTGCTATCTTAGTTGCTTTCTCAAAATCATTATGAGCTCCAGTTGTTATCTCATTGAAGACTAACTCTTCAGCAACACGTCCTCCTAATAATCCACTAATTGTCTCAAGTAACTCATTCTTAGTTTGTAAGAATGTTTCTTCACGAGGTAACATTAAGTTATATCCTCCTGCTTGTCCACGTGGAATAATAGTTATCTTTTGTACTTCATTAGCACCTTCTAATTTAATACCAACAACAGCATGTCCTGCTTCATGATAAGCAACAACTTTTTTCTCTTTATCAGTATATTTCTTTGTAACCTTAGCAGGTCCCATTAATACCCGATCATGAGCTTCATCAATTTCTGCCATAGTAATGGCATTTTTATTTCTTCTTACAGTTAATAAAGCTGCTTCATTAAGCAAGTTCTCTAAGTCTGCTCCACTAAATCCAACAGTTCTTTTAGCTATATTTTCTAGTGTTACACCAGGAGCAAAAGTCTTACCTTTAGCATGAACTTCAAGTATTTCTTTACGTCCTGCTATATCAGGTAAATTAACTGTTACTTGTCTATCAAAACGTCCAGGTCTTAATAAAGCAGGATCTAGAACATCAGGACGGTTCGTAGCTGCTATAACAATAATACCTTCATTTTCACCAAAACCATCCATCTCAGTAAGTAATTGGTTAAGTGTTTGTTCACGTTCATCATGTCCTCCACCTAAACCAGCACCTCTTTGACGTCCTACCGCATCTATTTCATCAATAAAGATTAAACAAGGGGCATTATGTTTAGCTTGTTTAAACATATCACGAACACGGCTAGCTCCTACACCAACAAATAGTTCAACAAAGTCAGAACCACTTATATAGTAGAAAGGAACGTTAGCTTCTCCTGCTACAGCACGAGCAAGTAATGTTTTACCTGTTCCTGGAGGACCTACTAATAATACACCTTTAGGTATTCTAGCTCCCATTTTTTGGAATTTCTTAGGATGTTTTAAGAATTCTATTAATTCAGCAACTTCCTCTTTTTCCTCAGTTAATCCTGCTACATCTTTAAATGTAACTTTCTTGCGATCATCATTTAAACGAGCTCTACTCTTACCAAAATCCATAGATTTACTATTAGCGCCCATTTGTCTTGATATGAAGAAAAGAGCTACACCAACTAATAATAAAATTGGAACTACATTTACTAAAATAACTAATAACATGCTTGAATCAGGATCTCTATTAGTCTTAATTGTAAATTCATATTCCTGACTACCTGCATAAATAACATTAATTGTTGAATCAGAAAGTGGTGATTGAACAATAAATGTTTCGTTTTCTTTATATCCTTCTAATTTACCAGTTAATTCATATACACCAGCACTTTGACTAGGTGTTATTACTACTTCTTTTACTTCTCCAGCTTCCATCTTTTCAACAAATTCTGAATAGCTTAATTTATGTTCTTTATTGTTAAATGAACTAGCTAAAAAAGCAATTAATAATATAACAACTGCTAAGCCAATGTATGAAAGAAAATTTCTTTTAACACTTTTTTTATTCATATTTACTCCTCTCTTTAACGGTACTCTAGTATTATATCATACTTTCCACTCTTTTGCCTATCAAATGATGACTTTTTAATACCTGGTAACCAAATAATTTCTCCTGTGCTATCTAAAACAACAGGATACTCATTTCTTATATTTAAGTCAATCTTTTCATTAATAAAAATAGAGCTTATTTTTTTATGTCCCTCCATATTCTTAACTGTCATTTTATCACCATTATGATAATTACGTACATACAAAGGTAACTTAATATCTTCACTACTTAAATAAGTAACATAATTACTTGTTTTATCACTATAATCTACAATATTAATAGTATGCCCATTAGGTAATTTAACAATATTATCTAATTGGTATTCATAATTATTTTTTTCTATATTTTTTTCTAAATACATACGATTATAAGCTTTTACTACTCTATAATTAGGTATATGCACTAGAACATTTGGTTTAGAACTATATATTAATCTTAAAATACTATCTGTATGTTGTTTAGTTACAAGATTAATATCATTACCATATTCTTTATGAAGCCATCTATTTATAATACCATTAATAATTACTTTATGTTCTTTTTTTAATAAATCCAAATTAATAATAGTATTATTAACGATAACACCGTATACTTTATCTATTTGTTTTTCTATATAATCATTACAATCACTAAGTAATTCACTATATCTTAAGAATTTCAAATGAACATTACTATCTTCTTCTTTTAACATAGGTAAAACATATTTACGATATCTATTACGTGTATAAACTGTACTATTATTACTATAATCTAAAGCAAAAGGAATATTATTTTTTTTAGCATATTCTAATATTTCTTCTTTAGAATAATAGATTAAAGGTCTTAAAATAGTATAGTTTTTTCTTCTTATAACACTTTTAAAGCCTGCATATCCTCTTAAAGTAGATCCTCTTACTAAACGCATTAATATTGTTTCTATTAAGTCATCTCCATGATGCGCTGTAAACAGATATTTAGCTTGATATTTATTAATTATTTTTTCAAAGAAAGCATAACGCATTTCATGGCCATAAGATTCCGTAAACTTATCTACTTTTTCTAACTTTGTCATTTCAAAAATGACACCATGATCTAAACAATAATTCTTAACTAATATTGCTTCATTATCACTTTCTTCTCTTAAATTATGATGAACATGAGCACATACAATATTTATCTTATATTCATCTCTTATTTTAAGTAAATGATCAAGTAAGACCATTGAATCAGGTCCTCCAGATAATCCTATAACAACATAATCATTAGGCTTAAAAGATGTATGTTCATGAATAAAGTCTAAAATATCATTCATTTCATCACCCCAAATATCAATAATATTGTAATATAAAAAAAGCATTATTACAATAAAAAACAAGCAAATGCTTGTTATTTCACAATTACCACACATATAGCTTTTAAATCATTAGATGTAATAGCTGTTATAGTTGCGCTACCAGGTTTTAATGCTTTAACTTGTCCTCCCATATCAACTGTCGCAACATCAGGATCACTACTTATCCATGTTACTCTTTTATCAGTTGTATTTTGAGGTAATACATTAGGTATAAGTACTATTTCATCATCTACTACCATAGCTATATTACGATTGTTTAATGATATCGATTGCGCTAAAACAATAGGAGCTTTAGCTACTACTTCAACATTCATTTTAGTAACTGTCTTATTAGCTAACTTATCAATAGTATATACCCAAAAAGAATAACTTCCTAACTTACGTGTATCAATATTTTTTGGTGTTATTACAACTTCATCTCTTAATCCAGATCCATCATCATAATAAGTTACAAATTGTTTTAAATCTACTTTACTATTTAATGATACTTGAATATTATCATTTACAAGGACTACAGGGCCTTCTCTATCAATATTACTTACTTTATAATCAACACGATATGTTTTATCATTTATATCTTTAACCACAATATCTAATTTTTGATTATGATCTATTAATATAGAATTAGTTGTTGTCCAAGTTTTTCCTCCATCATAAGAATATTCTTTTATATGATAATTTGACTTAGAATAATTAACAAATAAAGTTACATCATCTCTTGTCCATTCCTCATTATCTAATGTTATAGATATTGTCTTATCAGATAATTTAATACTTCTTCTATCCATATCAAATAAGAATAAATAAATACCAATACCACATATTAATATAAAAAGAATTAAACAATAAAATGTTCTTTTTGTTATCCTTTTTAACATATTCCAATCACCCTATTTTACTACATATAATCTTATCATAGGTGGTATTTAAAGTCAATGAAACATCTTACCATTTAATCTCTTCTTTACCATTATCTTTTAGTATTTTATTTATCTTACTAAAAGGTTTACTACCAAAGAATCCTCGGTATGCTGATAAAGGCGAAGGATGGGGAGCTTCAAGTATATAATGTCTTTTATTAGTAATTAAATATTTCTTACTTCGAGCAAAGCTACCCCATAATAAGAAAATAACAGGATCTTCACGATCATTTAAATATTTAATAATATTATCTGTAAATATCTCCCAACCTTTATCCTTATGTGATAATGGCTTATCTTTTACTACTGTCATAATAGAATTAAGAAGTAATACTCCTTGTTTAGCCCAATCTGTTAAATCACTTTTAGTTCTTTTGATTCCTAAATCATCTTCTAATTCTTTAAAAATATTTTGTAAAGATGGAGGCATAGGTACACCCTCTTTAACAGAGAAAGAAAGTCCATGAGCTTCTCCTAATCCATGATAAGGATCTTGTCCTAAAATAACAACTTTAACATCATCATAATCAGTAAATCTTAAGGCATCAAAAATATTTTCGTAAGGAGGAAAACATCTTTTAGACTTATACTCACTTTTAACAAATATCCCTAAATTACGAAAATAATCTTGTTTCATTTCATCTTTTAAAACAATATCCCACTTTTTATTTATCATAACTCACCTACTTAAAGCATTACTTATATCAATAAAGATATCTATTGATAAAGCTTCAGCACGAACACTTAAATCTAAATTATATTTATGTAATACTTCTTCTATCTTAATTAAATCATATTCTCTTAAATTGTTTTTTAAGGTCTTTCTTTTTTGATTAAAACTATCTCTTATTAACTTAAAGAATATATCTTCATTTAAAACTTTATTGGATTGTTCTTTTCTATTAAACTCTACAACAATACTATCAACATTAGGTTTAGGTATAAAGACATTACGACTAACATCGATAAGTTTATGAACATCATAATAATAATTTAAATAAACAGATAAAGATCCATAATCTTTAGTACCTGGTTTAGCTTTAAATCTATCTCCTACTTCTTTTTGTACCATAACAACTATTTTATCAATTGGTAATTTATCTTCAATAATCTTAATAATAATAGGTGTTGTAATATAATATGGGAGATTCGCTACTAAATATATTTTTTTATAACTATATTTTTTTAAATCTTCACTAACATTAGCTTTAAGAAAATCTTGATATATAATTTCTACATTATGACAATCTTTTAAATTACTATTAAGAATATCTTTTAAAGAGGTATCTATTTCATAACATAATACATTTTGAGCAACTAATGATAATTTATAAGTTAATGAACCAGCTCCTGGGCCTATTTCGATAACTAAAGTATCTTTATCTATTAAAGCCTTTCTAATAATACTATCAATAATATTTTCATCACATATAAAGTTTTGTCCATATTGTTTTTTTAATCTAAAAGCATTATTATCAAGTACTTCTTGCATTCTTTTAGGAGAATAATCCATAAAATCACCATAATAATTATAACAAAAAAAGAGCTTATATTAAAGCTCTCAGACTGTTGACAAAAGAAATTTTGAAAACAGTCTTTTATTATTTATAAAAATTTAGTATAATGTATTTGTAA
>CANQON010000044.1 GCA_947625505.1 uncultured Bacilli bacterium
TGATAGGGTGCGTTCTTTTTGTTTATAGATATAATGTGAAGATAATATTTGACAACAGTAATAAAATCTGCTATAATATTTATAATTAGGATGAAAGGAATATATCTATGAGCAAAACTTTATCAGTGTTCATTAAAGGAAAACACGCTGGAATAATCACTACAGACTGTGGTAGTATGACGTTTAGATATGACGATAATTACAACGACGTCCCACTATCTATGTCCATGCCAGTGTCAAACCAAGAGTATGGTCAGAAATATATCATGCCTTGGCTTGATGGAGTTATTTCCTCAGATACTATTCAACGAAGAAGTCTCCAGCGGAGATATGATTTAGATAAACCTAACCCAATAGACATTCTAACAAAGGATGGGCTAGAATGTGCTGGAGCTGTTCAGTTTACTAAATATGGTGAAGAAGATAGACTTAACACTAGCCATATTGAATTAGTTAACAGGCCATACATAGCTGAACTTACATTGATGGATAGCCCGCAAATTGGAATGTACTCAACACATGCGGGAAGAACTGATCCATGGGCCGCTCCTGGGATGCATTGGTCATTGTCTGGATGCCAAGGTAAAGGGGTTTATGTTAAATGCGGAGACAAGTGGTTTGCTCCATTTGACGCAGCAGTAAGTACACATATTATAAAACCTGGAGTTATAGGGCTTGCAGGTGAAGCTTTCACAGAAGCATGGACAATGAGGTTAGCTCAACTCTGCGGCATAGCTACAGCAAACGTTGAATACTCATTCTTTGATGGCTATCCCGCAATTATAGTTGAAAGATTTGATAGAGAGGATGAACATAGAATCCACCAAGAGGACTTCTGTCAGTTACTTCATTATTGTATTGATAAAAAATATTCAGACCATGGTGGACCTAGTACTGTAGATATGCTCAATGGTATCAATCAGTATACAGATAAGTATAAATATTATAGTCTGATTGAGTTTACTAAACAGTTATTCTTTAATTATCTTACTTTGTCTACAGATGGTCATGCTCAAAATTATTCAATGCAAATTCTAGGTGATGGAGCTAAGTTTGCTCCAATGTATGATTGCGCTACTTATGCACCATACTACAGTGGAGGTCACTCTCCGCTAAGAATGGCTATGTCTATTGGTGGTGAAAATAGACGAGGTAGAGTAGGTATTAAGAATATTAAGAAATATGCTATAGCTGCGGGAATGCATGATGCAACAGTCCATCGCATCATGATGGATTTAATTGAAGCAATCCCCATGAATGCAGAGGATGCATATTTTGATACCTTAGTTAATTATCATCGTAAAGATGATAGCTTTTACTCAGAAATTTTTGAGAAAGCTACTAAGATGATATATAATCACTGTGCTACTATTAGTCAAAACTTGAAAGGATAAGGATGATAGTTTTCACTGGAGACATTCATGGCGACATGACCAAAATTTATAATTTTATTACTTTTCTTCGAGATAATTGGCGTGAGGTTCCAGAAGCTATCGTAATCTTAGGTGATGTTGGCGCCAACTATTATCTTAATGGCCGTGATAGAAAGTTCAAGAAGAAGTTAAATAGGCTTGGAGTAGACATTCTTTGTCTTCATGGAAATCATGAAGCTAGGCCGCAGACAATTGATTCCTACATTACAGAAGAATATCATGGCGGAAATGTAATGGTTGAGCCAGAATATCCTCGCTTAAAGTTTTTGATAGATGGTGAAATTTACAATCTAGATGGACTGCAAACTCTAGCTATTGGTGGAGCATATTCAGTAGATAAGTTTTATAGACTTGAAAATGGATGGCAATGGTTCAATGATGAACAGCCAAGCGAAGAGACCAAGAGAATAGTAGAACGTCGTCTTGAATTGAATGGTTGGAAAGTAGACCAGATTATATCACATACCTGCCCGACTAAGTTTATTCCTACAGAAATGTTTATCCCAGGAATTGACCAATCTAAAGTTGATACTTCTACGGAAGAGTGGTTAGATAAAATTGAAGATAAAACCGAATATCAGCGATGGTTGTGCGGGCATTGGCATTGTGACAAGAATGTAACAGATAAGTTCACTATTCTGTTTGATTCTTTTATTCAATAAAAATTAACAACGGAGTACATGAATAATAAAATGTGCTCCGTTTTATTTGTGTAGATTTTGTTTACGCAAAATTGACAATCTTCTTTTGGTATGCTATAATATAGGAAACCAAAGGAGGAAAAATGGAAATCAACAAACTTGTCGATAAAGTTCATGAGATTATTAGCAAAGAGGACCGCAAGAACTATCTTTGTATCAATCTATCCAATGGGGCAGAAGCTCTTAATTTTATTGACACTGATGCGGCTCAGATTATCTTCCTAAATATTCAGTCAACCCAGTGCGAGCAGAAGCTCTATGATACAATGCTTAATAGGCTTGGTACTGATTTCCTGATGCATTGTGCTCTTGGTCACAATATGTATATTATTGACTTTGGAACTCGCAAAGATTGTCCTCGGGCGCTTTATCAAGGGGCTACATTCGTTAAGTATGCCCTAGAAAGGGCATGGTTTGGTAAAATCCCTGACAAGTTTTTCATTACACCTAGGTCGGATACAGCAAGGGCAGTTAATGTAGCTAGGGAGTTTGATTATCGCTATCGTTCACTCTCTAAATCTACTATTAAATATCTAAAGAAATTCCGCACCTACGCTAGGAACTGCCGTGCATACACAAACGCTACCGACACAGTAAATATTATGAATCTAAATTCGTCTACCACTCATGATGGCGATACAATGTTTTATGTTGATATAGTTAAAAATTATGAAGAGTCTAGCGAGAATATGCAGCAGACTATTCGTTCTCTAAATGAGTGGGACGTATAATCTAAGGAGGTAATTATGACTATTACCAATATTTATCTTAATAACGATGTCTACGATACCATTGCCCGCACACCAGACGCAAAGGAAGTGCTAATTTATCTTCCTAAAAACTGGTCTCTAGAACTTAATGGGTTTGGTGGAAGGAATCTACTAGACCAATATGGGAATGTAAATCAAATCATTACTGAAAAAACTTATCGTGGTCCAGTGCCAGTAGTTATTGACAAGTGGGGTAATAAGCAGACTATCAGGGTTGCAGCTTAAATTAAGAAAGTGAGATAAAATGAGAGTTGCTACAGATAAGACTTTTTTACATGAACCTGAGTATGATTTTCTAGATAACAATCCACATCTAGGAAAGAATATTGCGCTCCTATATCTTGGAGGTAGTCTTGCATACGGTCTAGAAACTCCAAGCTCAGATATTGACATTAGAGGTTTTGCTGTATCAACTATAGATGATTATCTACTAATGAAAGACTTTGAACAGGTAGAAAGAAAAGACCCAGATGTAACTATCTACTCTGCTAATAAATTTCTCTACTTACTTAAGAAAGCCAATCCAAATCTAATTGAAGTGTTTGACGCTCCAATTCTACAGTCTAATCATATTTGGCACTATATCCTTGATAATAAAAATGCCTTCCTTTCTAATTTAGCAATTAATTCTTTTAGAGGATTTGCTCTACAGCAGGAGAAGAGATTACTTCATTATCGAGGAAGCTCTCCAGTAGTAAGAGTATCATACCCAGGAGACCCAGGAAAGTTTGTAGATGCAACTAAGTTTGAAAACAACGGAGCGATGCGAAAAATTGCTAAGTATGAAGCCAATTGTATCCGTTGCTTTAGGATGGGAGCAGAGCTTTTCCGCACAGGGAAGGTTCATACCTATCGTGGTGATATTGACGCAGAAGAGTTAATGGAAATCAAGATGGGTAAGTGGGTTCGCGGTATTCCCGCAGACCCAACTGATGCAGTCTTTAATGCTGAAGCAACGGAAGAGTTCTTTGAACAGGTTGCGGTAGAGCGAGAAAAGTTTGAAGATGCAGCAGAGCACAGTATTCTTCCTGAGTTTCCAGATGTAGACAGGATTGAAGAAGTCCGTAAGGAGATTGGGGCATCAATCCTAGGTCTTCAGTTTTAAAGAGGTCAAAATGACACTAATGGAATCACCAGTAAAAACTGAATTAACAATTTTAGACGTAAAAGATATACAAAACAGAAATAAAAGTAAAAGACTAAAAGAGCTTGGCTTAACCAAGGGCTCTAAGGTTCAGATTTTAAATAAAACAAAAAATGGAATGATTGTTAAGTGTCGTGGAATTATCTATGGAGTCGATAGAAAATTGGCCGTAAATATTATATGTGAGGATAATTAATTGGAAGCGTTCAGATGGATTTCTATAATTGGTATTGCATGTATAGCGTCAGGTATCGGAGTAATACTTGCCGCAGATGGAGAGTATGAGCATAATCAACCTATTATAGGTTGGATACTGATAGGTATTGGTTTATTTATCACTCTAACTCTACTTATTATAGCTTTTGGAGCTATTCCTGTCTTGTTTTAAGGATATTAAATGGCAGCAAAAATTTTTGATTTATTTATCATTTTATTTGCGGGACTTGCAGTTATAATTTATTCATATATTCTTTATATGAAAGATCAAGACCCATGGTGGGACGAAGGAGATTTTTGTGATTTATCGATGATGTGTGCAGTTGCTTTAGATGTTACAGTTCTTATTAAAGTTTTTGTAGTTCCACTCTTTTCTTAGATTTGACAATTGGTACAATTTATGGTATAATATAAAATACCAAGAGAAAGGAAAAATAGAATGAAGCATATAAAGAATTATATGCTAGACGTAGATGAAAAGTGTGCGGCTCAGATTGAAACTATTTCAAAGCATCCAGCATTTGCAGATGAAACTATCCGTATTATGCCAGATGGTCACAGTGGTAAGGGCTGCGTGGTTGGCTTTACATCTACTTTTTCTAATAAGGTTATTCCCAATATTGTGGGAGTAGACATTGCATGTAGAGTATCTATGTATGAAACACCTTTCACTTGGGCAGATGTTAATAATAGAGATAAAAAGTTTCTAGCTCAATTTGACGATATTGTTCACGCTAAAGTACCTGCGGGACTTGGGCAGGTTCGTAACGATGTTCATCGAAATGTGGCTAATCATTTAATGAACGATATTAACAGTCTACGATGCCATGATAAGCTTCGTGACTTATACACCATACTTTTAAGCGTTGGTTCGCTCGGAACTGGCAACCACTTTATAGAGCTCGATAGAGCAATGACTCAAGACAAGGTTTACCTGATTGTTCATACTGGCTCCCGCAATCTTGGGGTCCAAGTTTGTAATTACTATCAGCAAAAGGCTATAGAGTATTGTAATAAAGAACTAAAAAATAGCCAAAAGAAAAATATAGCGAATATTGTTGACGACTTGAAATCTACGGGAAGACCGCAGGATATTCAGGATAGCATTAATAAGTATAAGGAAAATCATCAACTAGATTTTTCAAAGGAACTTTGCTATATAGAGGGAGACATTCTTCAAGACTATCTCCATGATATGGATGTTTGTAATAAATTCTCATATTATAATCATGTAACAATTATTGAAGAAATAATGGCTTCATATGGAATAGATTTTTATCCTAATAAGCTTACGACTTGTATTCATAACTATATTGATACTGAACACAAGATAATTAGGAAAGGAGCTATTTCCGCACAAGAAGGTGAGATAGGTATTGTTCCAATGAATATGCGGGATGGCATTATGTTGATGAAAGGAAGGGGTAA
>CANQON010000045.1 GCA_947625505.1 uncultured Bacilli bacterium
AAAAGAAATAATCTACTAGGAACTGATGAATCAGCTACGTCATTCAAAGATATACAAATTACAACCTCTTCACCAATGGTGCGGGATGGTGACTACTATCTCTATGCTAAACTTCCACAGAACATGAACTATGACTTAGCATTCAACGTTAAATTAGTAAAAGCTTTAGCGCAAGGTGGAGAAGAGTCATTCCAATTCTTGAAGGCACTCACTATTCCTAGGGGTGGGAGTGGGAGCAACACTTATCTGGTTGCACTATATGAAAAATCAACTGGTGAGGTTGCGGCGGTGATTCCTGAAACATATACTGCGGGGGCGGCTAACGTCAAAGATATGCTGTATGTTGATAGGGACACTAATGACTACTATCTAGGAAATGGTGATACTAGCTATTCCCGCACAAACAATGTTAATGATATTGTTCTAAGTGCATCATGGACATATGAAGAAGGTACCACCTATGGCTATCTAGAGATAGTATTTAGACCTGTTGATGATGGCTTCAATACTATTTTGTTTGAAATGATTAGGACCCCAGAGGACTATAACATTCAGCAAGATAGTGATGATGGCGGCACTGAGTATGGTAGAGTAGTACCACTTGATAAGTTTACCTTTGAATTATATCAACTAAACAACTTAGTTGCAGTTGTTAACCCAGATGGTATGAAGCTAGATAGAATTGGTGTCTGGGGTAGACCAGGACTATTTACCGCAGTCAATGGCGAAGAGATTAGAATTGGTCCTAGCGGTAGTTATGAGTTAGACGTAATACCTATTACCTCGCTAACTATTGTAGCTAGAGACCCAGAAGATTACTTTACTGTTGACTATTCTTATAACAACGTCTAAGAAAGGGGTGAAGTATGGCAGACAGTTTCTATGGTGGCAAGCCAGGTCGTTCATTTATAATTAAGGACAGATTTGAAAGTGTTGCCGATATGGTTGCCGCTTTCAAACAAGGGGCGGACTATAAGAAAGCATGGTATGATGAATGTGTAATCATTGATACACATAACAAAAACCATCCCGATAACGGTAAGATTTACCGCAGAGGAATGGATTATACTGCAGACATGGGTGGTGCTCTCTATATTGGACAGATTGTTGGTCCACGTGCGGGCACCCCTTATATCCACATCAACACCTTAAAGGAAGTTGAGGATCATTCCAAGGAACAACTCCAAGAGTGGGAGTATCGTCAATACCCCACTGGAAAAGGTGACGATGGTCACTATACTTTCTCTACTGGCGGAGACCAGATTGGTATCTTTGAGTTTAACGAAAAGGAAAATGGCGGCCTAGTCCCAGGCAAAGAAGATGGCGTTGAGACCTACCATGACACTATTCGTTGGACTTGGTGCAATATCCGCAAAGATGATGACGAAGCTGGCACAGTAGTTTATGTTGGCTTTGAAATTCCTTACTTTGTTGAGGACTTCATTAGTCATAGAGTTTCCAACTATGACGAAAATGGAGACTACGTTGATGACCCAACAGCCGCTACTAGAATTGATAGTAAGGAACACCCATACTATGAAAAGTGGGACTTAAGTATTCCTCGCGGCATCAAGGGTGATGCTCTAAGGAATCTCCGAGTCATCGTCCCAACAGAAGGCGATAAAGGTAAACTATATCAACCTTCCGCACTTACCATTAATGAAGATGGTTCTGCTTCTATTGGAGTTGCGGGGTATCCTGGAATAGATGAAGACATTTCAGGTGAACGTCAAATCTTGGTCTATGACCTATATCTATTTGATAAAAAGGAAAGCCCAGAGCCAATCACTTTCTATCTTGGTGATTACAATAAAATTGAAGAAATCACTCTAGATGATGATGGTACAGTTACTATTCAGTACACACACGATGATAATACAGTCTTTGAGCGCAAGATTAGATGGATTACCGATACCACACTAAGTCCAGACACCGGTGTCTTTAGGGTTGAGTACAACAATGGAACTCCGGCCTTTGAGACGACCCTTGACTGGATTAAAGATATTAACTTCGATGAAGATGGTACTGTTCACTATCTTCACACTAAGGATAATTTTGATGAAATAGAAGAACAGTTAATTAAATGGGTGACTGAGTCTGCTCTTGACCCAGAGACTGGTGAGTATCATATGAACTTCAATAATGGAGAGCCATATGAAACTACACTTGATTGGATTAAAGATATTAATGTAGACCCAGATGGTACTGTTCATTATCTTCATACTAAAAACGGAACTGATGAAGTTGAGAGAAACTTAATTAAGTGGGTAAATGAAGTTACACTTAATAATGTTACCGGTGAATTTAGAATGAAGTTTAACTATGGTAATGATTTAGTAGTTAATCTTGACTGGATTGATAATATTACTGTTGATGACACTACTGGTGAAATCACTGTTCATCATGTTAACGGTAACAGAAATGAAATACTTGATACTAAGTTAATCTTCCTTACTAAAGCAGAGATTACAGATGACGGTATAGTTACATTCTATAGCAATACCGATAAAACCTACACACTAAAGCAAGTTGGTAGTGATGAAGATTTCCACGTTAAGATGGTCACAGATATTAAGCTTGCTACTGGTCTAGAGCAAGATCATAGAATTAATGTTTTCTATAATACTGCGCCAGAAACTGGAGTACCAATAGGCGATGCAATTAATTACATTGAAGATATGGTTGTGCGGGAAGAGGATTACCACTTACTAGTATTGTTTAATGACCCCTCTCACCGCAGCGACGGTTCAGGGCTAGACCCTAATGGCGTAGATGCCAATGGTAATAAGTGGGTTAATAACGTTACTAAGAGCGACGGCACGCAGTTAGGTGCGAGGATCTATTGGAGAGACCTCGGCACTATCAAGGACCAATCTGGCATTCTAGTTGGTTTAAATCTAAGTGATAATGACCTTGGCGGTCAAGATATTTTAGATTACCTAAACGCGCAATATCCAACTGGACTTCATGGTGATGGCATTGATCATAAAATTGTAACATATGCCGCAACTGAGAGCGACGAAAAGGAATTCTATGCATTTGACTATAACTCAAGTCACTGGTATTATTTAGGTAGAATTAGTGCTCCTTCAGATGTTCTTGACGCTAGGTTGCAGATGGAGAGTGAATACACTCCTGACTTACTTTCTAAGTTGAATACTAACGGTGTAGCTTTAATGATGGTTACTTATGAAAACTTAGTGACTGACCCATTACCTAAATACTGGGCTCCAGATTATAACGGATGGAGCTAATATGAAATTATTACAATATCGAGGACCATTTAATTCTGGAGAAGAAATTGCAAATATCCGACCTGACCTTAATGTAACTTATGTTCAGGTCGGAGTGCAGTTTCCTAAAGCTCCTCCTTTACAGTGGAGAACTAGTATGGCTCCAGATATTGAAATTAATGGTAAAACTTATCTAATCAATGACCCATGGATTCTAGAGTTTGATGGTTTTACCTTTACTTCTTTCAATATAATCGCTCGGAGAGACCTTCCCGAGGATTGTATAATTGATGTATTAATGAATGAACGAAGTGAGTAACAAGGAGGTGTAAAGGTAAAATGCCAAATGGCGAGGATAGAAAACTTGGGTTTGTAGTTAAAGTTCGTGACCCTGAAACCGACGAGTTTAAGCCTATCTATATTGCTCCAGATGCAACAGACACTGTGCGGGGTGATGTTAAACTAAGTGATGCAATTGATAGTGATTTAAACGCCGCAGAAGGCATGACCGCAGCTACTCCAAAAGCAGTCAAAGATGCTATGAGTGAGGTCAATAAAAAGGTTGATAAAGAAACTGAAGACCCGCAGGCTGTCGTTAGTGATTTATCTATTGGAGGGAAACTAAGTACTAGTAGTGATTTAGATGTTGCGGGAAAAGCTACTGTTAAGCAAGGAGCAGACATCACTGGTGATTTAACAGTTTCAAGAAACTTAAGTGTTGGCGGCACAGAGACGGTTACTGGAAGGCTAAACGCTAATGGCGGCCTAACTGTTGTTGGTGAAACTTCCACTGGTAATATTACTTCTAGTGGTGACATTTCTGCGGAAGGTGCTGGTTCTTTCGGCAGCGGAAATTTTACTAACGATGTTGAGATAGGTGGGCAACTTACAGTAACCGGAGAGTCGGAATTTTCAGGTAAAATGGTGGCCCAGAAGGGAATCACTGTTCCTGAAGGTGAAACATTCACTGGTAATTTAACTGGCACCGCAGATAAAGCTAAACAGCTAGATATTGAAGAAGATGTTGGTAGCAAGATTGAACCAGTCTATTTTAGCGGAGGAAAACCAGTTGCTTGCGGTGACTATCTTGGTGTCACAGTTGTAAGTGAAACTAAACCAGAAGGAGAGCAGGTTCTATTCTGGATTGAGCCAGAGGAAAAGGATAAGCGTTTAGAAGGTTAAAAGGAGGAGATTTATAATGACGAAACTTCATTATAAGCATCAAGGAGAATGGTATGAAATCAATACCGGAACTGGTGGTATTGAGGTCTACTTCGTAGGCACTCCTGAAGCAACAATTTCTTACCACAATGAGGACAGTAGTGATACTGGAGAGGTTCAGTTAGATGATACTGGCTATGGTATGTGTGAGCCAACCGGTTATGGTACTTACACATTCACTTCTGGTCTAAAATCTACTGAGCTTCTAGTTGATGATGTAAAGCAATATCATGTTACTCTTTATTCTCAGGACAGTGTGACTGTTCATGTTACCACTAAACCAAACGAACGAGTTGTTGCTACTTATAATAAACTAAGAATCGAAGCTGATTCTGGTGTAACTGGTAAGGTAGATATGGAGATTGCGGTCTATGGTGACTGGCAATTTGCCGCACGTGAAGTGTCTAAAAAGACTGTTACAATTAATGAACTTAAAGAGTACAGCGTAGAGCTTCCGCTAATTGATGTTAAGATTACTGGTAATCCAGAGTCAAAGGTTACTTATTCTAAAGATGGGACTGAAAAGGGATCAGTTACTCTTAGCCCAGAGGGTGAAGGTACCGTTACTCTAACTGAGTTTGGTATCTATACTTTTAGCTCTCCCGCAGGTTCCAGAATTGTTGAAGCTACTACTTACGAAACTCAAAATATTGAACTAACAGGCGTTGCAGTTGAGGTCACCACTAGACCAAATGCAACGATTAATTATACTAACAATGATGACGTTACAAGCTCAGAGCAGGCCGATGAAAGTGGTAAGGCAACAATCATTATCAAGAAATTTGGCACATACACCTTCTCAGTCGGCATTGCTTCCAAGGTAGTTGAGATTAATACCTATGAAGCAAAACAGATTGAAATTCAGATTGTAGATGTTAAGATTACCACTAGACCAAACGCGACAGTTAAGTATGGTATTGGCTCTGCAAGTCAAAGCACCACTGTTGATGGACAGGGTAGTAAGACACTAACACTTACTACTTTTGGTTCTTACGTTTTCCAAGTTGATAGTGTTGCGGACTCAACCCAGCATGTTTCTAAGACTGTTGCCGCAACTGATTATACCCAGAAGAGCGTTGAACTATTTATTGTTGATGTCACTGTTACTGGTAAAACTGGTGGACAGTTTAAGTGGTACAAGCAGGGCGATGATGCACATGCTACCACTGTGAGCTTTGGCGATGGCAACTCTAAGGT
>CANQON010000046.1 GCA_947625505.1 uncultured Bacilli bacterium
CCCCGCAAAACAAACGCATACTGCTCCCACCCGACTTTCGCCAGGCATCGTCCGCATATGAAATTCCTTAAAGCCCGCGCACTTCAAATATTCAAAATCTCCCCCTTTATTATAGAAAACGAAATAAAGCGCAAAAAATGACGCGATTTTGAAAAATTTCACAAAAAATTCACAATTTCATATCATACAGACCTTTTTTGCTATATTCATTAAATATAGGAAAAATTTGTACACATACATTTAAGAATTAGCTTAACCAATTTGCTGCTCCCTATTATGTAATGTCTTCTGTAAAATTACTCTATATAAACAAATTCTTTCTCATGGCAAGACGCAACTACCATAGACTTTACATCATTGTATCATCTCTCAACACCTCGGCCAAACTGATTTTCCGTACATTCCGCCATGCCAGATAATACGCCAGCGCCACAGAACCTAAAATGGCCAGCATAAATCGAAGGATTGGAATAAGCGGTGCTTCAGCCATAAATACGCCAGCCTCCATATAACTTGTTTGCAGCAGCAATCCTACTGCAATTATGACGAGAGGAAGGCTGATTAAGATCGGGCGTCCGGCAATCACAAGCGCTTCCGTACAGAACATTTTTTTCAGTTCCGCAGGCGTCAGCCCGACCGACATATATCTGGCAAATTCCCGTCTCCTTTGACGTACAAATCCCAAAGTGTTGGAGAACACATTACCAATGCCGATAATCGCAAGTAGAACACAGAAAGCCCCAAAAACAGTCATCATTCCCTGTATCTGTCTGTTATTTGTTTCATACTCCTGAATACGATTTTCCTGTTCTATGGTATATTTTCCATCGGCAAGCTGCGCGATTTTCTCCTGTATCGTATTTAGTTCTTCCAGTGCCGCATCGTCTTTTCCACGGACGCAAATGTAACTATCTTCCTCCATTCCTCCGATCTGTCCCTTGATTTCTTTCCATAAGGACACAGGCATAAAATGCACAAGTTCATAATAGTCAAGCTTTGCATATTCTTCCCTCAACACAGGGACTTCCTGCGTATAAGACAGGACAGGAACCTCCGCTGTTACCCCCTCGTTGCCGGACTGTCTCAAAACGCTCACTGCATTTTCGCCTTTTATATAAGGCATGAGAACGGGATGCCGGAAATCAGGGTTTGTCACATCGCGGATCTGATTTAAGACAACTGCTCCGTTAAGCTGCGGCGTAATGCCGATCTGTTCGCAATAGGCAGCAAAACTCTGGTCGTCCATAATAACAATCGGCGCATTTACCAGCCATCCGCCATCCACTTGCGACACGTAGTTCGCAGGGGCCTGCGCGAATCCGCCAAAGGACTTCATCTCTTCGGTCATTTCTTCTTCGGAGATGATTCTTTTTGCGGAAGCCTTCTGATAAACAATGACGCTTTTAATCCCGTCAAGTGCCTGGACAGCCTTTGTTTCTTCAAAATTGTCCACGTCGGTATCTTTCACGGTAGCCATGATGTCCCATACGTCCTGATAACGCTCGAAATAGGTTTCCCTCGTGCTGATCTGGGAGAGGGAGAAAAAACACTGCATAAGCGTGAATGCAAGGAAGGAAGCGATGAGCGACAGGGACGCTGTCCGCAGCGCTTTTCTCTGCGCTTTCAATGCGTTGCCTGCCAATTCTCCTTCTATTCCGAACAGGAAAGAGAGTAAACGGGAGTTTTTTTTGCGTTTCAACTGGAATTCCCCGGTATTCTTTATCGCCTCAAGAGGCGTCAGCTTACTTAAGCGCCGGGTGGGAAGCCATGCGGAGATCCCTATCGTTATGACTGTTACAAGCAATGTCAGCACCAGCACCAGCGGGTGGTAGCCAAAGACCAATGGGTGCCGCCCCGAAACATCGCTGCCGATATAAGTGTCTGCCAGATACAGCAGTCCCGCGCTGCCCGCAATGCCAAGCAGGGTTCCGGCGAGTAACGGCCCCGCACAGAGAGAAGCCGCTTCCTGCAAAAGACATGCCCGGATTTGTTTTGGCGTAGCTCCGATACTGGAAAAAATGCCAAATTGATGGATTCTTGCGTTCATGGATACCGCAAAAGAGTTATGGATAATGATGATCAGCGAGAAAGATGCCGCTACCGTGATCAGAATAAACAGCGGGAACAGCAGCCTTGGGGCTGTATCACTGGAATCGCGGATCATGTACATGGCAAGAAGTTCATAGTTATAAACGATCCGTTCCTGTCCAATTCCAAGCTGTTCCGCAATATGGGGCGTATCGGAAAAAACGGCTTTCTTATCGCTGAAATAAATATCTACTGTCGGTTCCGTCCCTTTCAGTCCTTTCTCGTTTACCACAGCATTCTCTACATTGGCAAAGTTTTTGATTGTTTCCACATCTTCCGAAGAAAGCTCACCAATGATACGGCTGTGCCAGCCGCCTTCCTCCAGTTCGATCCGCTCCACTTCATATTTCCACGCATTATAAAACAGGCCGCACAGCAGGGATAAAAGCAGGGCAGAAATAAATGCCGCAATCGTAACGGACAAACCGGCCGAACGATTGTTTTTAATATAGCTTGATGAGTAATCTTTCCACATATCCATTACCTCCGCCGTTCATCACTGACGATACGCCCATCCTCAACTGTAACGATTCGTCCTGCCGCCATAGCAACCTTTTCATCATGGGTAATTAGCAGAATGGTCTGCTCCAGATTGCGGTTGGAAAGCTTCAGCATGTCAACGACTTCTTTGGAGTTTTTCTGGTCGAGATTTCCGGTCGGTTCATCTGCCAGAAGCAGGGCAGGCCGATAAATCAGGGCGCGTGCAATCGCAACTCTCTGCTGCTGGCCGCCGGATAACTGGTTCGGCAGAAGATCGAGTTTATCAGCGATTCCAAGAGAGCCTACAATCTTATCAAAATACTCTTTATTTGGTTTTTTCTTATCAAGCGCAAGCGGCATTAAAATGTTTTTCCGCGCCGTGAGAGTGGGGATCAGGTTATAAAACTGATATACCAGTCCTACCTTCCTGCGGCGGAAGATCGCTGCCTGTGTCGGATTCAGTTTGGAGAGATCGGTTCCGTCTATGATGACCTTTCCATCCGTAGGTTTGTCCACGCTCCCAAGAATATGCAGCAGCGTGGACTTACCTGACCCGGAAGCCCCAAGGATTGCCACAAATTCTCCTTTACTCACAGATAGATCAATTCTGTCAAGTGCTACTGCCTGATTCCCTCCAGAGCCATATACCTTCCTGACTCCCTCACATTTTAAGATTTCCATTTTGATGTTCTCCTTTCATTTGTGCGCTTGTCTTTCAGAATTGCGCTTCCTGTCGAGGGACGAATCCTTCCTGCCTTTACAAGTACATTGTATCAAATGAAAATTACAACTCAGTGACAGTAGAAGCGAATTTCAAAAATAGCGCCTCCGCCGGGCCTGTTTTTGGCCCGTATCGTCCCGTTTTGACGTTCTATGATCTCTTTTGCCAGGGCAAGTCCGATCCCGATCCCGCCCTCATGGGCATTTTGGCCCCGATAAAACCGCTCAAAGATGTGCGGCATATCTTCCTTCGCAAACCCTTTCCCTTCATCCCAGATCAGGATTTCCGTGTATAGCGGATTCTGGGCATAGGAACAATGGACAGCGCCACCGGCTGTATGCTCCATGCAGTTTTTCATCAGATTCATGATTGCTTCCATTGTCCAGTCCATATCCACGGAAATGAACATTTCCCCCTGTTCCGGGATCTCAATGGAAGTGCCCGAACCGCGGAAAAGCTCCTGTAAGTTATCCGCCGCAAGAACAAGGAGCGTAAAGACATCCGTTTCCTCTTTTTGCAAAAGCAATGTTCCGGCGTCAAGCCGGGACAGGATCAGCAGAGCTTCTTCCAGATAAGTTAATCGGGAGAGCTGTTTTTCTACCTGTTCCAGAGCGCCGGGGTCGAAATCCTGCTTCATCCTCTGGGACGCCAGAGAAATAGCCGTAATCGGCGTTTTGATCTGATGCGCGATATTGGATAAATTTTCCGCAAAATCATTTTTAGCCTTTACAGCCTGATCTTTTGTTTGATAGAGGAATGTCACGGTTTTATAAATTTCATCCTCCAGCCTGGAAAAATCGTCCTCTCCCGAAGCGGACAGGATCAGTGCTTTTCCGTTGTTTACCTGTTCCAGATATTCAGCTAAATCCCTGATTTTCCTGTTTTCCATCCTGTTTCGATAAAGGAACGTGAAAAGGAAAAGGGAAGCTCCTGCTGACAATCCGGCCGCTGCAAAGAAAGCAATCTGTTTGTAATGAAAGTCCGAAAAATCAGATACCTGATACCCAAGCGAGGACAATACAGGATCTTCCAAAAGGCCGTCTTCGTTTCCCTCTGTATATTCCTTTAATGCGGCGGATATGATTTTCTGCGTTTCCGGGTCCTGCTCGATTACTTCGCAGCAGACCGCGTTTACCAGATCAAAGGCTGTCCTGCTGTAATGATAGGAAACCAGCCATGCGGCGACAGCGGCAGAAATAAAACTGACAGATAATACAAATCCCAAAGTGACAAATACATTCTTACGGCTGCTCATATTGTATCCTCCATACGATAACCCACACTTCTGATCGTTTTCAGGCACGCCGGCTGTGAAAGTTTATCACGGAGCCGTTTCATCGTGACAGTCAGGGTGTTATTATTCACATAACTGCCATTCACATCCCATACCTGTTCCAGGATTTTTTCTCTGGTGACGGTCTTTCCCTTGTTCTGCATGAGATATAATAAAAGTTGATATTCTGCTGTACTTAAAAATATTTCTTCCGAATTGCAGAATACGGCATGGAGGTTTTGATCGATCCTGATTCCATCACAGGAGAGATATTGATCTGCCACATTTCCGGTTCTGCGAAGTACCGCAAGAAGACGCGAATACAATACCTCTAATTCAAACGGTTTTACTACATAATCATCTGCGCCGCTCTTGAAGCCCGAAATAATATCCGTGCTGTTGCCGCGGACGGTCAAAAAGATAACCGGCAAATCTTTCCAATGACCGCGAATCCACTGACACAAATCATCCCCGTGGCCATCCGGCATATTCCAGTCCAATAGAACACAAGCCGGAACATGATCTTTGATATGCTGCCGGGCCTCCGCAAGAGTTGCGCAGATCGTTACATGAAAATTTTTGTGCTCCAGATATTCTTTTACAGCGAGTGCGATATTCGGATCATCCTCAATATAATATAAATCCACCATATCCAATTTCCACCTTTTCTATTTTTACATCGCAATACTACACAAAATATTTCTTATTTTCAACCGGATTACTCGTAACGCTTGTTTTATTCTCTTATAGATAAACTTTCTTAATTTTAATTATAGCAAAGATAAGTGACAGTTTAGTGACTGATCTGCTTTTAAATAGCATTTTTCAATTTTCAATCAACTTTACGCTCAAATCATTTTATTCATTCATGGAATGATCCAATAAAAAGCTTGATTTTGTATTTATAATATGTAAGCTGTCACTCACAGAATTAAAACATAATTTCAAGGAGGAGACAGCCATGTTAAAAATATCCGAAATCG
>CANQON010000047.1 GCA_947625505.1 uncultured Bacilli bacterium
TACATACGTCATGCCTGCCGCACGTTTGTCATGAGGGATTGCCTGTCTGCCATGACAGGCGTCATGGGAGCGCCACAGCTGTCGAGCCGTAGCACGTCTGTCATGACGCTTGACGCGTGTCATGAGAGCCGCACAGTCGTCATGGAGTTAGCCGAGGTGAACAAATATGACAGAACGAATATCGTTAACAATGTTAATTATTAATACTATTAACTATTAGTAGTATTAACTATTAATCCTACTAATTATTAATAGTATTAACTATCAATACTACCAACTATTAACAGGTGCTAACTATTAACCCTATTAACTACTAGTGCGGCCAATGATTAACAGTACTAACTATTAACCATGTTAAAGATTCATTCTATGAATTAAAGACAAAGTCAGATCTCGATCTCAATTACAAAATTCTTAAAAGATTACAAAGCGAATATCTAAAGAAGAAACGATATCGGATATTGCAAACGTCAATGAGTCATATCGTTCTGTCAAGGCGCTACCTGGGCGATGGGTTGACAGGGTAGGGTACCATGGGGCATACTATCACTGTCAGTAAGGGAAGCGGAGCCGACGGGAGCCTACCATGACCGATACCATCACCTACACCACGGTACCCCAGAGCATCACCGACCTCGTGCGCGAGACGTTCGCCAACTACAATCGTGGTCAGATAGCGGAAGCTGTCGTGAGATATGCCATCCTCGGGGAGCTTACCGGGGCCGACAACGTGCCCGCGCATAGGGCCGGCGACGTCCTGAACTACCAAGTCAAGAGCGCCCGCGCCACGGTGTGCAACGGTACCGACCTCGCCGCCTACCTCGCGATGGATGCGGCCACCGAGTATATCTTCGTCGCCCCTGATAACTCCGGCTACTGGACAATGAATAAGGCCACGTGGCAGACGTTCTGCGAGACCTTCGCGAAGCCGAGCCGGGGCAGCTCCAAGAACGGCGGCAAGGTAAACCTCCGGCTCCCGAGCTTCACCAAAAAGGTCCAGAGCTGGCTGGAAGCCCACACGGCCTAGGGCCTAGGGCCACGGCCCAACCCTTCGGGGTAAGGGCTTTAACCCTACGACCTACCAACCCTTACTGATATAAAGCTTCACCCTAGGCACCTTGACAACTATATATATATAAGTACTCAGGAACTAGGAACCCGGGCCGCATGACAAATGTAATAAAGGCCCAAGTGTGGAGACTCTGTGGAGACTAGCCGCAAGGCTTGACAGAGACGGCCAAGGCGCTATACTTAAAGAGGATAAAGAAAGGAAGGAAAAGCAAGATGAACAAACATGATTACTTCCTCGAACTTCTCGATGATAATTACGACCCTGAATTGGCAGCGATAATGACGGATATCTACGACAACCTTAACTACTATTCCAGCAACCACAATGGCGAGGAATTGGAAGACTGCGATTGCGGGTACTATGAAGATGGCAGTCCTATTGGAGGATAACTAAAATCATTCAGTAACGAATATCAAAGAAAGAAGGTGGCATCAAAATGATGGCAATGATAAATAACAAAATCAACAAGATTAACGACGATAACATTCTCGACCTTTGCCTGCGACTTGTGGCTATCATCCTGCTAATCGCCATCATCGCGGTCTACCTTATCGCAACCAACGTCAACCTAAATGTTTATGATGCCCAAGAGAACATCATAAACACCGTCAACGTTATGGAGGTATTCTAATGAAGAGCGAATTCATGATGAGCGTTATGCTGGCTGGCTTCTTTGCTTTCCTCGTATTCTGTGTCTTTGTTATCATCACGTTCTTCTTCTTCTTTGCTTAGTCTAACTAAGCGCGACTAACCATCAAATAACCCCACCTTACTACCAAGAGAAAGGATTAAATGGTAAGGTGGGATTATGCTATTAAAATATCCAAGAGCAACAAAGTGTTAAATGGAGTTGATGACAAATGTCATTGGTGCCCGGGCGCCATTACACTTGCAATACTACACCACACCAAGAGAAGATGTGAAGATAGTGTGAAGCTATCAATCATGCTTGACAGGTTATGCGGCCCATGCTATTCTATAGTCACTTAGAAAGAAGCGGCTCAAGTATGACACAAAGGACTTGGGCCGCTTCACAAGAATGAAAATATTACACTTGCAATAATGTGAAGGAAATGTGGAAGTCAAAATTGAAACTTGACAGAGGTGGCTGCGGGAGGTACTATCTAATTGTAGAAATTGAAGCGGGTTGAGTATGACACTAAGGACTCAACCCGTTTCACAACAAAATTGATATTACAAATGTAATTGTCCGGGCGAAATTATTTAACACTAGAAATTGAAGTTGAAAATGAATGTACGGCCAAGGCGAACATCTGTTCTTAAATTGTAAATTGAAATTGTTAACAGCTCATTAACATAATTAATAATGAAAGTTGAAAATTGTATCAACCTATTCCCGCACATTAAAATAAAAAATGAAAACTGTCCCGATATTCAAAGTTAGTTAATTAGTAGTATTAATAATTGACGGTATGAAACAAAAAGTGCCCGAGCAAAAGATATATCTTTTAAATCAAATGATATATTCTAAAGTTGAAAAAGGTATATCAAATTACTTAAAAATCATATTCTAAAATGAAAATTGTAGTCTGTGGAGAATTGTGAAGAATCTGTGAATCGGAAATTGTCGGTTGCAATCGTCGGCAGGACGGGTATACTTAGAGTCAAGTAAAGGAAGCCCAACGAAGGGAACCGAAAATGAAAAAGACCATCCGTCGCGTCCTCGACACTGAAACCTATTCCAACGGCCTTGTTTGGCAGCTCGGTTGGGTAGACGTGCAGGATGGTATCGTCATCGACGCTCATGAATACATCGTCGGCGAGGTTTACTACGGCGATTACAAGCTCGATAAGTTCTACAAGGATTATGACGAGCAAATCGCTAACGGAGAAATCCAAGTCCTTAGTTTCGCGCAAATCCGCAACATCTTCAATCGCACTCTTAAGGGTAAGTATCTCTACGCTTACAATGCTATCTTCGACTGGAAGCGTCTTAACAAGACTACGCAGCGCCTTTCTAACGGCCTTGCTACTGTCTTCACCGATAACAATAAAGTAGAGTGGCGTTGCATTATGAACGCTGCTACTCAAACGTTCTTCAAGAGTCGCAACTTCAAGAAGTGGGCAGTTGAGCACAAAGAGCTGTGCAAGGATAAGACGCCCCATCTGACAGCGCAGGTTGCTTACCGTTACATTAAGGGTATGCCCAAGTTTATTGAGTCTCACACCGCACTTGACGATGCTCGCATTGAAGCAGAAATCCTCGACAAGGTTTTGCGTTATCATCGTCACGTCAATTGGCAACCCCAAACCATTCTTAAGGTTCGCAAGGTTTATAAAAAGGCTATGAAAAAGTAGCATAAAAGAAATGGCCGAAAGGTCTTTCTTTTTAATAATAATTATGACAAATGCAATGACCCCGGGCCCGCCATGACAATTGCAATATTGTGAAGGTTCTATGAATCTACAAATCTCACTTGACCTCTACCCGCACATTGGGTATTCTATACTCACAGTCAAGGAAAGGAGAACAGATGGACCGCACTCAGACTATTGCAGCTCAGATTGTTTGCGACCTTATGGAGGGTATCCTTATTGGTCTTATCTCATTCTCTGTCGCAATTACTCTGCTTCTCTTGGTAATATTCTTTCTCGTCTGAAATATTGTGGAGAGTTTATGAAACCTATTGACTTCTAGCAACGGTTCCGGTATTCTATAATTGTTAAAAGGTAAGAGAAAGGATGATAGTATGGCAACGACGATTATGCTCCTGTCAGTTCTGACGGCCTTGGTTAAGGCTCTCCTCTTCGGCGACAATCGCATCAACGATTACTCCTTCTTCAATGTTGACACCAGCGTCAATACCTCTAAGCACTACGGTATCGTTACGTTCGGCCCCATCTACAACGATGACAATGAAATCCGTATCCAAATTGACCCCGACACTCTCAACGTCGTATCCTATTGGGAAGTCGATGGCAATCTTAATTCCGATGGTCTCGATTACATTGCGATAACATGGGATGTTAAAGATGTATCGAGCATTAGTCGCGATATCGTAGCTATCTGGAAGAATGTTAACCTCGAAAATCTTAACATCAAAAACCCCTCACTAGAAGCAAAGATGGTCAGGAACAAAATCCGTAAGGCCGCAGAAAATATGGATAACAAAATCATTAATATCAAAGTGGACTAAGAGAAAGACGCCGAAAGGCGTTTTTCTTTATTACAAAATATTGCAAATGCAATATCGCCCGGGCCGATGACAAACGTCATATTCTATGAATGTGGAGAAATTGTGAGCTGCCGATTCTGGGTTGACGGCGAGCGCCGCATCCTGTATTCTTATCACAGTGAGAGAAGGGGCGAGCGCAGACGGAAGGAGACAGAAGGGCGCTCAAACCAAATGTGAAGGCTTTGTGAATCTCGAAAATCTCGATTGACAAAGCGAACACTCTATGGTACTATATATACAGTAAGAAAAAGGTCAAGGACGAAAGGAACCTACCATGACCAAGGTTACGCGCAAGAGCATCGTCAAC
>CANQON010000048.1 GCA_947625505.1 uncultured Bacilli bacterium
GGACAGTTTAAGTGGTACAAGCAGGGCGATGATGCACATGCTACCACTGTGAGCTTTGGCGATGGCAACTCTAAGGTAGTTGTTCTTGACTCAAAGGGTACTTTCATCTTTGAGACTATTGGTGATCCAGTAGTACACAAGGAAATTACAGTTAGTGATTATACTGGACAAGCAGTTAACCTAGTTGGTGCAGTCAATGCTGGTATCATTATTGACTCAACTAATTCAGACCCAGAGAAGGCCGTTACCTATGGTGGAGATTCACCAGTTAAGACCGCTGGTTGGGATAATTGGAAGGATCAGCCATTCTTCAAGGACCTTCGTCCATGTGTTGTTAAGAGCGGAAAGGTTCAATACTATCTCCGCAGAAATGATTACACCGCCAAGGTTATGAGCGGTAAGGGCGAGGATTCAGATGATAAGCAGCCTGGCGATGGTACTGCCAATCTTACCGGTACTGATGGCGACGTTATGATTGAGGTACCTAAGTGCGGGTATAAGCTTAGCTATCAAGGGAACAACTTGCTAGTTGACTTCACTTCTGAGTCTGGCAAGTCTGGTTATTGTTATCGTGCTCACAGTCTTGAAACTGAAGGCGACTGCGACTTTATTTACATTGGTGCCTATCTAAGTTCAGGCAGCGCCAGTAAACTCAACAGTTACTCCGGCAAGTCACCTTGCGTTAAGGTTAATATTGGTCAGTGCCGTACCGGTTCTGCCGCTAATGGCACTGGATACCAGCAACTCTCTTGGTATGTATGGACTCTAATGCAGGTAATGTATTTAATTGTTTTCAAGAATCTAAACTCTCAAAATGCAGTCGGTTATGGCTATGCTAATGGTAACAGTGCGGTTACTACAACTGGACAAACCAATAGTGTTGGGTTCTGCGGAAATGCTGGCGGGAATAAGACTGACGGTAAGCACCAAGTTAAGTGCCTTGGTATCGAGGACTTCTGGGGTAATGCCTATCAGTGGTGCGACGGTATTTATTGCGATAATAGTCGTCAAATTCTAACTGATTTTAAGAATTTTAATGATACTGGTTCTGGCTATCAGTTTAAGGAGTCTAGTGGATTTAGTTCTGATGGTGGTAACTATTTCAAGAAAGCTGCGGGGACTAATACTAGAGGGTTCCTACCATCTGATAATAATGCTATATCTGGAGGTAGCGCTACCACTTATTTCTGCGACTATGCCTATGTCGGCGCGGGCTACTTAGCCAATGTTGGGGGCTACTATAACTGTGGTACTTACACTGGCGCGTTCTATTGCTTTGTGGACTATAGCGCGACTAATACCTATGACTACCTTTCCGCGCGTCTTGTTTTTAAGCATAAAGCATAATTAATTATATGAGATTATATTCGGGGCGCTAACGCGCCCCGTCTATATAGGTTGTTTCCCGAAGTGTGGGTTCTTTATTTTCCATTGAGTCTTAGGAAGGTTTTTAGTTCACTAAACGTTGCTATTTATAGAGCTCGGTAGCACTGGTAACATCGTGTTCTTAAAAATCATACGACAATGCCAATGTCAACACGGGCAACTTAGCCAATGTTGGGGGCAACTATAACAATAGTACTAACACTGGCACGTTCAATTGCAATGTGAACAATAACGCGACTAATACCAATGACAACCTTTCCACACGTCTTGTTTTTGTTTAAAAGTTTTGATACTTTTATCTCTAATCTAGCTTTAAAATCTATCTCTGAGGAGGACGGCAGGGATAGATTCGTACTATAACCCACTATAAGGTGAAAGGACCTTGCCACTTGGCAAAACACTAAACTTGATTTTTTATGGCTGTATTAGTAGACTTGCTATCTTTAGATAGTAAGGGCGAAAATTTGGCCCATCAAAACTTTTTAAGGAGATTGAATGAAGCGTTTAGGTAGAATCTATGACAAGATTTGTGATATAGAGAACCTGCGCGAAGCTCACCATAATGCCAGAAAAGATAAAGGTTATTATGCAGAAGTAAAAATGGTAAATGAAAACGAGGATTACTACTTAGAGCTAATTCGTGAATCTTTAATTAATCACACTTACACACTTGTAGAAGAAGATTATACTAGAGAGACAATTCACGATAGAGCTAAAGATAGAGAACTTTGGAAATTAAAGTATTATCCTCATAGAATAGTCCAATGGGCGATTATGCTTCAAATAGAGCCGACCATGACAAAGAATTTAACGGATTTTACTTGTGCTTCAATTCCTGAGAGAGGTATTCATCAAGCGTATGGACTTATAAAAAAGTACATGCAAAATAAGAAGGCAACTCAGTTTTGTCTAAAGATTGACATTCATCACTATTATCAAAGTGTTGATAAAGAAATCTTAAAAGTCCTAATTAGAAAGAAGTTTAAGGACCCAGAGCTTCTGTGGTTATTAGACTTAATTATTGATAGCTGTCCACAGGGTCTTCCTATGGGCAGCTATTTATCTCAGTATTTAGCAAACTTTTATCTTAGTTATTTTGATCATTGGCTATCTGAAGTTTTAGGTATTCATCAAGTAGTTAGATATATGGATGATGTAGTTGTATTAGCTAGTAATAAAGAAATTCTAAGATATTGGCTAGAGGAAATACAAATATATCTATGGGAAGAACTTCATTTGAAATTGAAAAGTAATTATCAAATCTTCCCAACTTACGTTAGAGGTCTTGATTTTGTTGGTTATAGATTTTTCGATGGATATATCCTGCTCCGCAAATCAACTTATAAAAGAATGCGGAAACAATTATTGGCAATTCAGAAGAAAGTCTCTGATGGTTCTTTCATGAGTTATAGGGATTACTGCTGTATGAATAGTTATAGAGGTTGGTTACAGTGGTGTAACGGTTATAACTTATATAAAAGATATATCTTACCACTTGAGCCACATGCAAAGAAATATCACGATACCTATCTTAAAAAGGAGAAATAATGCAAAATAACGGTAGAGTTCGTGGCAGTAAGGAAGCTTCTGCCCCAGTCATTGTTAACCATGACAATGTCTATATTCACACTAATGTTGAGCAAGTTCATGACGAAGAGTTTCCCGATACTGAATTATATGAGTATGATGAAACCATCATGACTAAAGATGAATATATTGTCTGGGCAAAGGATAATATAGATATTCTCGAAGCAGGTTTAGGAGAACTAGGTATTGTTACAGAGGATAATAATAATAATGTAGAACTTGCTATCGGAGAGTTAGGTGCAACTGTTGAAGAGTATCAGCTTCAGAACGAGCTTGCACTTGCTGAACTCGGAACACTAATTTCAGAGATGGGGGTGTAAGGTAGTATGGCTGTAATTTATGCAAACCTAGTCCGCAAAGGAGTTTGGGAGCTTGAACAGGTTCCCGCACGTTGGTTAGAAGCTGTAAGAACTATTCTAATAGGGGATGGCACTCTAGAAGAATAGAATAAACCAAAAGAAAGGAGCTGTGAATGGCAGAAGTTAAATTCCTAAACCTTGAGGGTCTTACTCACTTTTTCGAGAAGCTAAAGGCTTATTTCGTTAAGCAGGAACTAAAGACTAATTCTGAAGACGAGTATAAGGTACTTTCCGATAACAACTTTACTGACGCATACAAGCAGCAGCTAGACAAAGAAAAGAACTTCGATGGCACTTATGGTTCACTAACTGGTAAGCCCGCAATTGACGGCACTGAGCTTGACTCTACCTCAACTGCTGAGGGCCTTGGCCTTGCTAAGAAAACTGACTTACCAAAGACCGCAACCAATGAAACTGAAGGTCTAGTCAAGGCTGACGGTACTACCATCGATATTGTCGAAGGTGCTGTAACCCTTAAGAATGCAGATAGCTATGTTAAGGACACTGAGCTTCCTGGTGTTGCTACCGCCGAGAAGGAAGGTCTAGTTAAGCCTGACGATACTACCCTTGCAGTTGATGAAAGTGGTGTTATCTCACTTAAGGATGCTACTGATTATGTCAAGAAGGCTGAACTACCTAAGGCAGCCACTAAAGAAGCCGCAGGTATTGTTAAGATTGGTGACAATATCACTCTTTCTGAGGATGGCACTGGCACCATTAGCGTAACCTTCCCAGAGGGTAGCGACGATATCCTTACCAAGACTCAAGCAGAGACTGACTACGCCAAGAAGACACAGGTTGCTACAGATATTAGTACTGCAAAGAGTGAAATGCAGAAAGCTATCAACACCGCAGTTTCTTCTCTTTATACTCCAAAGGGTTCAAGCACATTTGCTGAGCTATCTGAGCCTTCTGAAGAAACTCTTGGCGATGCCTACAATGTAAGTGACCAATTCACAATTGATGCTGAGAATGCAAGCAAGTGGGTTGAAGGCGCTAGTGGTCCATATCCCGCAGGTACTAATGTTGTAGTAGTTAGCGCTGGCGACGAATATAAGTGGGATGTTCTTTCTGGTCTAGTTGATCTTTCCAATTATGTTGAGACTGAGGATCTTGGTACTTACGCACTTAAGTCTGATCTTGATAACTACGTCAAGACCGCAGACCTAGTTGCTATTACTAATGGCGATATTGACGGTCTTTTTACTGAGTAATTAGTAAAGGAGCGTAATCAATGATAAAA
>CANQON010000049.1 GCA_947625505.1 uncultured Bacilli bacterium
TCAAGACCGTCTCGACGCATTGCCGCATACAACATATTAGTGTGCGGAGCTACATCTGCGCCGACTCCACAACGAACATGGTCAACCCATCTTCTTTGAATGTTGACAGATTGACCAATGTATACCTCTTTCGTTGCTAGGTCTGTGATTTTATATATACCACAGAGTGGACTATCTCCGCATAACTTTATCCCTAACTGTTTTACTTTCGACTGAAAGAAAACAGACCAAATCAACTTACCTAATATCTCTTTGTGAAAGAGCTTACCCTTGATTGATTCAAGATATCTTATATCAGATAATTCTTCTTCCGTTAATGGAATCCTAAAATTATCTGGAGATTGTTCTAGCTCCTTTTCTCTCCGTGCGGCTTCAACTGCGGCATTTCTAGTTGCTTGCAATGATTCAAGTTCCTCTTGGGTTTCCTCTAACATTGCTAACCCTATTTGTCTTGCTATTTTAATATTGTTTGTTAAGTTAACTACGTTGTTTCTGTAGTTGTTATTTAATATAGTAGCAGAAGCATCATAATTATTTTGTAGTACCTGTTGATAGCCTTCGTACTGATGCTTCAATTCCGCAGCTTGAGAGTCAAGAGCAGAGATTGTCTGTTGAGTGAGTTTATCAAGTTCCTCTCTTTTCTCTGAACATTGATTCGACAACTCTTTAGATTGCTCTTGTTTCTCTCGAAGCTCTGAGTCTTTCTGTTTGCACTCACTCTCTAATTCTTTGATTGTAGTAAATATTAACTCTTTATTATTAACTCTGTGGTATATAAATAAAACAAATATAACCGTTACAATACAAAGAATTATACAAACCAGAATCGGTATATAGCTAATTTAATCCTTACTCAGCAGCAGGCTCTGCGGGCTGCTCGGTAGCATATGGATCGGCAGTCTTGCCCTCAGCGGTAAGCTCAACACCCTTGCCGCCCTCTTCCATATCTACTGTATGAACAACGCCACGACGCTCAAGTGCGCGAGCTACTGAAGAAATTGCGATTGGCTTGGTACCAAGAGTCTCAGCAAGCTCCTTGTTGGAAATCTGACCGTCAGGGCAATTCATTTGCATCCATGAAAGTAGCTGCTGACCCTTCTCGCTGAATAGAGCCTTAGGTGCCTTAGTCTTCTCTGCCATATTAAATCTCCTTTTCGTCTGTGGACTGTACTTATTTTCTAAAATATTGTTTCAAATGTACAGTCTTCTTTTTCTTTATCTTCCCTTAGTCTTACAAACCTACCATGTCTAATTGATTTCTTATTCTTGTCTACAGACATAGCCTTTACCTCGATAACATGCCCAAGATACTTCTCAGGGTTTCGCGCAGTATCTTCACGCAAGAAGTCGGTCATGCCAGAGGAAATTGTGCCGATTTCCTTTAATTCACCTCCGTCATAGGCACCGATAACAAATCCAGCTTTCCAATTATTATAATAAGCTTTTGTTACAAGCTCATTATCAATGATATAAGGCCAAGTATCAGATTCCTTACCAGTATATTCTTTCTCTGGTTCAATGAAACCGATAACCACTACATCAAAAGTTGTTTCACTCTTGATTTTCCAATTATCTCTTGGCCGCTTTCCCGCCATATATGGAGAGTCCTTTTTCTTGAAGACCATCCCCTCTCCACCCCTACTAAGAATTTCTGCTAAAATCTCTGGGAAATCCTTGTAGTAAGTAATGGCTAGTTCAATTTCAGGAGTAGCTATATAATTATTAAATAGCTTTGATTCTTGAAGAACATTATAGCGCGAAAGATAAGGGTTGTCAAGTACCATTTTACCATCAAATCTTAAGCAATCGTGAATATAATAATGGATAAACCCTTCATTCTCTTGCCTAGCAATAGCGTTCTTTGGTAGGCACCCCATAATTCTAGTACAATCCTTACTTTTTCCGCCTGGGACATAAATCTCACCAATAAGAATTGTACCATCGGGAACATTATCCTCTGCCCATGACTTGATATGCGGGACGTTGTCGATCTTCTCTGTCAATTCTCCGGTTTTCTTTGACTTAGAACGACTGAATAGATAAATATTACCATCATCAGTCTTCTCCATCATATAGAAATAGCCATCAAGTTTTTCTTGACCAACATAATTCCCACTACTAAGTGCTAGATTAACATCTTTCTCAATAGGCTCTTTATTAATCAGCATTGGCGGAATCTGCATAGAGCCTGGGTAAAGAGTTTCCACTACTTAATCCTTTCTCTAATATCCGCAGACATATCACTATAGAATCCAGCAGATACAACCTTATCCTTTACGATTCTACGTCCTGCCGCAGCTTTCCCAAGAGTCCTAATTTCATCAAGATTAATTTTGTAAGCCTTCTTTGTTGTAAGAATAATAAAGTCCTTTTCTTTATTAATCTGCTGAACAAAGATAATCCTATCGCCATCTTTAAGCTTCATGACTGATAGACCTTTCTTGTTTTGAGTATGTCCAGCACATTCCTCGAACTTCATTTTCTTTATTATACCACTTTTTGTACAGCTTGTCAATAGGTGATTTTCAGAATTTTTATCAGAGGTAATAAATAAAATTTCTTCACCGTCTGTTAAATTTACAACATTAACTACAGGTGTTCCTTTTGGAACTTGCTTAATAGTATTAGCTTTAACTCTATATAGTTTGCCAAGAGAAGAGAATAGGTATACCATTTCATCTGAATTAAGTAGGACAGATGAAATAATAGTCTTACTTTTTCTAAACATAGCTGCGGGACATGACTTAATATAACCCTTATTATCAATCGAGACTGCTAGTCGAACAACTGGTTGCTCCTTCTTCTTTCGACCACCTTTTCCCGCAAGTTCTATGTTTGTACAGGTTGTTCTCTTGGGAGTATTATATTTATTCTTAATTGAGGTAATTTTATCAATCAAGTCTTGCTTCTGCATTTCATCTGAGTTTAGATATTTCTGTAGATACTCTACCTTCTTAGTTTTCTCCGCGATATCTGCGGCAAGTTTATCTCTATTTGTTTTCATTAGAGTGCTTAACCGCATCTTAGATACCATATCCATCTGTGCTTCACAAAAACCAAACTTTTCTTTGAATAGCCTATGTTGCTCTTGGATATTATCTACATCTTTGATAATATAAACAACTGTATCAATATCGTCAATTGCGGCCTTTATAGTCTTTAGCTTATAAAGCTCTTCTTCAAGTTTATTGATATCAAATTGGGCCGCACGTTGAAGCACAGAAAGATTATGTTGTACAATAATTGAATAGACTTCACCTAAAGTTAGAAGCTTTGGAGTATTATCGTTAATGATAGCTATTTGATTTGCGTTAATCTGTGTTTGCAAGTCGGTACTATTATATAGCATTTCTAGCACTTTTGGCGCAAGTGCGGGACTTACACATTCTATAACTACCTTTAGTTGGTTAATATCGCTTCTATCGGAGACATCAATGATATTTTGTAGAGTTCCCTTCTCTATCTTCTCTCTAATATCTTCAATGAATGGCTTAACATAAACCTGAAACGGTAGCTCTGAGATATGAATTTCATTACCCTTAATCTCAGCTTTACCACGAATAATAATCCTACCTTTACCAGTAGTATTAATCTTTTCTAGTTCGTCACTATTGATGATAACTCCACCAGTTGGGAAGTCTGGCTTAAGTGAGTTGTCTACCTCTCCAATTTGAATATATTTAATTAACCCATCAATAACATCGCCGAGGTTATGGCTAACCCAGACATTGGCAATACCTACGCCAATCCCCTGAGTTCCATTAACCAATAGCCTTGGGAAGAATGATGGTAGAACCACAGGCCACTCTGCATCATTAGAGAAATTAGGACGAAAATCTACTACATCTTTATCAAGATTCCAAAGTATTCCTTCTTCAGTAATAGAAGAAAGTCTCACTTCTGTGTATCTTTGATTTGCAACTCCATCGTCTCCTACAATTAAATTTCCATTTGCACCATGAAAATCAATTTCAGGATTGTTATTTACAAATGGCTGAGACATTCTGGCAAATGTATCATAGACAGCAACATCGCCGTGCGGCCAAGTATCTGCGATGACACCACCACTAACCTTAGCAGACTTAACGTGCGGCTTCTTGCTAGAGTACCCCTTCCGATGCATTTCCCAAAGACAGGCTCTTTGGCCTGGCTTAAGGCCGTCCCGCACATCAGGAAATGCTCTGTTAATATTTGTATCTAGGCTTGATACCAGGAAATTATTTTTTACTTCATCAATAACATTTATTGTTCCACTCATGTCTACTCCATATCAATAGCTACATCATTTGAATGCTCATTTAGGAAGGCTACTCTTGGAGCAACCCTAGTACCATAAAGGTCTGAGAATATCTTTTCTGTTTCTTCTTCATCTGTAACTATTAATTGTACCATATTTCTAGTATTGTTGTCAAGTAGACATTGAGAAAGCTCTTCGGCAGAGCACTCACC
>CANQON010000050.1 GCA_947625505.1 uncultured Bacilli bacterium
AACAGCCAAAAGGCTGGTATTATTGGAGTAGCGGAGAGTCGAACTCCGGTCTTACCCATCTTCCTAAAACATTTCTACGAGCGTAGTCTATTTATTATCTCGAAACATTTTAACCAATAGACAGGTTATGTTTCATAATAGAAGAAGTCTTATTCCCACAATTTCTTCTATTAGTTAATGTGCGGGAAGCAGCTTGATTCTGAATTCAGACTATCGTCTCCAAGCCTAAGACTCTAATCTATAGCAGCAATAAATTAAGCTGCGGCCTGTAGCTCGACCTCTGCGGTCTCAGCGACAGGGAAGAAAGAAATAACGTTGTCAATTCGTTTGACATTACCGTGGTTTAAAGAGGTTGCGGAGACCTCTGCTCGCTTAGTTTCTCAAACATGAGCAATCGAAACCAGTCTACCCCGAAATATATCACCTACTTTCGTAGATTATTAACTGGTGTGTCCTACAGGAATCGAACCTGTTGAGCCATAGGCAACGGGTTTACAGCCCGCCCCGCTTACCACACTTCCGGACCAAGGACACATGGAGCGGGCGAAGGGAATCGAACCCTCATCGTCTGGTTGGCAACCAGATACACTAACCATTATGTTACGCCCGCTTGTATTGCCTATTTTGGCATCAGGGAGTACCCTTAGTAGGGGACGCGGGATTCGAACCCGCATGACCTTCCGGTCGGCAGATTTTGAGTCTGCTATGTCTCGCCTAGTTCCATCAGTCCCCCACTAAAGGTACTGACCTGACGCTAAAATAAATTAATCATCAATATATTCCCACTTATATCCATAAGCAGTTTTACGTTTACCGTCACAAACTCTGCATATATTATATCCATAATTTCTTGTTCCAGTTATTTCTAAAGCCGCATCAGAATAAGAATCAAATATTTTTAAAATAACCCCAGTATCTTTGTCGATTTGAGCGACCTTCTTTAATCTCCTTTCAGTATAAATATTCACGTTTAAAAAATCTTTAGGATTTTTATTTTCCCATCCATTTGGAAGGTCGTCTAAATATCTCCAAACATATCCATAGGCAGACTGCCTGTTCCCTCTGCATACCGCAGAAATATGACCTGTTCCACCACGTCCTTTCTTAAGAAAAGAAGAAGCATCCCAAATAGAATTAAAAGAATATTTATACTCTAATGTATATTTATCAAAAGCAACAATTGGTTGTCCTATCCATTTACTTTCTGCAATAGGGACATTATAATTTTCACATGCAGTCCTTACTGTTGAATCATCACAATGGAATCTTTCAGCAACTGCTTTTAATGTTCCTAGCTTTATATAGGCATCACTTAATTCTTTATAGTCATAAAGTTGATTACCTTCTCCACCAATTGTTGAGTTATAGCCATTTCTACCATAAGTATTTAATTTTTTAATCCAATACTGTTCTCTTTCTGCAGCATCTTCAGCAAGACATTCTTCTAACATTGAAATAGAAAAATGTTCAAATCCATATTTATTCATTGCTCTATATAAATGATAGTTTTTATATTGCTCACCAAATCGAGCATTAGTTAAATGTTGTTGAAAACGTTTATTGATAGTTTTTATCGTCTTACCAACGTATTGTTTTCCATTAACATCATTTGTAATTACATAAATAAAAGCCATACTCCTCCTCTATCTAGGATTATAAATAAACAGGAAACAGGATAGAGCTGTTTTACGAGGTAGCTAATCTCAACCTGTTTATTAATTACTTACTCAATCCCTCATTAATTGAGTCAACCACCTTCTGGATAAAGTCTTTATCTGTGATTTCTTTTCCACAATCTAAACAAGTAACTGACTCACTAGTACAACTCACAACTTTTGTTGGATTCCAAATGTTCGATTCATCCAGAGAGTACAATACAAACTTGCCGTCCTCAAGACAACCTCCGCCATCCATCCTCGTCTCTACAATAACATCGAGACCATATCCCACAGAGCTACCATAATGAGGGCAAGTTGGAGTCGTCATTTTTATTTCCTTTCTCTCACTGACAATGCATAGTATATCATAGAGAGGGTAGGTTGTCAAATGTATTAAATACAAAACCTACATATTTGTGAGTTCACTACTTAACTTAGCAAACCCATCTTTGAATAATACATCGTTATAGGAGAAAGTTTTATCAAGTCTAACATCTTTAACATTATCTCGCTGAGCGTTATAAGTCCTAACTTTTCTAGCTCTATCTCCATCTTGAATTTGCTCTTGCCGCAAAGCATTTGCCGCAGCTCTACGTTGTTCGCTCTCAATTTCATCAAGCCTACGTTGTAGCTCTCTCTTGGCTTTCTTTAGATTTTGAACCTGAGAGCGTTCATCTTGGCATGAAACTACAATTCCTGTTGGTATATGTGTAATTTTTACAGCAGAATCTGTGGTATTTACACACTGACCGCCATGACCATGAGATTTAAATGTTTCAATTTTTAAATCACTATCTTTAATCTTCATATTTATACCTTTTTAAGAGTGATTTGTTACCTCACCCTGATATCCACAAATTCTGGAAACTTATTTTGAGATTTATAGGTAGGAGTTTCCTCTATCTCTACATTATTCATCTTATTTTCAATCCATTCGTCAACTCCTAATATTGGGATATTACGATTCATACACCAAGGATACAAAACATTTAATTGAGGGTAATTAGTAATTGGAGCATCAGGATCTAGTACTGCTACACCATTACACCTTATATCCTTTAAGTCATTAGGATTAAATCCATTATATATACTATTTAAAAGACAGCACCTAATACCATTTTTAGTTAATTTACTTATTGCAATATTATCATTCTTAGCATTATTAGCATCTTGAACCACTAAAAGTCTATAATTTGTACCCCTCAAATCCTCTCCTTTTTCTTTATAACTTAACAATTAACTGGTCGAGGTAACAGGTGCTGCCCCTGTGTCTAACGGTTATAAGCCATTTGCTCTACTGTTGAGCTATACCTCCTAGGAGCGAGAGGATTCGAACCTCCACTGAATAGTTTCTAAGACTATTATCTCTGCCAGATTGGATTACGCTCCCTTATATTAACAACCTATTACAGATTGTTATTAACTGGTTCTCCCAAACGGTTCTGCCCCGTTGTCTTCAGATTAAAAGTCTGCTAGTCTACTAATTGACTTATGGGAGAATTTGGTGGCCCCAGGAGGTGCTACCCCTCCGTTTTCGGTTTAAGAGACCGCTCTTCTACTGTTGAATTATGGAGCCGTTTGGTCGCAAACGGATGGAATCGCACCATCTTTATCAGGCTTATGAGACCCGTTGAGATTCTAACCTCCCCGCTGCTATGGTGACAATGGTTGGTCCTGCCCCAACATAATCTTCCTTATGAGTGAAGTGCTTTGCTAATTAAGCTACATTGCCATATTTAAACCTCCCCAAGTCTAGGCGGCAGGATTTGAACCTGCAATCGCCTGAACCCAAATCAGGAGCCCTACCAAGTTAGGCCACGCCTAGATTTGAGGAGGTTATTAACTGGTGAGCCTGGCCCGACTCGGACGGGCGACGAACTGATTAGAAGTCAGTCATTCTATCCAACTGAATTACAGGCCCAAATTATATCTAAAGCCCTTGAAGCCACTCAGCAAAATCCTTAACAACAAATCCAAATACATCGTGCCAACCAGCGAAATACTTTTTCTCGCTGAAGATTGGATAGAGAAAATTAATTTCTTCTTTAGAGATTTGGATATTAAAGATGTCATCAAGAGCTTCTTGAATTACCTCGGTATCCTCTGGAAAATCATTATCAGAATAGGATGAAATGTATTTATCAATCCACTTCATATTTGCCTTCCCACTCCTTGTCTTCGTCTATTCCAAAAGCAACTCTAGCTTCTGGAGTAAAATGACCTTCCTCATTTAAAATACCACATCTTTGAAGTCTCTCACGTGCAATACGTTTAGCTTCTTCAGGATTTGTCTTACAAAGTTCATGAAACCTCTTTCTATCACGAGCTTGAAGCTCTAATTGTTCTTGAATAGATAGACGTTTTTGCATGGAGAGACCTCCTAATATTTCTGGCAGGCACGACGGGGTATGATCCCGCAACCTTCGCCGTGACAGGGCGACGCTCTGAACCAATTGGAGCTACGTGCCTATGTGGGGTGGATACCCAGAGTTGAACTGGGATTTGAGGAGCCACAATCCTCCGTAATAAATCCGTTATACTATATCCACCGTCCAATGAATTGACAACAACACGCTGCCGTGCTGTTGGT
>CANQON010000051.1 GCA_947625505.1 uncultured Bacilli bacterium
GTTAATGATTCATTGATGATGATAGCTAAAGAAGTAACAACAAATGAACTGGGTGAAAAAACAATTGATCACAATCGTGAATATGAGTTTACATTGAAAATGAGTGATCATGAAGGTGATTATAACTTTATTAAAATGTATAAAAACCCTTATAGTAATGAATGGCAGCTACGTCTAAGTACGATTGATGTGCTAACAAGTAACACAGGATTCTTACAAGATGAAACAACGAACCCATATGTTTATGAATTAAATGGAAAAAAGTATTATATATATATTGGAAAAAATGAAATATCTGGAGATACAGGTGGAGATGATGTTTTTAGAGTATATTCAGCTCCTGATAATGATAATTATATTACATTAACTAAATCAGGAATGACAACCTATGTTAACGATCCTAGTGCGATAGAAGAAGATCTAAAAACAAATTTAAATAAATATAAGAAAATAGATGCTACACATAGTTTAGGCTCAATAGATTTTTGGATTAATAAAGTATATTTGATACCTACGGATATTGTGGATAATGGGACTTGGAATCAAGAGACAGATAATTATCAATATTTAAATGAATTTGTTATAGCTCATTTAGATTCTAATAAGAAAGGTGTTGAAGAACTTAGTAGTAATTATTCAACTAAAACAGCTTACTTAACAACAAGTTTAAAATTTGGATATACTAGTGAAAACAAACCTGAAGAAAAACCAGATAGTTGGACAGATGATGAATGGAATAATCAAGTTGAACATGTAGCTAAATTTACATTAAAAGAAAATGAAGGACTTATGTTAACGGGATTAAAGTCAGGAATTAATTATGAATTGAAAGAAAATATAACAACACAAGATAATAAAGATGGTTATTATTTTGATCGAATTACCATAGGTGAAGAAGATACAGCAACAATTACTGATAAGACAGTTCAAGGACGAGTTAATTCTAATTATATTGATGAAGTAGTTTATGTTAATAGATATCATGCTGTATCAAATTTAGCTATAAAAAAAGAAGTCAGTGGCTTATTAGGTGAGAAAGAAAAAGAATGGATATTTGATATTAAACTTACAATACCAGAAGGAATTGCCTTGAAAGATAAATATAATTATCATTATGAAGTAACAGATGGAATAACAAAACGAGATGATGGACAATTAGCTTTTGAAAGTCTTGATGATAATCAATATATAGCTCATGTAAATATTAAACATGGAGAAACAATTGTTATTGAAGATTTACCTGAACAATCAGGATATGAAGTAATAGAAAGAGAAGCAAATACAAATGATTATATAACAGATGTATCAAATGCAACAGGAACATTAACACAAGAAAGACATGAAGTAACTTTTATAAATAGTAAGTATGAAAAATATAATATTACTCTTACAAAAGAAATAAAAGGAGAAGCTGCAGAAGATAAAGAATGGACATTTGAAATAGAGTTAACACCAAAAGAAGGAATTCACTTCTCTGATAAGTATGCTTATACAGGGGACATAACAGGTATACTTAATTTAATAAAAAATGAAGATAATAAATATGTAGGAGAAATAAAATTAAAGAGCAATCAAAAGATTACAATTAAAGGATTACCAGAAGATACTCTTTATAGTATTCGTGAGAAAGAAGATAATAAAGATGGGTATATTACCTTAAGTGAAAATAATGATGGTATTTTAAATAAACAAGATACAAATGTTAAATTTACAAACATAAGATATTCTAGACATAAATTAAAGATAGAAAAAATAGTTTCTGGGGGAGCTGGAGATAAAGATAAAGAATGGACATTCAAGATAACATTTACCCCAGCTGAAGATGTAATCTTTGATACAAACTATAGTTATAAAGGTGGACATAGTGCAAATGGGATAGCTGATCATAGTGATGGAACTTTAGATTTAGTTAATAATGGCAATGGTACTTATACAGGTATAATTAAATTAAAACATGGAGAAAATATTACAATTGAAAATATTCCAGAACGTACAAAATACAAAGTAGAAGAAATAGAAGCTAATACCGATGAATATTACACTATGCAAACGTTAAATTTCGAAGGAGAATTGTCCAAAGAAGAAGAAATAGTACGATTTACAAATACTAAATTAAGTAAACATGATATAACTATTTCTAAAAAAGTAACTGGTGCATGGGCAGATAAAGAAAAAGAATGGACATTTAAAATTACTTTAAAGCCCCTAGACTATGTAATATTAGAAAAAGAATATCGTTATACAGGGTCAAAGGAAGGATTAATAAACTTTAAATACAATCAAGATGGAACTTATATTGGTGAAGTAACATTAAAGAATAATGATGAAATAACAATTCAAGGACTTCCACAAGAAACGAAATATAAAGTAGAAGAAATAGAAGCTAATGAAGAAGGTTATACAACAAGAGTAACAGGAACAGAAGAAGGAACCTTAACATATGGTAAAGAAGATCCAAATATTGCATTTAATAATATTAAATTATCACAACATAGTATTACAGTATCAAAAGAAGTTACTGGAGAAGCTGGAGATAAAGAAAAGGAATGGCATTTTATTATTAAATTAATACCTGATAATGACGTAACTTTATTAGATAGATATCCAATTATTGGTGGAAACACTGTGTCCAATGTTACTCCTTTAAGTGAAACATATTTAGAATTAGAACATAACCGTGATGGAACAAGTATAGGATATATTACTCTTAGACATGGTGAATCAATAACAATTAATAATTTACCAGAGGGAACAACATATGAAGTAATCGAAGAAGAAGCTAATAAAGATGGATATGTTACTTGGTTAACAGGAGAAGAAAAAGGAACATTAAAAGATAAAACATCCTTCTCTGTAAAATATATTAATAAAAAACCAAGCAAAAAGAACTTAACACTAAGTAAAGAGGTAACAGGTGGAGCAGGCGATAAAGAAAAAGAATGGACCTTTGAGATAACATTAACACCTGATGATCATATAGCTTTATTAAATGAATATCTATATGATGGTGATACAACTGGAATTATCGCATTTGAAAAACAGAGCGATGGTAGTAGTAAAGGTTCTATAACACTAAAACATAATCAAACCATAACAATAAAAGGATTACCTGAAAATACTAAATATAGTGTATCTGAAAAAGAAGCTAATAAAGATGGATATATAACCATAGTAACAGGAAAAGAGCAAGGTGTTTTAGAACAAGATGAAACAATTAAGTATCAAAATACAAAATTATCAAAGCATAATATAAAAATAAGTAAAAAAGTGTATGGGGACTTGGGCGATAAAGATAAAGAATGGACATTTAAATTAATATTTAAAGCCCCAAGTATTACTTCATTATCACCAGAATATTCATATGTTTTAACTAAAACATCAGAAGAAGAACAAGAAGAAGGAACAATTAAGATAATTCATAAAGAAGAGTATGATGAAGCAACCATAAAATTAAAACATAATGAAGCAATAGAAATAAAAGACTTACCAGAAGGAACTACATATGAAGTAATCGAAGAAGAGGCCAATCAAGATGGCTATATTACCATGATAAAAGGAGAAACAAAAGGAATCTTAAATGGAGAAACACCTATCATAACTTACAACAATAAAAAATATTCTAAATATAATTTAAGTATAGAAAAACAATTAAAAGGAAACGATGCTGAAATAGAAAAGGAATGGACATTTAAAGTTATATTAAAACCAGAAAAGGATGCTCCTTTTGAAGAATTTTATACATATACTGGTAAAGAAGAAGGAATATTAGAATTAACAGTAACAGATGATGGTTTATATGAAGGAGAAATAACCTTAAAAGGTGGAGAACAAATAGTAATTAAAGATATACCATATGGAACTACATATGAAGTAATCGAAGAAGAAGCAAATAAAGATGGTTATAAAACAACTTATGAAAAAAGTCATGGTAAAGTAACAGAAGAGATAAAAGTAGTAATAACAAATGAAAAAAATATAGTTGTACCAAGTACATTAGATCAAATCTCAAAATACTTTATAACATTTATATGTGCGACAATTACATTGCTTGTATGCTTAGAGTTATTATTTAAAATGTATAATCAAAAAGAAAGATAGAAAAATTTCTATCTGAACTAGTCAATAAAAAGTAGACACAAAAAGAGAATTTATAAGAATCCCAATTCGGTTCTATACTGGATTGGGGTT
>CANQON010000052.1 GCA_947625505.1 uncultured Bacilli bacterium
AATTATTCAATAGCATAAGATATTTCCCCCTATTATCCTATAATAGAATTATAACATATTTACTTTTTTGTGTAAACAAAAAGAATGTTTTAATACATTCTTTCTATTACATAATAATTTCTTATTTAGCAAAACCATTCAATTTATTATCTAAAGTCAATTGATTAAAAGGAATAACAGATACTTTATCACCTATTTTTTTTGATAATTGAAATTGTATATAATTAACTACATCTGCTACATTATTTTCAATTTCAAAATCTTCACCATCTTCAAAAGCATCATAGTATAGTCCAATAGCAATAGCATCACTAGGGCTAACATATTCATCACTAGCTGGTCCATAATAAACATATTTTCCTTTTTGAGTTGGAAATAATATCAATCGGTAAGTATCCTTAATAAATTGTTTTGCTTCTTCTAACTCTTGATCTGACAATTCATCAATTTTTCTTGAAAAATAATAATTTAATTTTCGTAATTGTTCATCATTTAAATTACTGATATTAGCATCATTCAGTAAGAAAAAGTAATTAGAAATGATATCATAACCATCAGTTGGAACAACTGTTAATGGTTTAATTTTTACATTAGATAAATTGTCTTCTACTTTATTTAACTCTAAAGATTTATATATTTCTTTAAAGAATAAATATTTATAATTATCAATCACAACCATACTATCCCTCCATTAAATAATTGGCTTAACATCATCTATCATTATATTGAAAAATCCACCATTTTGCAAATCTTTAAATGGTATTATAAATTCTTTTCCCCAAGAGCTAACAACAAAGCTATCTCGATTTATTCCTGTAATAAATATAGCGTGTCCTCCACCTTCTCCCCAAGTCGAAGTAGTTACACTAAATCTTGGGTCAGCATTAATCATTCTAATTTCATTACCTTTTGAAAAAATGTTTAACTGTACAGCCTTTCCATTATTAATTGAATTATTAACAGTATCAATAATTTGATTAAAGCTATCGTTTGGAATATATACATTTGGATCATTAGTTATTAAATTAACAGAATTCCAATCTAAATTTTTGGTTCTTAAATAATTTGATAATGCATAATCATTAGAACCTTTTGATGTTGACATATATATCTGATTTTCAGTATCTAACATTGGTCTACCTAAGGCATCAATTTTACTATTATAGCCATAATTAAAAGTATAAGTACCATTTAAAGAATTTCTAGTAAATAAGTTTCCACCATTAACGGTATCATTAGCATACATATACATATCTAATAATAATTCATTAGAATTTAATACACGTTCACCTGCACGAGTTACCTTATACATTGGGAAGCCAAAGCATTCTTCAAAAAGTGCTGGATTATCAGCAAACTTATAGAAAATAGAGTTTGCTTTTGCTGCATAACTACATGCCCCAACATCATCTAAACTAGATAAAATTACTGAAGCTTGTTCATTTGTTAAACCCCTTCTCATTAATTTATCTTTTAACTCAAAATATTCTAAAGTAGCAACTTTTTTGAATTTAGGAATTGGTAACCCATTATTTTTAGCATTATTAACCATATTTTTGGCATCATAATATGAATAGTATTGACCATCTAATGAATAAGTGCAAAGACTCTTGATGCCTCCTTGATCAGCTCCATATGTATCTCCATTAAAAGATCTAACGCCATTAAAGAATTGTCCTAGTTTTCCTAAATTACTACTATCAATTGTTTTATAATGTAAATAGGCTGAAACAATATCTGGATCCAATGTTTCAATATAACTTCTAGCACCATTAGCACTAGTTATATAAGGAGCACTTCTTCCATCAATCATCTGATAAGCACTTCCTGTTTCAGCATATTTTCTTAAAGCTGTTTGAGAATAATTATCAACGCCATGTTGCCTTCCCCATTCATCTAATACTTCACATATTTGATCTAATTGATCTTTATTATATTTTAATTCTTGCATAGTATTAAAATCAACAGGTCCTTGAACTTGTGGACTAGAAACATTTCTAGCCGCATCTAAATTAGTAATTGTTTTAAAGTTATGATAAACTTCTAAGTCATTGAATATTTCTTCAGATACTAAATCTTTAAAGTTTGCCAATCTACTTGGCTCTAAATTCTTTAAAATCTGCATCTTAGTTATATCATCAGCACCATCTAATAATTGTTTAACATCTAAATCTGATAGTTTTGATAATTGTTTTGTGATGATATTATCAGCTTGTGGACTAGCATTGTCTAGAGCAGAAATAATTTTTTTAGTAGCTATACTACCAGTTAAAAAGTCAATTCCTTCGCCAAAACCTGAAGCAAGAGCACCAATGGATGCTTGAATGCCAACTTGTCTCCATCCTCCAGAAGCTTCCCAAGCTTCATTCCATGACTTTCCTTCTGATAACATTGTAACAATAGTTTGAAAAGGTACTTCAGCCATTCCTGTTAAGGAATCTAAACCTACACGAGCTAAACTTCCAACAAATTTATTTGTTATTGTTGAATTAGTACCTTTAAATAATCCATTAATTTTGCCTCCAACATACCATTGAAGACCTTCCCATCCACCTTTAATAGATCCAACAAATAGGCCTTTAGCTGTACTAGACTCATTAAGACTATTTAGTGATACTGCATTTCCAACATTATCTACTATTTCATATTGTCCATTGCCTTTACCAGTTATAGTAAATTCTAAATTAAAGATAGTTCCATCTTCCATTTGAATTTGTTGTGATATAGTTGTTGATTCTCCATTTTTAAGATTTTCTATCTCTGAATACTTTTCATAATTTAAAGCAAAGTTTATATCTTGACCATTATAATTTAAAGATATACTATTTTTATTCCATTCTTCTGCTGTATATTTACCAATACCTGCTGCTGTAGCAGTCATTGCCATGGTAGTAGCAGAAACTCCAGATGCTCCTCCTATAGCGACTCCCCCTACACCAAAAGTAGCTATCGTTATGGCAATTACACCAGCAACATATCCTATACCTTCGCCTATCTTACAAGCAATTCCATCAGACTTAAATGGGGCATATGCATATTTATCCAAGGTTTTTCCTACTTCCGTATTATAAAAGGCATCAAATATCTTATTGGTCCATTCATATGATACCACACTTTTTGTTCCATCCCATAATCCTTTTGTTGCTTTAAAGTCCCAATTCCCTGTGGCGATACCATATCCTATATCATATATTCCTGTACCTATTGTACCTACACCTGATACTACCAATACTGCTAAATCACCTATTGCCTCTACTAAACTTACTAAGCCTTTAACTAAACTTATTGCCGCATTTGCTATTGAGGCTCCTACTTTTTTCCCAAAGTCTACTGCTTTATTAAATAGGTTTTTTGCTCCACTCCATAAGGTTTTACCAACATTACTTACAAAGGCTCCCGTCTTTTCTAAGGCTTTTTTACCCCAGTCTACAGCTCCTTTTATTTTATCTCCTACCCAATCTGCTGCGCTTTCTACTTTCTTGGCTGCTGTTGTTATTGTTGATTTTATGGCTGTTCCAACTGATTTTACCCCATTTACAACTTTAGCCCCTACATTTTTAATCCCTTCTACTAGTTTTCCACCTAAAGATTTTAAGCCACTTAAAAATCCTTTGGATGTTTCTTTGGCTCCTGTCTTATTTGTATCATTATTCTTTATATCTTTGGCTGCATCACTAACTATTTTACTAGTTGTTATTGCTGCCCCTGTTGTTGTTACTAATCCTTTTCCTATCGCTGCTGCTAATGACGCTAATGCTCCTGTCTTTTGGTTTCCTTTTCTCTCTATTTGTTCCGCTGTTTCTATTTTTTTATTAATATTATTTTTAATTGTGTCTATACTTGGAGCTATGATTTGTAATTTACTATCACAATTTCTTATATCATCTAAATGATAATAATCTCTTGGTAATACATTATTTAAAGTCTTGATCACATTAGATGCATCTAAAATATACTTTTTTGATTTTTCAATATTTGGAAACACATAAGATTGTACTTTACTTTCATCTAATGTAATCATCTTCATTATCCTTTCCTTTTATTCATAAATAAAAGTTAAATTTATTTAACTCTTATTTATAAATGTCTTAGTTCCCTAAGACCATTTATATTTCTTATCCTATCTTACTTGATGCTGTT
>CANQON010000053.1 GCA_947625505.1 uncultured Bacilli bacterium
AGCGTCGTATCGGCGGTGAAGCGGTCATCGTTGATGCGGTTATCGGCGAACAGGATAGCCTTAACCAAGGCCGCGAGGACCGACAGGAGCATAACCGTCGTTGCCATACCTTTCATCCTTTCTCTTATCCTTTGGACAATTATATAATACAGAAGTCGGTGCCAATAGTCAATAGGTTTCACAAAACCTCCACAATATTGCAATTGTCATAAGGCCCGGGCCATTACACTTGTCATAAATTTTAATAAAAGAAAAGGCCAACTTTCAGCCTTTTTCTTTCTACTTTTTCATAGCTTTTTTATAAACCTTGCGCACCTTGAGAATGGTTTGGGGCTGCCAATTGACGTGACGATGATAACGCAGAACCTTGTCGAGGATTTCTGCTTCAATGCGAGCGTCATCAAGTGCGGTGTGAGACTCAATAAACTTGGGCATTCCCTTAATGTAACGATAAGCAACCTGCGCCGTCAGATGGGGCGTCTTATCCTTGCACAGCTCTTTGTGCTCAACTGCCCACTTCTTGAAGTTGCGACTCTTGAAGAACGTTTGAGTAGCAGCGTTCATAATGCAACGCCACTCTACTTTATTGTTATCGGTGAAGACAGTAGCAAGGCCGTTAGAAAGGCGCTGCGTAGTCTTGTTAAGACGCTTCCAGTCGAAGATAGCATTGTAAGCGTAGAGATACTTACCCTTAAGAGTGCGATTGAAGATGTTGCGGATTTGCGCGAAACTAAGGACTTGGATTTCTCCGTTAGCGATTTGCTCGTCATAATCCTTGTAGAACTTATCGAGCTTGTAATCGCCGTAGTAAACCTCGCCGACGATGTATTCATGAGCGTCGATGACGATACCATCCTGCACGTCTACCCAACCGAGCTGCCAAACAAGGCCGTTGGAATAGGTTTCAGTGTCGAGGACGCGACGGATGGTCTTTTTCATTTTCGGTTCCCTTCGTTGGGCTTCCTTTACTTGACTCTAAGTATACCCGTCCTGCCGACGATTGCAACCGACAATTTCCGATTCACAGATTCTTCACAATTCTCCACAGACTACAATTTTCATTTTAGAATATGATTTTTAAGTAATTTGATATACCTTTTTCAACTTTAGAATATATCATTTGATTTAAAAGATATATCTTTTGCTCGGGCACTTTTTGTTTCATACCGTCAATTATTAATACTACTAATTAACTAACTTTGAATATCGGGACAGTTTTCATTTTTTATTTTAATGTGCGGGAATAGGTTGATACAATTTTCAACTTTCATTATTAATTATGTTAATGAGCTGTTAACAATTTCAATTTACAATTTAAGAACAGATGTTCGCCTTGGCCGTACATTCATTTTCAACTTCAATTTCTAGTGTTAAATAATTTCGCCCGGACAATTACATTTGTAATATCAATTTTGTTGTGAAACGGGTTGAGTCCTTAGTGTCATACTCAACCCGCTTCAATTTCTACAATTAGATAGTACCTCCCGCAGCCACCTCTGTCAAGTTTCAATTTTGACTTCCACATTTCCTTCACATTATTGCAAGTGTAATATTTTCATTCTTGTGAAGCGGCCCAAGTCCTTTGTGTCATACTTGAGCCGCTTCTTTCTAAGTGACTATAGAATAGCATGGGCCGCATAACCTGTCAAGCATGATTGATAGCTTCACACTATCTTCACATCTTCTCTTGGTGTGGTGTAGTATTGCAAGTGTAATGGCGCCCGGGCACCAATGACATTTGTCATCAACTCCATTTAACACTTTGTTGCTCTTGGATATTTTAATAGCATAATCCCACCTTACCATTTAATCCTTTCTCTTGGTAGTAAGGTGGGGTTATTTGATGGTTAGTCGCGCTTAGTTAGACTAAGCAAAGAAGAAGAAGAACGTGATGATAACAAAGACACAGAATACGAGGAAAGCAAAGAAGCCAGCCAGCATAACGCTCATCATGAATTCGCTCTTCATTAGAATACCTCCATAACGTTGACGGTGTTTATGATGTTCTCTTGGGCATCATAAACATTTAGGTTGACGTTGGTTGCGATAAGGTAGACCGCGATGATGGCGATTAGCAGGATGATAGCCACAAGTCGCAGGCAAAGGTCGAGAATGTTATCGTCGTTAATCTTGTTGATTTTGTTATTTATCATTGCCATCATTTTGATGCCACCTTCTTTCTTTGATATTCGTTACTGAATGATTTTAGTTATCCTCCAATAGGACTGCCATCTTCATAGTACCCGCAATCGTAGTCTTCCAATTCCTCGCCATTGTGGTTGCTGGAATAGTAGTTAAGGTTGTCGTAGATACCAGCCATGATAGCCGCAAGTTCAGGGTCATAATTATCATCGAGGAGTTCAAAGAAGTAATCTTGCTTGTTCATCTTGCTTTCCTTTCCTTCCTTTATCCTCTTTAAGTATAGCGCCTTGGCCGTCTCTGTCAAGCCTTGCGGCTAGTCTCCACAGAGTCTTCACACTTGGGCCTTTATTGCATTTGTTATGCGGCCCGGGTTCCTAGTTCCTGAGTGTTTATATATATAGTTGTCAAGGTTCCTAGTGATGGAGCTTTATATCAGTAAGGATGGTAGGTCGTAGGGTTAAAGCCCTTACCCCGAAGGGCCGTGGCCCTAGGCCCTAGGCCGTGGCCCTAGGCCGTGTGGGTTTCCAGCCAGCTCTGGACCTTTTTGGTGAAGGTCGGGAGACGGAGGGCCATCTTCCCGCCGTTCTTGGAGCTTCCTCGACTCGCCTTAGCGAAGGTCTCGCAGAAGACCTGCCACGTGGCCTTATCCATCGTCCAGTACCCGGAGTTGTCGGGGGCAACGAAGATATAGTCGGTGGCCGCGTCCATCGCGAGGTAGGCGGCGAGGTCGGTCCCGTTGCAGACGGTGGCGCGGGCGCTCTTGACTTGGAAGTTCAGGACGTCGCCGGCCCTATGCGCGGGCACGTTGTCGGCTCCGGTGAGCTCCCCGAGGATGGCATATCTCACGACAGCTTCCGCTATCTGACCACGATTGTAGTTGGCGAACGTCTCGTGCACGAGGTCGGTGATGCTCTGGGGTACGGTGGTGTAGGTGATGGTGTCGCTCATGGTAGGCTCCCGTCGGCTCCGCTTCCCTTACTGACACTACTAGTATGTCACCGATAGGCGGTGATCGAGCCGACAATATAGCAACGGCGGCGAACGGTAGGTTTTTGCCGATGAACGGTAGAACAACAGTTTCTAGTGTTAAGCTAATTACAATTTTAACAACTGGATTTCAATTGTCATGCCTAACCACATTTTGCGTTTTGTAGTTAGACTTTACGTTTGTAATACTGTTTAGTCTGTTAACTGTTAGCACTGTTAACCTTACAACAAGTGTAATAATGATTAATAGTGTTAGTAATTAATAGGGCTAATAGTTAGTACTGTTAAAGGTATGACAATTGCAATATCGGTCAAGTTTGCCAATACCACGATTGCAATATTAGTTAACACTGTTAACGATATTCGTTCTGTCATATTTGTTACCGTCGGCTAACTCCATGACGACTGTACGGCTCTCATGACGCACGTCAAGGCTTACGACAGACGTGCTACGGCTCGACAGCTGTGGCGCTCCCATGACGCCTGTCATGGCAGACTGGGCACCCCTCATGACAAACGTGCGGCAGGCATGACGTATGTAAAAATTTTATGACATATGCGGGGGGTGGTTTCGGGATTCGTCATAAAATATTGCAAACGTCGTGCGCGCCACCCCAATCCCCTCCAAAACTAGAAAAACAAAATGAGATATGATAA
>CANQON010000054.1 GCA_947625505.1 uncultured Bacilli bacterium
CCGCACTTTCGACAGAAGGAGATAATACAATAGCTATCACCATTTTCATCTTCAACCATAATATTTTCATACTTATGCTTATGGTCGGCCTTCTTCGTTACTACCTTTTCTCGCTTCCTATTCTTATATGGCTGGTCTACTTCTCCTTCTTGAACAAGGTCTATCATTGAACCTCCTTGACCGCAGATTGATTAAGTTGTAGACACATTTCCCGCAAGTTAAGATGTGGATATAGATTATCTCTATTAAAAATATCTAGCCCATTCTTAATTGCGGACATAGCATTCATAAACAGGCTCTCCCGCAAACAATCTACTTCATCCTTTTGGAAAGGAAGTGTCCTCAAATCATTTTCGTTAATAAGTTGGTCTTCAACTAGATAGCCAAGACTATCGTAGAGGTCAATTTTAAATTCATCAAGATTATATTTCATAGAAGCCATTATCCTCCTAATAGTTTCTGGCACCCCTGCTCTGTGCTGCCCAGAGTTCTTCGGTTTTGGAGACCGATATAATAGCTGGTATACTACAGGGGTCTGGAGAAGGATGGTGGGATTTGAACCCACGTAAAACAGTTTTGCAGACTGCTGCCTAACCTCTCGGCCACACCTTCCATCTACTTGGTATCATATGGATGATAATCAGGATTAATCATCTTGAAAGAAAGACTCTTGCCAAGCGTCTCGTTATAAACTGGAGTGATTGGACGTACAACAATTCCCTCACGAGTATGTCCATTCTCGTAGTTTCCGCGAGACTTCTCAATTAGTTCGTCCTGAGAATAGTTGAACTCATATCCTACCTCATTAATAGGGACCATCTTAAGTCCATACTTATTGCAGAACTCAGTCATCTTATCAAGAGGATAAAGATTCCTGTCCTTATCAAAGACATTGAAAACAAAATACTCTGCTTCAAAAAGCCCAAGAGGGTTAGACTGAATCTTGGGGCCAGCAAACTCGCCCTGAATAATCCCCTCCCAGCCATCTGCTTCAAGCTGCTCGAAGAGGTTAATCTTGTGCGCATATGCCCACATAGGAGAAGAATCGTTATCCTTATACATCTTCTTGCGGCCAGACACTCCGCGCTTACCCTTCATAATCCACATAGAACAAGAAGTTCCGTCAATCTTTGTGGAGATATAATAAGGAAGACCTATAAGGGCTTGACGAAGGCTGTCCTCACTTTGAACGCGAAGTTCGTCAGTAGTAGGAATATAGGCAGGCTTATCGCCAATCATGGTTCCACCACTACCCTCAATCTCAGGAACCATGAACTTCCGCACACCAAGGTCATCAGTTACAACATCCCCGACCTCATACTCGTCAAGTTCTGGGAACATTTCACGAGGAAGCACTAGACCTTCGGATTCATTGCCGCGAATGGTGCGATTGCGGACAAGGATACCCTCACCCATAAAGTCATTCTTCTTATAGCAAGTCTTCTTGAGAAAATCATATCGAGGGTCATCAAGAGGAAGCCAAGAGTCCTCTTCAAAGAAAACTACCTCGTCACCCTTATGATACTGGCCCTTTGGAACTACGCAACGCCATCCACCAAGTCGAGCAATCTCAAGCCTATCAGCATTCTCCGCGGGCTCAATAGCCCAAATCTTATAGAGAGACACAAGCTTACGACCCTTTGCCATCTTTCTTCCTTTCTTTCAGCTTATGTCTATATTATATATTAATTATAAAAAGTTGTCAAACTAATTTGCTTGGTTCTCCTTAGAATCTACATTAGCGACCTTTGGAAAATACTCTCCGCACCAATACCAATAAAACGTCTCAGGATACTGATTCGTCATAATTGGAGGGAATCTGTGGCAGATAGCATATCTTTCGTGCGGATGACCCCAATAGGCGCAGTGCTCACAATCCTTTCTATTCTCCATTAGAACCTCCTACGACCTTTATCTTTATTGTATAGTAATTATATGATAAAAATAAAAGGCTGTCAAACTTATTTAAATTAGGCTGCATAAGTATTTTATAACTCGATATTTTAGACTATTGGTAAATTAAAAAATTCCAATATTTCATCTGCGGAAACAGGGGTAAAATTATTGGCATCTACACCAACATCATACCTAAATTGTCCAGCCCGTCTATTGTTTACATTTTGTACTGGGAGATTATGCTGATGACCGTGAAGCTGAATAGCCGCATTTTTGTCATTCCTTTCACCAATTCTACCTCCGTGCCCATAGAAATGGTTCCATTCAAGGATTGGATAATGAAAGAGGACAAACTTGCGGCCAGCATAATCTATCTCTTTATAAATAGTCACTTCATCAAAACAAGGATAAATAAACTTTGGGTCGTGGTTTCCAAGAATCAAAGTCTTAGTTTTACCATTAAGTTTATTTACTAAAGCTTTCATTTCATATTGATTACCTTTATAGCAGACGTCACCAAGAATGTAAACATCATCATTATCTGTTACCTTTTGGTTAAATCTTTCTATAATTTGTTGATTCATTTCGTCAATATTCTTAAACGGCCTATTCTGAAACCCAAGAATATTTTTATGACCAAAATGAATATCGCTAGTAAAATATATCATGACTTATACTTCTCCCAATAATATACTGGGTCAATAATCTTTACTGGTACACCTACCTTTCGTGCATACTCTACTGTATGTTGAGTGCCACCAGTAGTCTTACCGTCCCAAATAGCAACAATCAAATCTGAATTATCTACTACTGCCATATCCCTATCTAGATATGCCAGCTTACTATACCCCTTAGCAAAATATTTTACTTCATAAGCTTCCCGCAACAAATCGTGATACTCGTCCTGTTCTTCTGGGTCCCACTGATGTTCCTGCCCTCTAAAGGGGATATAGCAATGAAGCCTTGCCTCTGGCAAGAATAGTGTTTCAATTGCAAACCAAGTATCTGCGCCAAGAGCCATACCAGATATGAAATCTCTAAAGCCATCATTGTAGGCTTGTTCCATTATCTTTCCAAGCTCTTTACGTGTTTCAACTGCGGCCTGGCATTCTGAGTCATAACCCCAAGGCATCTTCTTTGGTCTAAAACCTGTAACCCCAAGAGTAGGCATAGTTCTCCTTAGATACTAGCGAGGAAGAAGGCAATTCCGGCATCGAGGAAATTGGCAATAAGAATACTGAGGGTAACACCAGAAACAAGAACTCCAATGCATGTGACTACAAGGAAGAAAAGTGATCCACCGCCACCGTCCCTACAAAATACTAGAAAAATTGAAGAAAGTAGAGTAACAATCATTCCAACAATAAAAGTAATAGCAATTCCACCCATTTAGTTACACTCCTTTAAAACTATAGACTGGTGTATAAACTCCCATTGGACTACCACTTGGATATGCGGTTTCAATTACATCCTCTGGGTCTTTGTAAGCCATAGGGCTTTCATCAATAGTAGATTCACTTACGCATGTAGAATATACATCCTCCATTTCTACCTGATAATCCAATAGGTCGAGATTATTCCTTGCTTCTGTGCGGCTCATGCTCCGCCCACATCCATGAGGAAGACTATAATTCCAGTCTGGATTACCCCTTCCTTTCATCAACATAATGCCATCCCGCATATTCATTGGAACAATACCTATCTCACCTTCTTGTGCGGA
>CANQON010000055.1 GCA_947625505.1 uncultured Bacilli bacterium
GCCAAAAAAATCACGGCTCTTACGAGCCGAAGTTTTATTACAAACGCGATATGACAGTCGTCATAATATATGACAAATGCAATAGGGTATTACATCCTGTCATACCTGATATCTTTCTGCAATATTGCAATTGTCATAAAATATTACACTCTCAATCTGTTGACAAACGTCATAGTTGATGACTTTTGCAATAAAATATTGCACTTGTAATTGTGGTTTTTGTGTGGATGTTAGCTTGGGTTAACTTTACATAATACTCTTTATCGCGCAATCGCATTTGTCATGAATAATTGACACAATGACAAACGTAAACCCGCAGCTAGATTGAGTGTGCGGGCCGTCGCCATGCATCAATTCCCGCAACTGATGAATAATCGACAGAGTTTTCTACTTTACATAATATGTTTTCTCGCACCCGTACATATGTTCTACTTGACTCTTGGTGATATTTGTGCTTGTGGTGAGATATTGCATTTGTCATGGCCCGGGCGTCTTTATTGCATTTGTAATACTGCCCGGGCAACATTACATCTGTCATAATGGCCCGGGCCAATATTGCATTTGTCATAGAGTGTCGCCCGGGCGAAAATATTGCATTTGTCATATTGCTTTCGTCATGTTGCTAAAAATGTCAATGACAAACGTCATAATATTTTTAATGACAATTGTAATAACATTTAATATAAAAAAGGTGGAGCCACCTTTCGGCGACCCCACCTGTAGGTTATTTATTATTACTACTAGTTACGGTTCTTGTGAGCGCGCTCAATGCGAGCCTGCGCCTTTGCCGCAACTGCCTTATCATACTCTGCGATGTAGGACTCCCAGTCGAACGTAGGCGAAGCGTACTCGAAGTTAGCGTTCTTACGAACCTTATCCCTCGACAGCAGCCCCAGAGCTTCAGCGCGACGAAGCATAGCGCTCGCCTTATTGGTCTTCTCGCCGTGGACAATAGCATCATTGACCTGCTTTGCCGTAACTGGCGTCTCGCTGGCGAGGACAAAGGGCACCACGTTCTCCTTGATGTAATTGTCCCGCTCTTCCATGGCCTTATCGGCGCTCTTGCTGGACTTGGACAAGGCCGCAACCCACTTGTTCATGCTGGTGATGAGGGCGTCGTGGTTGTCCTCGCCGAACGTGGTCACAAGCTCGTTCATGATGACGTCGTTGTTGATGATGGCATCGAGGATGGCCTTGCGAGCGATGGTCTTGGACATATCGTCCCCTTTCGTGTTGTGCTCTTGGCCCCTGTGGCCTTTGAGCGTTTCCGCTTGGCGTCTCTGCCTTGCGTACTATTATAATATCAGAAGCGCCGTTGCCTGTCAAGCGACATTTCCGATTCTCCACAAGTCCTTCACAACTCGTGGTAGTACGCTGCGTCGCCGCCTTGCGTACCAGTATAGTATCAGAGCGATTGCGGCAAGTCAAATTGACAATCTATCCCTCCACAAGTTCTTCACAAAAGATATGACGCTTGTCATGGCGGGAGTAGTATAAATAGTTATGCTAATATTGCAATCGTCATATTTGCGCCCGGGCAAGTCGATATTGCATTTGTCATATTCTCGCCCGGGCGACTTTAGTTTCTAGTGTTAACTATTTTTGCGGCACAAAGAAGCGCCCCGAAGGGCGCCCCATTATTCCACTGGGATGTTATTTACGTAGCACATTATCATTTAATCCTCTTCTTCATTGTCATCACTAATATCCATCTCAGGATGGGCTCCCAGATAATCACCGTAACCATTCATTAAAAATGTATCCCAATACTTAGAAACATCATCGCTACAACACTGCCAATAAATCTCGTAGTCACCACACATATCTTCAAAGAAATTAATATTATAAGTACAATTAAACTTGTCGCTTTGAAAATTATTCTTACAAAGCTCAGTATCACAAATATGTCCAAGATGTTTAGTGAAAAGAGTATAATAACTATACCATGCTTTTTCTATCTCGTCATTAGTTGTGTAGTTATTGTTAATATAGTCTTGAAGTCCTAAATCAAACAGGCTTTTCAAAGCAATATAATAGGGGTCAGTGTCCTTGTCAATATAAACATAGATGTCATTAAAGAAGCTGTTTTCTAGACGGCAGTTGAATTCAAGAGTGCTCATTGATTCATCCTTTCTTTATCCTTTTCTTGATTAAGAGTATAGAGCCTGCCGCCAAGTGTGTCAAGTGTTTCACACAATCTTCACAATATTGCAAGTGTCATCGCCGCCCGGGCAGTATTACACTTGTCATATTTTTAATTATAATAAAAGGGCTGAAGCCCTTTTACTATTTTATTAATACTCCCATTCCTCCAGCTCTTTTACTGTGATATCATCTGCGGTGAACGGATACTGTCGTTCATACTCAAGTGGATAGATTCTAATATTAGGTGCTAGTATTGAGGGGGTATCATTATCGAAGACGCGGAGTAGGATTTCGTGGTTGATTTCATCCACGAGGTAGTCTTTGAAGTCGAGGATATTTTCGGTAAGTTCCCAGTCTTTATCCCCTGTGAGCTTTCCGTCTTTCCGCAAGTCGTAGTATTCATTCCGTGCAGTATCAAAGGCTTTCCAGTTCTCATTCTCTGTCGAGACAGTGTAGATAACCTCAAAGAGGTTTTTAACGATGATGTGGAAGATAGCGAACATTACTATTCCTTTCTAGAGCGTAGCGGCGAGGAAGCAGGCGACCATGGCGATGACGATTGCGGCGATAGCGTAGACCGCACTCTCAGCCATGTACTCTCTGATGTACTGTCTCATCTGTCATCCTTTCTCTTGGTCTGCGACCATGATACACCTTTCAGCGACCCACTTCAACCCTCACACACAATCTTCACAATATTACATTTGTCATATGGTGGCCCGGGCGCATGACGTTTGTCATAATTTTTATTGCGCTTGCAATATCATTTAACATAAAAGCAGGGTAGCATTTCTGCTACCCTGCTTTTTATTTATTATTAATACTAACTAGCGACGATTCGCATTCGCGCGAGCGATGCGAGCAGCAGCCTTTTCAGCCATCGCCTTATCATACTCGCCGATGTAAGCGTTCCAGTCAAAGTCGAGTCCAGCGTACTCATAGTTAGCATTCTTGCGAACCCTGTCGCGAGAGAGCTGCCCATCGGCAACTGCCTGACGGAGCAGAGCAGACGCCTTATTAGTCTTCTCAGAGTGGACAAACTTATCGTTAATCTCCTTAGCGGTAACAGGACCGTCGTGAGAGGTGACGTACTCGACGATTTCCGCGATGAGAGCAACGCGAGCCTCATCGACCTTGCGGGAACCGCTCTTGCTCAGAGCTGCATCCCACTTAGTAAGGACGGCGGTAAGGGTCTCGTTGTCGGTACCGACCTTGTTCATGACCTCGTTGAAGATGTTGCTGTCGGAGAGGATGGCGTTGACGATGCTCTTGCGCGTAACCTTGGTCATGGTAGGTTCCTTTCGTCCTTGACCTTTTTCTTACTGTATATATA
>CANQON010000056.1 GCA_947625505.1 uncultured Bacilli bacterium
AACGGAGGAACTGCTGAGTATACGTGACCATTAAGAATCAACTCAGGACAGATGTACCAAAGTATGTTGAAGAGAAGGTTCTCGATCGCTTGCCCATCTGGGTCCGCATCGGCCGCAGCAATGATCTTGTCATACCTAAGTTTAGCAGGATCATATTTACACTTGGCAGTTTTAGGATTAACATCGAGCCCAAGAGCCGTGATAAGGTTATTTATTTCCTTGTTCTTATAAATCTTATCTTCTTTCACTTTGCGGACAGAAAGCATCTTTCCTCGAACTGCATAAACAGCTTGAGTTTCTGAGTTTCTCGCCGCTATCAAACCTGAACCTGCGGAAAGCCCCTCACAAACAAATAGCTCAGCCTTGCTTCTGTCCTTCGTCCAGCAATCAGTGAGAGACGTTGGTAGTACAATATTCTTTTGTACTTTTTTACCTTGATTATTGCGGACTTTTTCCCTAGCTTTCTTGGCGGCTTCAGCAGCTTTCTTTGCAACTATGGCTCGTTCAACAATTGCTTTTGCATCATCTGGGTTACTATCTAGCCAATATTCAAACTTTTGCCCAAATGTTTCGTTAATGAATGAGTTAAAGTTATTACTAACAATCTTGGATTTTAACTGACTATCATATGAAGTATTTGGTCCAACTAAATTTACTACAAGTACCAAACCTTCACCAAGAGAAGCACCATCAAGATTCTTATCTTTAGCCTTAAGAACCTTATTCTCTCTAGCCCACTTGTTAAGACATGATGTCACATTTCTTTTTAGAGTTGTAATGTGCGGGCCGCTATCGGTGAGTCCATAGTTCACATATGGGATAATATCACTCTTCACAGACGTAGAATAGGTAAGCCCGCAATCTATAGAAAATTCACCTATAGAAGAAGAAAAGAGAAGAGGATTCTGCACAATTTCATCACTCTTCTCTTGGTCAATAGTTTTATCAAGAAGATACTTAATACCTTCTGGATGATTAATTACCTCATTATTGTAGATGATTGTTAGACCTGGGCAAAGTCCAGCAATATCCTCAAATGTATTTAGTAGGACTTGTTCATTTGGCTCAACGTGAGTGAAAAACTGTGGGTCTGGCTGGAAACAAATAGTTGTTCCAGACTCTTTAGTATTAGATGTACCAGTCTCTCTACTTTCAAAAATACCGTCTTTAAAAGTAAGTTTTTCCCATTTACCATCACGTTCGGTTCTTGCCCACAATTTTTTACTTAGATAAGTAACTAGTTTTAGACCGATACCGTTAAGACCAAGAGCTGTACCTGAATACACCCCGTCATCAGAATACTTACCAGAAGTATTCATAGTGGCTAAAGCATCCTCAAAAATTGTGCGGCCATTGCTTGTTTCTTGATTAATTAGAAAACCTTGACCGTGGTCCGCGACTAGGACCTCTAGCTCCCCATTATCTTTTGTGGTACTAATTGTGATTTTGGTACCATGCCCAATATTATATTCATCAAGTGAGTTAGAGAAACATTCTAGGACTAGTTGGGTTGAATACTCCGTAGACCCGCAATAAACACCAGGGCGAAGTCTTACGAAATCTCTTGGTGGGAGGTTTTGGATACTATCTTCGTTATAAAGAGTTGTATCTGTTTTTCCCATGTTACCTTTCTTTCTTAGTCGATAGGAGAACCAAGCATTAGGTCAAATAGACTAGCTGGCCAATTCTTAATCATGTCCTCTATTTGGTCTCCATCAAAGATAAAATTAAGAGCTTCATCAATAAACTTGTCAACATCTTTATCACTAAATGAAACTGAGAACTCTTCAATGCTAACTGGATTACCATTTTCATCAAGACGAATCATTGCCACATAGGGGTCAGTGTCATCTTCATCATCATTGTTAAGTGCCTCTATCAGAGAACCTTCGCCAACCTCTTGAGCGAAGTCTACAAAATCATTGAACCCATCACGAAGCATCTTATATTCATCATCATACTCTGCGGCAAGACGATTAATGTTATCAATGGCCGCGTCTAGCTTATCAACTACATCAAGTCCGCCATCCACATAGTCTACTGAATCACCCCTAGTGATAAGCTTTTGGATAAAACCCTGAATAGCATTCCGAGCCATCTTAGCTCCGATTGCTCGCTGCTTAAATTGATATGCCATCCTTCTAGCGTATTCAATTTGACACTTCATAAGCGCGATATTAAGTCCAGCCTTCTCTGAGTATAGCCCTCGGGCGTCATCTTCAGCATTAATAGTAGCAGAACGAGTAATCTCCCCTTGTGATGTGCTAACAGTGACAGTGGTGGTCATGCAGTCATCGTTAACTCGTACAATCTTCATTGTTCTCCTTTTCCTTCATTCTTTCTTTTAATTCATTATAAAACTTATAATCTTCAATTGATTTATTTACTGCATTTTCTATTTCTTTTGGCAGGTTCTTTTTCTTTTCTTGATATTGTCTCTTAGCTAAAATATAATCAGCTTTCGTATCACGTACTATCTTACTTAAAACTATATAATCAAAGTTTGGATGATATTTAAGTCTTTCTGCAATATTCTTCGCTTCTATATACCTTTGATATAGCCCAGTTTTCTTTAGCTTGTAATATTGAAGCAATGCTCTATTATATGCAATATCAAAACCAAGAGTCCTTCTAGCATAGAGCCTGTCATCTGGAGAACATTGTGATTCTCCAGTAGTAGTGCCAAATTTACCAGTAATAGTCACTACTGAATGTAGTGTGTCTGGGCTCCATTCTTCTCTAATTATTTTCATTCATCATCCCAGTCATTCCAATCTGACTCTTGGCGCAGACGCTCTTTCTCCTGTCGCTGCTTCCTAATGGCTTGCTTTCCCTTATGCTTGTTGCGGTGGTGTCCATCTTCCTTCGGGACCCTAAACTTTCGTGGACCAGAATTGCCGCCATAAGATTCATCGTCTAGGAATTCATCCTCATAATCTTTAATATTCATTGTTCCCCTTGGTGAAGATAAAATAATTCCCACACTCTTGGCAAACCATAGTGTTAGTACCCTCAATTGGTACCATTGATCCATGGGAATGACACTTGTAACAATCAAATGTACGAGTCTTCTTTTTCTTGCGTTGCTTAGGCTCTTCACTAAGTCCAGCCTTGACTAATGCAAGTTGCATAGCATTCATTAGTTCAACCTTTCATAAATAATATTGCCATTAGTACCTGTATAAAATATATGCTTAATCCCCAGCTCTTTGATTGCGGCCAGACATGCAGGACATGGCCTAGCCAAACCTACTCCACCATCGAGCCCAGGAGCTATACGCGCAACATAAACATGCACTCTATTCCAGTCCATCTTCTTACCAACAGGATAAGGAATTTTATTAAGTGCAAGTATCTCTGCATGAGTTTTATGAATTATTTGCGACTGATGATTAAA
>CANQON010000057.1 GCA_947625505.1 uncultured Bacilli bacterium
CGATTGTGATCAATTGTTTTTTCACCCAGTTCATTTGTTGTTACTTCTTTAGCTATCATCATCAATGAATCATTAACTTCTAGCCTACCATTATTTCCTAAGTAAGTATCCACAACAATATCTTGTGATGAAGTAGAACTAATTGTTGGTAAATAATAGCTCTTTGAAGTTTTAGTATTATTTTGTGCTTTCTGTCTTAAACTTTGTGACAAATCTCCTGTTCTTAATCCTCCAGGTCGCGTCGCAATTACATAATCATCTGCATCAGATGGTTTATCTTTTCCTATTTCAAAATTAACATATGTATTTTTTGATGGACTATACCAACATAAATATTGTCCAGTCTTTACATTGCCATCAGCAATTCCTGATCCAAACTCTTTGCCTTGACGTGCAACTGCTAAGTGCATTGGTGTTGATCTATTTGGCATATAATAATCAATTATTATATAATACCATCTATTGGAATCTAATGCCGAACCATCTGTAATTTGATTATGCACAGCAGTAAAAGCATTATACTCGGCAGTATCATTTAGAGCTATTTCTCTATAAGTTCCTGATTCATTTTTATCGTCGAACTCATATAGTGGCAAAGGTTTTTGAAAAAGATAATAACGATTAGAAGAATCAGGTGAAAATGAAACTGCAGCATCTCCTCTTGTCCTTTCTTCTTGAGAATCAGTTACATAGCCACCATAATTAGTAGCACTATAATAATTTGAATAAAAATAAACTTTATCATTTATCTTATTAGCTTTAAGATATTCTTGACTTACTTTAGAAATATCTATATCTAATCCATCTTCTGTCATGATATCACTATCAACGCCAACACCATAAAATAATCTAATAGGTGTCGACTCACCTTTATTATCTAAATTTGTGCTATAAGAAATAATAGAATTCTCATTTCCTATTTCAACACTAGCAACCTGTAAAGGTAAAGCTGTTATTGGAATATTAACATATAATGCAACATCAAATCCTAATTCTGGAGAAATGTTAGCATCATCTTCATCAACATAATTTTCCGTATTTTCTGTCCAAATACGAATATCATTTAATTTGTATGTCATTGTAGCATCATAGCAAGGGTTTTGTAATTTCTTATCAGCGTCTTCATTTTCAAAACTATATAAAGTATAGATAGTAGCTTGTTGCTTATCAGAAATAGAATCTGTCTCAACTAATGTCGGAACATACTTTTGAACCTGACTAACATCGGCATAGTATGTATCTCCATTTTCCCATGAACCACCACTATCTAGATACTTACCATCCTTGTCATACCATCCACTAGTAAATGGTTCATTCAGATTATTACTATCATGATTTGCCCCACGATGCGTTCTATTAAAATTATAATTATAAACAGCTGCTTTACGAATAGTATATAATTTACCAAACAATAGTAGACTCATATCATAATTTTTACCGTCAATACTAATTGCTTTATCTTTAACTTCCATATATTTACCAATTGGATCAACAAAAGATATGGAATCATTTATACCAAAATCATTAGTGCCTCCAATTGGAGCAAATCTACCTTGAACAACAGAATTAATAATATTATCAAAAACATTATCGACATTTTCAAAATTAGTATTAAAGAAATTGCCACTAGGAACATAATAAATATTCTTTTTAATAGATTCTAATGTAATTTCATTTGCCCAAGAGCCTTTTTCACTATATGCACCACTTTTATCGGTTAATTGACTTTGTGTTGCATTAATATTAATTGTAATATTGTTATTTTCTCCACCAGAACTTGTTGTAGCTGATGAAAATGTTTTACTAACTTCACCACTAAGATATAATTTATATAATTCGTAGGCTGTATCAATAAACCTTGCGCCAGAATCTTTATTAGTTAATTTGCTACTATCCCATTCATTACTATCAGGTAAATCCTTAAAATAATTAGAAGGATTTAAAATAGCATTTATTGTTCCTTTAACTTGAGTATCTTCCATTTCATCATATTCTGATGAATTACTAGCATAAATTGAATAACAATTTAAAGTTGGATATACATCTAGCATATCGGGAATTCTACTACTCTTATAATAAGCATCCACAGCAGACTTGTAATAAGCTGCTGTCATCAATGTTTGAAAAATAACAGGCGAAGCATTTCCTAGCCCAGTAAGTTGAAATGCATTATAATAGTTATCATCACTTGGATTAGCCATATTTGTACTATTATACGCTAAATCATATTTCCAATTAACATTATGCCAATTACTTACTGATTTTTTCCAATCTTCACTCGCATTATAATCAGCTTCATTTTGAATCCAGGATAAATCACTTGCTTGCCCATCAGATAGATGAATTAATGTAGGAATACGTGGATAAACACTCTTATCACTTGCTGTCCAAGTTATTTCATTGTTACCCGTAATAAATTGATCCATTGCTACAGCTAAACCCGCTTGTTGATTGGTAATATGTCCTACATGAAATGGATCATCCTTTGTACCTGAACCAGAAGTTTGACCACCAGTACCGGTATAATTTCGATTACCACTACCATTTTTATCATGAACTTCATTACTAGTTTTACCAGCATTATCAGCATAATATTTTTTTACTTCATTGTTTTGATTTTTAACTGAAGCAGATACTTCAAAATGTAAGCCTAGAGTGTTAGAACTTCCATAGGTTCCAAGATATTTTACACTTAAAAAAGGAGTTCCATCAACTTTTGTATAATGACCTAATGGTACTAAAACTTCAGCAGTAGCACCATAAACAGCAATACCAAATCGTGAATTTGGACTTTTTCTTAATAAAGTCTCAATAGATTTATTAATACTATCGATAGTTTTATAAATAGGAGTTTCATCAAAATTTAATTGAGTGGCATAACCAGTATCAAGTTTACCCATAGAACCCGAAACATCAATTAAAAACATAACATCTAATTGTGATGGTTGATAAACTTTTAAACCACTACCCAAAGCTGAGAAGACATGCAAAAATTCAGTATTGTTATAAATATGGCCTTTATATGCATCCGTATCCATATCCAATGACAAATCATTAGTTAAGACAGATTTATCAGCCCAAATACGTCCTGCGTATCGAGAACCATTTTCATCACTAAGTAAAAGGTCTTTATACGAATCCATGGTATTAGGATCAGATATACGATTAAAATTAGAAGAATTATAATTTTCCCCTTTAATAGTTTTAATCAAATTAATAAATTCTTGGTTACCTATTGAAACGTATAAAATAGAAATGCATAGGAATAAAGCGCCAAATTTAAGCATCAAATTTTTAAATATTTTCATATCAACATACTCCTTTGAACAAGCTAAATTTTTTAAATGGACTCTATAAGATATTTCCAAAATTAATAAT
>CANQON010000058.1 GCA_947625505.1 uncultured Bacilli bacterium
TTTGGAAAATAATTGAAACTCACATTACTTAATGGAGGTTAAATTGAAGATTGAAAATGAGTGGCATTGGAAATGGCCGCTAGCTATGTGGACTATAATTGATAGAACTAGAGTCGCTAGCGGTATTGAGGGCATTCTTTTCTCTGCTAGCGCCAAGGATTCAAACACTCACTATTATGTTCTGGAACTTACTGATGCCGCACATGGCATAGTTATTGATAGAAGGCTGCTTGGCCCCTTTAGTGAAAGCCTAACTGCCTATAATTTTCCTGACGAGTCTGTGCGGGAAGAGATTGACAACGCTATGGATAATGTTGCTTTTACTATTAAATCCCAGAACCCTTAACCTCAACTTGAGACTTAACTCTAAATCTTAGGTTGAGAGTTGTTGACCTGGGCCGCAGCTAGGAGTTTTAATGAAAACTTTTACTTTAATTTCTGACCATTATAATAAAACATTTCACCTAAACGATGACGATACTTTGTGTCTACTTAAATTGAATTATAAAGATGTGACAAAAGACACATTGAAAGAAGTGTTTAGTTCTGAGTGTGAAAATGTAGAATCAATAAGTTTTATTGATATTATTTAACCAAGAGAAAGGATAATGAATGAAGGTTTGTCCAGTCTATATCTATGACCCAGTTGATAATGAAGTGCGCGGCATTTCCGCAATCTATCGTACTAAGGATGTTGCGCTACATAGTCTAGATAACCATGCTCTTAAGGGCTTCATCGACTATACTGAGTTTGAAGATATTTTTGTTAACTCTAATGGTGAATTGCTAATCACTAAGGAATTTGAGGTTATTGATTACCCATGTTAGAAAAAAGAGAGCCATGCCGTTATGCAGATTTGCCCACCGCACTTAGACTGCCCGCAAGTCTATCGTGGATGGATAACGGTATGCCTGGACTGGAGAATTATTATCTAGAAACAATCCCGCAATTTGTTCAAATAATTCTTAGTGCCTTAGAAGATAAAGGCTATAAATATTCAATGTCTAAAGTGCGGGAAATGGATATTGAAGTTGAAGACTTTGTCTTCACTATTGAGTTGCCAGATATATTTTACGCTGGCCCGCAGCGTAGTTATAAAGATAATCCTTACCATAGAAGTGGTATATATTATACTGTTAAGCATTGTCTTCCTTACATTAAGCTTCCAATAGCAGAAGATAATGAAACTGCTCAGGTGCGGGAAGTGCTTGATTATATGTGTAAAGTTGCTATGCCTGAGTATTGGGAGAAGCATCCACCTAATGTTGCTGATATTGATAAGTTTGGTAGTCATGCTATGCTTCTCTTTTGGAATGATGATGGTACTATGTTGACTCAGGATGAAGCTGAAGAATGGTGGTGTGAGCATTCTCTAGAGGAGATTAGAGAACTCTATGGCGACCTCTTGGATAACATTTAATAACAAATATTTAACATCATGACAGTGCGGGCTGTCATTTTTATATAACTGAGGACTTCCATTTTAGACAAGTTAATTCTTACAAAATAAAATGTTGTTCCTAAATTAGTATTATAGTATTCTCAGATTAGAACTATATAGTCTTAAAATAAGTATAGAGTTCTCTTACGTAGGAGGGAAGTTCACTTATTTTAGTACTTAGGTTCTCTTATAAATGCAGTTACTATATACTTATATACTATTATACTTATATATACTTCAAGCTATAGTTTTTCATTTTATTTTTGATAGTTGGTGAAAGTTAGGAGGGGAGATATGCCTACCAACATTGAAGATAGTCGGAGGAAGAAATTCTGGGCCGCAGCCCATGAAATGTTGAAGAAATATGAGTCACTATCGGGGCTCAACATTATGATTACAACTAAGGAGGAAGTACTCTCAAATGTGAAGTTTGATGGAATGATAGCTCTGGCCGCGGCCAGTCTCCAGAAAATATTCCCCGACAATGGTTGGGTCTACCGCAGCACCTTGGTTAACACTCTTAACAATATAGGCTATAGGTCTCCCCAGACCCTCTACCGCAAGATATCTGAGACAACCATGGCCGCACATTGGAAACTGTTGCCGCAGAGCCATGGTATGTCTGCTAAGTTGAAGCCAATCTACGCAGTTGAAGGTGATGATGGCACACTCTTGGAGGGCGAGACATATGTAACATTGACTGCTCCAGAGGTTAATGTTCTCTTGGAGACTCTAGATTCAACTGCGGTGAAGCTCTACCTAATCATTAAGTACCGCCACCAGTTGTATCTCAAGAATGGTAGTAGAAATGCAGCCTTCCGCATGTTCACTATCACTGGTGATAATGGTCTGGCTAAGAAGTTGGGTTATGCCACTACCAATGCCCGCAGTGTAGACAAAGCTTTGCAGAAGTTGGAAGACCATGGCTTAATTGCCTATACTGGCAACTTAACTCACCCTGGCAATAGAGGTAAGTATATCTTAATCAATGCACTAATTGGTGATAATAGAAAGAACAATCCTTGGGTAGGGAAGGACTTGCCAGTAGATACTGCTGAGGTAGAAACCGTTGCTAAGGACTTCCTGTCAATGGCCGCAGTTGCTAATGATAATGTCCAGTCTTCAGTCTGGAAGTTTAAGGATTTCACAGACAACACTTCACTAGTTGCTTCTATTGGTGGGAAGACTGAGGATAATGTGGCTGAGGATAAATTTGGCATAGAAAAAGTAGCTGAGCCGAAGGTTCAAGACCAAGAAAAACAAAATATACCGACGCCGCAGGCAGAAGTGGTCGAAGACCGACATCAAGATAAAACTACAGAGAGAGAAGATAGCTATCCAAAGACAATTAAGATAAATGAAGATATAGAGATAAACTTCCCAAGATTTACAATAAAAATGCTAGAAGTAACAAATATCACTGAGGAGCAGCAGCAACAGTTCTATGAGTTAATGCTAGGGCAGAAATTTAAAGATGCAGTAATTGCAGCGCCACAGTTCTTCAAAGAAATTAACAATGATGAAATGACAGAAGTAGCAATTGATGAACTTAGAAGTCTAGATGACAAAGATTGGCAGATGGCAGATGCATTAAGGCAATATCATCGGTACCTAAAAATTCGTCGGGCAGTTGAAGAAAACTAGGTCATAATAATTATTCTATTTTTATTTTATTTGCGTGATGGGATATTTGTATTTTATTCTTGGCTTACACCAACGGAGTTGGGTGCCACATCTGGCAACCCTATGCAACCTGTTGCTAAAATTATTTTCATAAAACGGACATATGTGATTATGGATGACTTTAGCAACAGGTTCTACTCTGGCCTATAATATGCTAACCTCGGCCCGCAATTAT
>CANQON010000059.1 GCA_947625505.1 uncultured Bacilli bacterium
ATTAAAGAAAATATATAAAATATTTAAAATATTGCATAAAAAGTTTAAAATAATTATTGTAAGTGTTTAATTTTAGTGCGTGGTTAACCTAGGCTAACATTTTGATAGTGCAGAAGTTAACTATAGTTAACAGTTTCAAACTCTAGATAAACAAAAACAGCCCAAAAGTTCTTGATAACTTAAAATTACCTTGAACTTTTAGGCTGTTGCTAAATATTTTTATTAACTATAGCTTACAGTGCTCCAAGTCAACCTTCACACCCTTAGGTGTCAGCTTCCAGACGTTGGCAGTCCCCAACCTGTCCACATATCCCAACCTCTTCAGTATATTGAGGTTGGTGCCGACCCTCTGAGTCGAGGTCTCGAAGATGCCCTGGTCCAGTAGGTCTTCATCTACCATGTTGGTGGAGACCCAATAGGCGTCATCGTGAGTTCTTTGAAGGACTTTCATGATTGCTGTGCGGAACTGGACTGGCGTCATGGCTTACTCCTTCGCGTACTTGTTGAAGGTGGTCTCAATGTAGTCGATGGCATCTTGGATCTTACCGAAAGCGGTGCAAACTTCATCTTCAACAGTGATGACTTCATCGTGCTCGTGACCATCGGACATAAGGTCGAGGTCATGGAGGATTCCAGTCATGAAGTCCTCATTGCGAGCAAAGTTTTCGCGCACAGTATCGAGGTTCATCATATTATCTACCTCCCGCAGATTTCGTCCCATTCGTCACGGACCTGCTTAACCTCATCAGCCGCAGAGGTCAGGGTCTCAAAGGCTTCCAGAAAGTCCTCAGTCATAGTTTCATCAACATACTTAGTGTCAAAGACGTCGTTGAGTTCGTCAAAGATTTCAAGGGCGGCCCGCACGTGATTGTAAGCCTGATTGAACTTCTCAGAGAACGTCATTTCTAACCTTTCTTTTGGTTGTTTTTTCTTTCTTCGTTGTGACTATATTATAGCATAGAAAATTTTCGTTGACAAATTTGAATGCGGCAAATGTGTAGAGTTTGTGATAACTGTTCTAAATTGTTTTACTCCTTTCAGTTTGTAATTTTAATTATTATAGCACAAACAATTTCAGTTGTCAAATTTCATTTTCAACTCTGGTTATAATTTTTATTTTCATCTTGAAATTTCATTTTCAAGTCTGCGGGAAATTTCATTTTGGATGAAACTGTTAACTAAGGTTAACTTGTACCTATAGCAAAGAAGCCCTAGCTGTTGCGGCCAAGGCTTCCCTACTTGTCTAGACTTATGACTAATCGTGACACAGTCATATAGTGTCCTCAAGATTTCAGGGCACTTGAGAAGCCACCCTCTCTGTTACGTAAGAGGGCTAGACACGACATGCTCCCTAACGCTCACATGCTTTGCGGAGAGGTCTCTTTACGTTGTACTCTCATGACGCAGCGCATTTTACGTGCGGCTGACACGGCTATGCTATTCATCCCCATAGCGGGTCTCTATACCACACTCCTCTGTTGTCCTAGGCCAGAGCAAATGTGAGAAGCAAAGTGATTAAGTAGTCGAGCCCAAGAGTAGTAGTCCTAGAATGTTGCGGCCAAGGTTAGTCGTCAAAGCAAGTAGTTATTGGTCGAAGGAAGCACGCCTATTAAGTGACCCGACGTGCGGGGCCCCGTGGGATTGCCACGGCCTGGAAGTAGAGGGAAGGTCAGTAAAGGAGACTAGTCAACCTCCTCAGTGGGGGCAATCTCCTCGGTGCCACGGTTGTTGCGGGCCTTGGCGATGCGGGCAGTGGCACGCTCTGCCATGGCGTCGTCGTACTCCCTGATGTGGGTCTCCCAGTCATATCCAGGCTCGGCATACTCGTAGGAAGCGTTCTTGCGGACGCGGTCCCTAGAGAGCAGTCCAAGGGTGACAGCCCTGCGGAGCATGGCCGAAGCCTTGTTCGTCTTCTCTGCGTGCACTACGGCGTCGTTCACCTGCTTGGCGGTCACAGGCTCGCCAGCGGAGAGGACGAAGGGCACGACGTCGGACTCGATGAATGCATCGTTGGTGCCGACGGTGGACTTGTTGCCCTTGTTGAGGGCGCCCTGCCACTTGATGAGGGCGTCGTGCAGGACCTCCTGCGTGACCTCGGCGTCGTTGGCCTGAATGGTGGCGAGGATGAGAGCCTCAACCTCAGCGTCGAGCATGGCGCTCATGATGGTCTTGCGGGAAACCTTAACGGTGGCGGTGCTGTTCGTGTTAGCCATTATCTTTGTCCTTTCTGGCTGCGGGAAGGTGTCTTTGCCATTCCCTTTGTTTCCTCTATTATAGCACGTTCTTTGTTGGTTGTCAAACTCATTTGTGGAGACTTTGTGGTCCCTGTGAGTTTGTCTTCCTTCCTCCGAACAATTATATTATGCCATAAAACTGGGTGGTTGTCAATCGACAATTTTGTAACTGTGTAGGTTTAGTGAAGGACAGATTTTGTGCGGGCGATTGCCTATAGCTGTTAAATTATTTTTAGCGTGATCGATCACGACGTTGCGGCGAGTAGTGTTAACTTAGGTTAACAAATTTGTGTTAGTTGATTGCAGCAAGTGGTTAGAGACTGTTGTTTGTGATGACGAAAGTTAACTCAGGTTAACAAGTGCGAATTTCGGGATTCCGCGGCGGGGCGTGCAGGCCCAGAATTCCCAGAAAAATTGCCTATAGGCGCGGGCCAAAAAAATCACGGCTCTTACGAGCCGAAGTTTTATTACAAACGCGATATGACAGTCGTCATAATATATGACAAA